>JBAVTK010000402.1:0-4359 GCA_049696095.1 Aliidongia sp. | reverse complement strand
GCACCGGCCGGTTCCTGCGCGAGATCAAGAACAACTGGCCGAAGCTCGCCGTGACCGCGCTCGACCTCAGCCCGTTCTATCTGGACGAAGCGCGCGCAGCGCTGGCCGGCTGGTCCGGCACGGATTTCATCGCCGCCCCGGCCGAGCACGTGCCGGAACCGGATGCCAGCTACGACATCGCGACCGCGATCTATCTGTTCCACGAATTGCCGCCCAAGGCCCGCCGCGAGGTCGCAGATGAACTCGCCCGCCTGATCCGGCCGGGCGGGGTGTGCATCCTGATCGACAGCCTGCAAACCGGCGACCGGCCGGACTATGACGGGCTGCTCGATCTGTTTCCGGTCAAGTTCCACGAACCCTATTATGCGAGCTATCTGCACGAGGATCTGACGGCCCTGTTCGGTGCGGCCGGGTTCGAAACGATCTGCACCGAGCTGGCCTTCATGTCCAAGATCGTCACGTTTCGCCGTGGCGCGTAAACCCGACCGGCCAACAATGCGCGATCGTGCGAACGGGCGCACACCATCCTAAAATGCGCATGACGGGCTGAGCGCTGGCCGACCTGGCGACGGCTCGGCCCTGTTGCCCCACCGCACGCGGTCGTCTTCCGGCGACCCAGCGCGGCCGGTCGTCCGCACGGGGCGCCGCCCGATACACCCAAAACCTTTCTCTTATGACCGGAAATTCTCTTTACTACAGAGAACATCATTGGCATGATAGCAATCTGTTGTTGTGCAGAGGAGACGCAATCATGATATTTTTGAGACTCGGACAGCACAGAACCTTAGCCGACGCGCGGCGTATGCTGCAGACGGCGATCAACGTCGAATTCGCCACCCTCCCCCCCTATCTCTACCCGCTTTATTCGATCCGGCCGGGGACCAATCCGGCCGCCGCGGGGCGGCTCAAATCGATCGCGCTCCAAGAAATGATCCATATGACCCTGGTGTCGAACATTACGAATGCGCTGGGTGGCTATCCGATCTTGCACCCGCCGGTCTATCCGGGGCCGCTTCCCGGCGATATCGGCCCGGGCGGTGTGCCGCTGGTGGTCCATATCCTTCCCTTCTCGCGTGAGGCGATGGGACAGGGCATGGCGATCGAAACGCCCGAGGACCCGATCGAGTTTCCGATCGCGCGGGCGCTGACGGCCGGCGAGGACGAAGCGGTCACGATCGGCCAGTTCTATGCGGCACTGGACGAGTTGCTCTCGACCTTGCCGCCGACGGACTGGACCCCGAACCGCAACCAGATCGTCGATAATCAGTTCTTCGCCGGTCAGCTCTTCGCCGTGAACAATTATGCGGACGCGCACAACGCCATCGAGAAAATCGTGTCGGAAGGCGAAGGCACGGCAAATGACCCGCTCGATTTCCAGGGCGACCTCGCCCATTACTATCGATTCGGCGAGATCTTCCATAACAAGGTGCTGACCAAGGCGAATAACGAGCTAGGCTATACTTGGGGCCCGGCGGCGCTCGGTGTCGATTGGGACGAGGTCTATCCGGCGATCCCCGATCCCAGCACCTATAATTTCGCGGGCGCCACGGATGCCGCGCGGGCCGCTCAGGCCGCCTGCAATGCGGCCTATACGGCGATGGTCGATGCCTTGCAGCAAGCGGTCACCGGCAATAGCGAGGGGGCACTCGGCAACGCTGTGCGCGCGATGTTCGATCTGCGCATGGCGACCCTCCATGCGCTGACCGTGCCGCTCACCGCCGGGTCGCCGACGGTCGCCGGGCCGGCCTTCGTCTATACGCCCTCGCACAAGGGAGCCACGCCATGAGCGTCCTCGAAACGCCCCGGATCTACTTCAAAGGTAAAATCGCTTGGGATCCGGTCACGACCAACAATTATCCCGTTAATTACGACGAGGATACTTGCGAAACCGTCTATCAGACCGCCCATGATCGCGTCCAGGCGTTCCGCCGAAAGGCGATCGAGCAGGTCCTGGGCGAGGATACCTATAGTTGGAATCCTGACGGCACCTATCGCTCGCCCTTCTACGAGTCTACCGTGTGCGGGTTCGACCTCGGCAACGGCGTCGAAACCAATGACCCGTTCATGGCGGCGCCGGCCGCCTATACCGGCATGCTGGTTGATGCCGAACCCTATGGCCCGTATTCCTCGCAGCTCTTTTTCAACAGCATGCTGTTCGGCATCAAGGGCGGCTATCGAATCCTGCTGCCGCGCACCTCGCGGATGACGGACCGCTATATCAACTTCTCCCGCACGCCGACCAACAACATGATCGCGGGCGTCGCCTCGGTGGTCTGGCAAACCTCCTTCGCCAAGGCCGACGGACTGACAATCGACGCCTTCGACTCACCCGCCCTGCAGCGCTTGCAGGCCGCACTGAACCAGCCGGGCGTGCGGGGATTGACCGTGCGCTTCAATACCTATCGCACCGTCTATTATAATGATCTCGGCCTCTCGAATGGCTCCGACCTTGCCACGCAGCAGGCCGCAAAGCTGATCACCAAGCTGACCGGCGGCGGCTTTCAGCCCAACCCGGCGCGCAGCCTGATGGTCGGCGTGATCGGCCTGTGGCGCGAGGGCGAACCGGCTCATGAGCCGGGCGATCGGACGCTGGTTCCGGTGGGCGCCAACCCCGCGGGGCTGGGCAGCGCGTTCGTGCGCGTCACCGACCAGACCGTGACGATGGATTTGTCGAATTCCATCCCCGAAATCGACCGGACGCTTTTGACCAAGAAGGAGCTGGGTCCGATCTCGGTTGACTGCGTCACTCAAGACGGCCAGGTGATCCCGCTCGCGACCTTTGACTATGCCCAGTATGATCGCCGGGCTTACGAGGCGAGCGCCGGAATCGTGACCGCCCCGATCCAAGGTATGGTGGGGCCGATCCGGCCCGGTTCGACATTGCAGTTACGCCAGGGGCCGAGCACGGTTCTGCTCACCGAAGTCCCGATCCGCGTGATCCCGGAGACGCCGAACCTCTATCTTAACGAAGGCGATAATGTGACGGCGCGGTTCCAGGCCTATCGCGACGGTGTGCCGCTTCGCCAGTCAATTGCCGTCACGGTGTACGAGCAACATTTTGAATTCCCCAAAGAGGTTATGACAACCCTGAAGTCGACCGAGATGAGGACCGATGCCCAAGGCGTCCTGTCGGTGCCCGTCGACAGCCAATATCCCGAGGGATTGTCGCACCGGGTCATCGCCTATGTGCCGGTCGCCGATGCCTCGGGCATACCGGCGCCCGGCGCGGATCTCGACACGCAGACCTACACCTATATGTATGCGCGGACGATCCCGCTCGAAACCGCGGTCGGCGAGTTGCCGCCGACCTGGGACAATGTCTATTGCCATGTCCTCGCCAATTGGAACGCGATGGCGCCGTGCATGGATAATTGGCTGAGGCTCGACGATCCCGCGCAGATCTACGCCTATAAGGACATACTGCTGAAGCTGACCGATCCGGCCAATTTCGAGGATTACCTGTTCATGCCGGTGACCCGCGACATGACCCAGGGCGAGCGGCACCTGCTCTGGAAGTTCCTGAAAGAACCGTTCGTCGCACCAAAGACGGTGGCGGCATCAGCGACGCCGGCAACGCCGGAACGGGTAAGCCGCCGCCGCTCGATGCGGTAGCCGCTGAGGATGAGAGGCGGGGCGCTCGGTCGCGCCCCGCACCGTCCAGGTCCGGCGGTCAGCAGAAGAAGCGCAATCGGCTATTGCCCTTCCGATCGCTTCCGGCGGTCAAGCGACATCGGCCAGTTCGATACGCAGGACGAAGCCAGCCGAAGTGGCAATGTTGACGAGGGCATCCAAGGAAAACTTATCGAGCTTGCCGCGCATCAGATCGTTGAGACGAGGCCTGGTCAGGCCGAGACGAGATGCCGCTTGCTCTTGCGGGAGATCCCAGGATTTCACCCGATCGCGGATGCCGGCCAGCAGATCGGCGCGGGCCTTCATGTTCGCGGCCTCGGCGGGAGTGTCGGCGAGCGCATCGAATATGTCGGCAAATGATTCGGTTTCCATACGTCAAACCCTCCAATTCCTCAGCCGTTGGGCGGCAAGCTCAATGTCCCGTTGCGATGTTTGCCGCGTCTTTTTCTCGAACGCATGCAGGACCAGCGCGCAATCAGGCAGTGCCGCCAAATAGATCGCCCGGAAGGCGCCGGATGAACCGCGCCGGGTTTGCCGGAGGTTGATGAATTCGATGTTACTTTGTTATTGGAAATAGCGTCATAGCCGGGACTTGGTTCATACCTCACGACTCCCCTCATTTTTGGAGTCTAGATATTGCGGGCGCCTTTGGCTATATCCCCAACATGCTGGGGATATAGCTTTGGAGGCATCGTGGAGCACGTGGATCGGGGGCTTGGCGGCAAGCTG
>JBAVTK010000401.1:0-5222 GCA_049696095.1 Aliidongia sp. | reverse complement strand
GGTCTGTCCGCGGGCGCCCTTAAAGCTCTATATCACCGCCAGCGACGACGCACGGGCGGTGCGGCGGCACAAGGAACTGGCCGCCCGCGGCGAAGCGCCGTCGCTCGAGGCGGTGCTGACCGATCTTCAGGCGCGCGACGCCCGCGACAGTAGCCGCGCCTCGGCGCCAATGAAACCCGCGGCCGATGCCATATTGCTCGATACCACGACGCTTGATGCCGACGCGGTCTTCGCGCAAATCGCCCCGTTGGTCGAGGCGTTGTTTGCGCCTTCTGCGGCACGACCGGGATAAAACGCCTGGGTTTCTTGCCTCGCCGCGCCTAAGCAGTTGCGGCGAAGCGGAGCGGAGAGTATAGAGTCGCCCGCTTTGCAGCCGAAGACGGGTCACGGTCGTTTGTCGGGGCGCGCTTGTCGCTCCGTCACGGTCGTTGGTCCGGCGCCGCTATCTTACCCGGCCCGTTCAAGGCGGACCGGCCGGCGGTGCCTTTTTCTGAATACGGGTCTTTATCGCCGCGCCCGCGCTCGTCGGCGGTCGGCTGGCTCGCCGCGATCTCAGGTGAGTCGGTTGAATCGTTTGGGATCTAGGAGAGCCGATGGCTTCTGCAATTCACGCCGAGTCCCACGTCAAGGAGAGCTTCGCCGCTCTGCTCGATGAATCGCTCGGCACTTCCTCCAGCCTCGAAGGCACCGTCGTCAAGGGCCACGTCATTGCGGTCGAAAACGACATGGTGCTGATCGATGTCGGCCTCAAATCCGAAGGCCGCGTCCCCCTCAAGGAATTTTCCGTCCCCGGCAAGCCCGCCGAGATCAAGGTCGGCGATATCGTCGAAGTCTATCTCGAACGGATGGAGGACAAGCACGGCGAAGCCCAGCTCAGCCGCGAATAGGCCCGCCGCGGGGAAGCCTGGACGCTCCTGGAAAAGAGCTTTACCGCCAATGAGCGGGTGACCGGCGTGATCTTCGGTCGCGTCAAGGGCGGCTTCACCGTCGATCTTTCCGGTGCCGTTGCGTTCCTGCCGGGCAGCCAGGTCGATATCCGCCCGGTGCGCGATATCACGCCGCTGATCGGCACGCCGCAGCCCTTCCAGATTCTCAAGATGGACCGCTCACGCGGCAATATCGTCGTGTCGTGGCGTGCCGTGCTTGAAGAAAGCCGCGCCGAGGCCCGTTCGGAACTGGTCGCCAACCTCAAGGAAGGCCAGATCCTCAACGGCGTGGTCAAGAATATCACCGATTACGGCGCGTTCGTCGATCTGGGCGGCGTCGATGGTCTGTTGCATGTCACCGACATCGCCTGGCGTCGCATCAATCATCCGTCGGAAGCACTGCATATCGGCCAGTCGGTCAAGGTGCAGGTCATCCGCTTCAATCCCGAGACACAGCGCATTTCGCTCGGTATGAAGCAGCTCGAAGCCGATCCGTGGGAAGGCGTCGATCTGAAATACCCAGCGGGCGCGCGCTATACCGGCCGCGTCACGAACATCACCGATTACGGCGCGTTCGTCGAATTGGAGCCGGGTGTCGAGGGCCTCGTCCACGTCTCGGAAATGTCTTGGACCAAGAAAAACGTACATCCGGGCAAGATCGTTTCGACATCGCAAGAAGTCGAAATCATGGTGCTTGATGTCGATCCGTCCAAGCGCCGTATCTCGCTCGGCCTGAAGCAGACCCTGGCCAATCCCTGGGACAGCTTCATCGAGCAGCATCCGGTCGAGTCCGAGCTTGAGGGCGAAATCAAGAACATCACCGAGTTCGGCCTGTTCGTCGGCCTGCCTGGCGATATCGACGGCATGGTCCATTTGTCGGACCTCGACTGGGCCCGCGCCGGCGAGGAAGCGGTTCAGGATTACAAGAAGGGCGATACGGTCCGCGTCAAGGTGCTGGATGTCGATATCGAGAAGGAACGCATCTCGCTCGGCATCAAGCAACTCTCGGAAGATCCCTATGTCGAGAGCCTGGCCAAGCTCAAGAAGGGCGATGTCGTGACCTGCACGGTGACCCAGATCACCGAAAACGGTCTCGAAGTCACCTCGGCCGACGGCATGCCCGGTTTCATCCGCAAATCGGAACTGTCGCGCGATCGCAGCGAACAGCGGCCCGACCGCTTCGCCATCGGCGAAAAGGTCGATGCCAAGGTCACGGCGATGGACAAGGCCACGCGCAAGGTCACGCTGTCGATCAAGGCCCGCGAAGTCGACGAAGAAAAGAAGGCGATGGCCGAATACGGTTCGTCGGATTCCGGTGCCAGCCTGGGCGACATCCTGGGGGCCGCGATGCGTGCCCGCACGGACAAGACCGATGGCGCGGATGACGGCGATTCCGAAGAAGAGGCCGACACGGCCGACAGCACGGACGAGTAGTCCAGTCCCGCTCTCTTCCATGTTCCAATGGAGAGAGCGGGAGAATTTAAAACGCGTTCCGATCGGATCTGATCGGAACGCGTTTTTTTTGCCTACGAGATGAGCACCTCAGCGCGGGCGTCGGACCAGACGCAAGAAGGCGGGCGGGCGGCCCTGGCGGATCGCCTTGGCCTCGTAGCGCGTCTGCGGCCAATCGGCCGGCCGCTCACGCCAATCCACCGGCCGGCGCGCCAACCATTCGAAATCAGGATGGCCACAGGCGACCTCCAGCATCACCCGGAGATAGGCGACATCGTCGGTTGCCAGACGCAACTCGCCGCCGCAGCGCATCGCGCGCGCCAAACTATCCATCGTGGCAGGTGACACGAAGCGGCGCTTATGGTGGCGGGTCTTGGGCCAGGGATCCGGAAACAGAATGAAGGCGCGCGCCAAGCTCGCCTCGGGCAGGATATCGAGGGCCAAGTGGGCATCATTGACCAGGATACGGACATTGTCATGCGCGGCTTCGTCGAGATGGGCCAGCAAAGTGACGATGCCGGTCTCGAACACTTCGCAACCGATCAGCCCGATCTCGGGATTCTGTGCGGCCTGCCATGCGATATGTTCGCCGCCACCGAAGCCGACTTCCAACCAGATTTCGCGGGGTGGTAACGGGAAAATACCGGCGGGACCGGCGGCGGCGATCGCGGCAACCGTCGTCTGACGCGCCGCCAGCCCGGTTTCGAGTCGCGCCTGCTGGCCCGGGCGCAGCTTGTGGCCGCGCCGCCGACCATGCAAACGATCGCGCCGCCCGGCAGGGCCGGGCGGATCATTGGTCACTTTGTCAGAACGCTGCTTTGAGTTGATCGACCAGATCGAGCCGCTCCCATGAGAATCCGCCATCAGCCTCCGGCTTGCGGCCGAAATGGCCATAGCTTGAGGTGCGTGCATAGATCGGCCGATTGAGACCGAGATGCGTGCGGATGCCGCGTGGGCTGAGATCGACCAGTTGCTGGAGAATCGTTGACAGCTTCGCTTCATCGACCTGACCAGTACCGGCCGTATCGATATAAACGGAAAGTGGGCGGGCGACCCCGATCGCATAGGCCAGCTGGATGGTGCAGCGTTCAGCGAGCCCGGCACCGACGACATTTTTGGCCAGATAACGAGCAGCATAGGCCGCCGAGCGATCGACCTTCGTCGGATCCTTGCCGGAAAAGGCGCCGCCGCCATGGGGGGCTGCACCGCCATAGGTATCGACGATAATCTTGCGACCGGTCAAGCCAGCATCGCCATCCGGGCCGCCGATGACGAAGCGGCCGGTCGGGTTGACGTAGAAATGTTCTTCATCGCACATCCAGCCTTCCGGCAGGAACTTCAGGACGTGAGGACGCACGATCTCGCGCACCTCGGCGACATCGACCGCCTCGGAATGCTGGGTCGAGACCACGACCGAGGTCGCTCGAACCGGCTTGCCATTGACATATTGCAGGCTGACCTGGCTCTTCGCGTCGGGGCCGAGATGCGGAGCCGCACCGGAATGCCGCGCTTCGGCCAGCGACCGCAGGATATTATGCGCGTAATAAAGCGGTGCTGGCATCAGATCCTCGGTTTCGCGCACCGCGTAACCGAACATGATGCCCTGATCGCCGGCCCCTTCGTCCTTGTTGCCGGCGGCATCGACGCCCTGGGCGATATCGACCGATTGCTCATGGACGTAGCACTGGACTTCCGCATTTTTCCAGTGAAAGCCATCCTGTTCGTAACCGATCTCGCGAACGGCGCGGCGAGCGGCTTCAATCAGATGGTCATGCGTCACCGAGGCCGGTCCGCGCACTTCGCCGGCAAGGACGATGCGATTGGTCGTTGCCAGGGTCTCGACAGCGATCCGCGCGTAGGGGTCGGCCGCGAGATAGGTGTCGACGATGGTATCGGAGATACGATCGCAAACCTTATCCGGGTGGCCTTCGGATACGGATTCGCTCGTGAACACGTAATCGGTCTTGCTCAAGCTCGATCCTTTCCTAAGCGGCGGCTGCCCGATCAGGGGCGGCGTCGACGCCGACAGCATGACAACGAAGCCGCCAGGAAGCGGCGGGAGCTTCCTTCATGCGAGACACCGCGGTCCCTCGTCAAGGAACATCGCGGAAATCACATGCAGACCTCCTCGGCGCGGCCGATCAGGATGTGCCGCCGGGGGCCTTGTTCTCGAATTCCGCGGCAATCATCTTGGTAAGCTCACAGAGCCGCTGACGCATCGCATCCGCCGGAATACGATCGAAGGCCCGCATGAGATCCAACGTCTCTGGACGAGCACTCGCCGCCGAGAAGGCGGAAATCGCGACGCCGTCGGGATCGGCAACGATTTCGCGCGACGTGATGACGCTCATTTGGGCCAGTGTCTCTGCCGCTAATTCGCCAAAGAAGAACTGTACGGGTACGCCGAGCACGGTCGATAGCTCCCACAGACGGCTCGCGCCGATCCGGTTGGTGCCGCGCTCGTATTTCTGGATCTGCTGAAAAGTAAGGCCGATGGCCGCGCCCAGCCGCTCCTGACTGAGACCGAGCAATATTCGGCGAAGCCGGACTCGCCGGCCGACATGAGCATCGATCGGGTTTGGTTGATCTAATTTGGGTCGCCGACGAACGGGTCGCTTGCGCGGAGAATCTGCTGGCATGATCGGTACGTTCTCGAAATTAATTTTCCAGCAATAGATCAACACTGGGGGATCGTCAAGAATTCAAGTGACACAACCAGTGCTATTCTAGTAACGGGCGTCTTTGTCCCGTCAAAAATCGTCCAGTACCCGCAATAAGAGTAACAAATACTATCAAAAGAAGCGGGAAATCACCAGCGGTCCCGTAAGGCGTGTTGGTTGGAAG
>JBAVTK010000400.1:0-9781 GCA_049696095.1 Aliidongia sp. | reverse complement strand
ACCGCGGCGTACCCAGTTTCGGGTGCTGTTGCCGATGGCCATGCGCGATGGAGCACCTTAGAGATGAATGCGTCGACAATCCTGATCGCCGACGACGACCGGGCCATCCGAACGGTCCTGAATCAGGCGCTCGGTCGGCTCGGCTATGACGTCCGAACCACCGGCAATGCGACACAGCTTTGGCGCTGGGTCGAACATGGCGAGGGCGATCTGGTGATCACCGATGTGGTCATGCCGGACGAAAATGGCCTTGATCTGCTGCCGCGCATCAAAAAGCTTCGCCCCGATCTGCGCGTTATTGTCATGAGCGCGCAAAACACCTTGTTGACCGCGGTCAAGGCGACCGAGCGCGGTGCGTTCGATTATCTGCCGAAACCGTTCGATCTGCGCGAACTGATCAACATGGTCGAGCGCGCCTTGTCCGGCCCGGCCGCGCCGCTGCCGTCCGAAGAGGACGAACAGGCCGGCGAGCAATTGCCGCTGATCGGGCGTTCGCCGGCAATGCAGGAGATTTATCGCACGCTGGCCCGGCTGATGGGCACCGACCTCACGGTCATGATCGCGGGCGAAAGCGGGACCGGCAAGGAATTGGTGGCGCGCGCGCTGCATGATTACGGCAAGCGCCGCAGCGGCAATTTCGTCGCGGTCAATATGGCGGCGATCCCGCGCGAATTGATCGAGAGCGAATTGTTCGGCCATGAAAAAGGTGCGTTTACCGGCGCCGTCGCGCGCAACCAAGGGCGCTTCGAGCAGGCGCAGGACGGCACGCTGTTTCTCGACGAGATCGGCGACATGCCGATCGAGGCGCAGACCAGGCTGCTGCGCGTGCTCCAGGAGGGCGAGTATACTCCGGTCGGCGGGCGCAGCACGGTGCGCACCAATGTCCGGATCGTCGCGGCGACCCATCGCGACCTGCGCCAACTGATCCGGCAGGGGCTATTTCGCGAGGATCTGTTTTATCGTCTGAACGTCGTGCCGATCCGGTTGCCGCCGCTGCGCGAGCGGGTCGAGGATGTGCCGGCGCTCGTCCGGCATTTCCTGGGCCGCGGCGGACCACCGCAAAAGACTTTTACCGCGGCGGCGATTGAGCGCCTCAAGGCCAATCGCTGGCCCGGCAATGTCCGAGAGTTGGAGAATCTGGTTCAACGGGTCACCGCGCTCTATGCCCAGGAAGTGCTTGATGTCGATGTGATCGCTCTGGAACTGGAGCATCTGGCGCCGCAGTCCGGCGCGGGTGAGGCGGAGGCCGGTGAAGGAATGGGCCAGGCGGTCGAGCGGCATCTCAAGGAATATTTCGCGGCCCACAAGGATGATCTGCCGGCCGGCGGTCTCTATGACCGGGTCGTGCGCGAGGTCGAGCGCCCGCTGATCGAATTGACCCTGGAGGCAACCCGCGGCAACCAGATCAAGGCGGCGCAATTGCTCGGCGTCAATCGCAACACCCTGCGTAAAAAAATCCGCGAATTGGACATTCAGGTCGTTCGAGGCCTAAAGTAACGCGGTTACGCGCATTTCAGCGAGAGAGGATGCCTCGGGCGATGCCGTCCGCGAGCGGAAGATGAGCAGCGATATCCCCCTCGACCCTATTCGGGTTTCTTCCTGGCACCGATTGTCTGCCTGGGCCCGACGTGTGCGGCTGGAACGCAAGGCGGCGGTCGTGCTGCTGCTCGCGGCGGTCATGTCGGGCATCGTCACTTATGTGACGATCACCAACACGCCGGATATCGGGCTTGAATCCAATACCGTCCTCGCACTGATCATTCTCAATCTGGTGTTGCTGCTGATCTTCGGCGCGGTGGTGGCGCAGCGTTTGGTGGAAATCTGGGCCCAGCGCCGCCGCGGTCTGGCTGGATCGCGGCTGCATACCCGCCTCGTGGTGATGTTCTCGGCGATCGCGGTGACGCCGACCATCATCGTCGCAGTTTTCTCCTATTTGTTCCTGTCGATCGGCCTGCAATCCTGGTTCAGCGAAACCGTGCAGACGGCACTGCTCGAATCCCGCGCAGTCGCCCAGGCTTACCTGGAAGAGCATCATCGCAATATCGAGAGCGATGCAATCGGCATGGCGACCGATATCGACCGCAGCGCCCTCGCGGTCGTCAGCGGGCCGGGGGCACTGAACGATCTCATCGAGGATGAGGTTCGGGTCCGCTCGCTGAGCGAGGCCGCGGTCTACGAGGTCGAACAGACGATCTCGGGAGTCTATCTGCTGCGCGTCCTGGGCCGCTCGGCCCTGGCCTTCACGCTCGATTTCGAGCGGCCGCCCGACGAGGCGCTGCAAAAGGCCAAGGATGACGGCGTTGCCATCGTCACCAACGAGGATCGCGTCTGGGCACTGGTTCGCCTGAAGCAGTTTCCCAACATGATGCTCTATGTCGGCCGACCGGTCGAACCGCGCGTGTTGCAGCATATTCAGGCTAATGACGAAGCGGTCGAGCAATATGAGCGGCGCGAGGGCCAGCGCTCGGCCTTTCAGAACGGCTTCATGCTGATCTTCGGTGCGTTTGCCATGCTGCTGCTGCTGGCGGCGGTCTGGTTCGGCCTCAATATTGCGACCCAGATTTCGCGACGGATCAGCGGGTTGGTCACCGCCGCAGAACAGGTGCGCGGCGGCGATCTGTCGGCGCGCGTGTTTGAGGTCGATGAAAACGACGAGTTCGGCAGTTTGAGCCGCGCCTTCAACCGCATGACCGGCCAGTTGGAAAGCCAGCAAAGCGAGTTGGTCGAGGCCAACCGCCAGCTCGATCTGCGCCGTCGCTTCACCGAGGCCGTGCTGTCGGGCGTTTCCGCCGGGGTCATCGGGCTCGACGAGCAGGGGTTGATCCATCTGCCCAACCGCTCGGCCTCGACGCTGCTCGGCATCGATTTCGATCAGTGCCTTGGCCAGCCCTTGGCGCGGATCGTGCCCGAAATGGCGCCGCTGATCAAGGAAGCCTTCGCGCTTCCCGAACGTCAGGTCGAAGCGCAAATCCGACTGCTGATGCGCGGCACCGCCACCGTGCTGCTGGTCCGCATCGCCAATGAGCGCGGACCGGGTGAAACACCGGGCTTCGTCGTCACCTTCGACGACATTACCGAATTGCTGGGGGCGCAGCGCAAGGCGGCGTGGGCTGATGTCGCGCGCCGAATCGCCCATGAAATGAAAAATCCGCTGACGCCGATCCAGCTTTCGGCCGAACGGCTGAAGCGCAAATACCTGGCGCAAATCACCACTGATGCAGAGACGTTCAAAATCTGTACGGACACGATCATCCGCCAGGTCGGCGATATCGGCCGGATGGTCGACGAATTCTCGTCCTTCGCGCGCATGCCGGCGCCGACCATGAGGCGTGAAAACCTTCAGGAAATCACCCGCCAAGCGGTATTCCTGCAACGCACAGCCCATGCCGACATTGAATTTCTGGTTGATATTCCAAGCGAACCGATCGAAATCAGCTGCGATTCCCGACAGATCAGTCAAGCCCTGATCAATCTGCTGCAAAATGCCGTCGATTCGATCCAGGCGCGGCAGGTGGCGCAGGCCAACGGCGCCAGTCCGGCGCCGGGGCGAATTCACGTCAAACTGCGTAGCGTGTCCGGTCGCGCGGTCCTCGTGGTCGAAGATAACGGCAAGGGCCTGCCCAAGGAGGGGCGCGAGAATTTGACCGAGCCCTATGTCACGACGCGGGCCAAAGGTACCGGACTGGGGCTTGCTATCGTCAAGAAGATCATGGAAGACCATGCGGGCGAGCTGGTGCTTCAGGACGGGCTCGATGGCGGTGCGCAGGTCAGCCTGGCATTCGCCGCGGAAGCGGCGCATCCGGTGAAGCGCCGCGTCACCCTGCTGAAGGACGACACGCTGTCGGCCCCCGCGATGGCCGACACGCACAAGGAAACGGAAGTGGCCGTTCATGGCGCATGATATCCTGATCGTCGATGACGAGGCCGATATCCGGATGCTGGTTGCCGGCATTCTTCAGGACGAAGGTTATTCGACGCGCGAGGCGGCCAACAGCCACGAGGCGCTGGCTCGAATCCGCGCGCGGCAGCCCAATCTGGTCATCCTGGATATCTGGCTGCAAGGCAGCGAACTCGACGGCATCGAGATCCTGAAAACCATCCGACACGAGGCGCCGAGCCTGCCGGTGCTGATGATTTCTGGTCATGGCACGATCGAGACGGCGGTCGCCGCGATCAAGATCGGCGCCTATGACTTCATCGAAAAGCCGTTCAAATCCGATCGGTTGTTGCTGTTGGTCGAGCGTGCGATCGAGGCGGCCCGATTACGTCGGGATTTCGAAGAGCTGAAGCTGCGCTCGGACGTCGATACTGAGATGATCGGTAGTTCGACCGTGATGAATCATTTGCGCCAGGCGGTCGATCGAGTGGCGCCGACCGGTTCGCGCGTTCTGATCACCGGCCCGGCCGGATCAGGCAAGGAAGTTGCAGCACGGCTGCTGCACGCGCGCTCGCGCCGCGCCAAGGGCGCGTTCGTGGTGTTGAACTGCGCCACCATGCGGCCGGACCGGCTGGAGATCGAACTTTTCGGCACCGAGCCGGGGGCGGAAGGGCCGGATACGCCGCGCCGGATCGGCACCTTCGAGCGGGCCCATGGCGGCATGCTGTTCCTGGACGAGGTGGCCGACATGCCGCTGGAGACTCAGGGCAAGATCGTGCGCGCATTGCAGGAACAGGTGTTCGAGCGCGTCGGCGGCACCAACCGGGTCGACGTCGATGTCAGGGTTGTCGCCTCGTCCAATCGCGACCTCGGCGCGGAAATCGCCGCAGGTCGGTTCCGCGAGGATCTGTTCTACCGCCTGTCCGTCGTGCCGATCAAGGTGCCGGCCTTGCGCGAACGGCGCGAGGATATCCCGCTGCTCGTTCGATATTTCATGAGCCGCTCGGCGCAGAATGCCGGGCTCGGCCTGCGCGAGCTGGGCGAGGATGCAATGGCGGCGCTGCAGGCCTATGACTGGCCGGGCAATGTGCGTCAGTTGAAGAACGTCGTGGATTGGCTGCTGATCATGGCGCCGGGCGATCAGCGCGACCCGATTCGCGCCGATATGCTGCCCGCCGAAATCGGCTCGATCGCACCGACCGTGCTGAAATGGGAAAAAGGCGGCGAGATCATGAGCCTGCCGCTACGCGATGCCCGCGAAGTGTTCGAGCGGGAATATCTGCTGGCACAGGTAACGCGGTTCGGCGGCAACATCTCGCGCACGGCGGCCTTCATCGGCATGGAGCGCTCGGCGCTGCATCGCAAGCTGAAATCGCTGGGCGTGCTGAATGGCGAGCGGAATTTTCGGGTCGAGAGTTGAGGCGGTAAATACAACGGGCAGGAAGCGCGGCTATCGCTTCGCATCGACTTTATCTTGCTTGTGCTTTCGATCCGGCCTCAACCGCAGTCAATTGTTCTTCTGCTTGACGGCGCAACGCTTCTTCGCCCCATTGATTGAGACTTTTTCCGGCCACCTCAGCGGCAAGGGCTGCGGATTGATGGATCTTCGGGGTGACGCGGAACATCAATTTACCGGAATAGGATTTCTGCGGTTCCTTGCCCGCGCGTTCGCAGGTTTCCAAATAGTCCTCGACCGCGTCGTGGAAGGCTTCGATCAATTCCGGTACCGTCTCGGCGTGAAACCCCACGATATCATTGATTCCGGCGAGATGGCCGATCAGCAGCGCATCTTCGGTATCGACCTCGACCCGAGCCATAAAGCCCTTATAGCTCAGCATATTCATGGCCTGATTCCCAATTTTTCCAGAAACTCCCGAGCATCGCGTACTTGATAGCGCTTCGCTTCCTTGCCGGGGTGCGGACGATGGAAGTTCACGATGAGGCCATCGCACTCAAACCGGACCCGCGATCCTCGGCCTTCAATGATGGCGCAGCCAACGGCCACCAAAAGCGACTCGATGGCATTCCATTCGATATTAGCTTCAGCCGGTTCCCTGAAGAGGGAAGCCAGAGTTTTGGTTTGCCGGCTGTTCATATCCCAAGATAGGCTCGCGCGATCTGAAATGCTAGCGTATTATGCTAGCGTATTATGTTAGCGTCGCGTGGTAAGTTCGAAATTCTCACTCCGCCTCTGCAACCTCACGCTTCCGTCGAACGTCGCCCTCACCGACCGGTTCCGCCCCGGCCTTTTCCAGCAATGTCGCCAGAAAAAACGCGCATTTATGTTCGGCCGTCTGGGTTAGGCCGGGTGCCCAGCGGAACGCGTTGTGGATGTGCCGCGTCATCCGCGAGGCCGGATCGATCGTGAAGAAGAAATGGTTGACCAGCAGCAGCACGCCGCCCGGTGCCAACAAATCATGCATTTTGGCGGCGATCGCTTTCAGTCGGTCGTCGCCGAGCGGCGAGAGGTAATAAAGCGTGTCGGCCAGCACGATCAGATCGAAGCGGCGCTCGGCGGCATCGAACTCCATCACGTCGGCCTGCGCGAAGGCGAGATTGTCGAAGCCCCGCGACAATTCGCGCGCCTCGGCTACGGCATTGCGCGAGATGTCGACACCCAGAATATTTTCGCCGAACGGTGCCAATTGCCGCGCCAGCACACCAAGACCGCAGCCGATGTCGAGCACATCGCGATAGGGCCGGTTCGGCAGCATCGAAATCATCCGCTGGTATTTCTGGCGTTGATAGCGATATTGCGGCAAAGCGGCACCGAAAGGGTCGGGTCGGCTCGCATAGAGCTGGTCGAACGCCTGTTCCAGCCCATGATCGGATTGCAGCCGCTCGAGCGTCGCATCGGCGCGGGCGCTGCGGAGCCAGAAGGCGATATCCCGCAGCGTCATGAAAAAAGCGGTGGGCGCCTTGATCAGCGGTGGTGCCACCGGGACATCGGACATGTGCGGATTCTCCGAAGAAAATACCTTATCCCGATACTCACTATAGAGGGTGACAGAGAAACTCAAGGTTCGCGGCGATACGAAATCGCTTTTTGAAAATCCTGTGGCATCGCCATGTACGGACCTGATCGCTTGACGGCCCCCGATAGTCCGGGATAGAGGCAACTCTTGAGAGGGTTAGCAGGGGTGGAATTTTGACCAGCGCTGTGGAGCATGCGACCCCGGTGGCGGATCGGTATTCCGGTGTCATGCCTGGTGTCGAACTCACGCTCGTCGTGCCGACCCGGAACGAGCGCGACAATATCGCGCCACTGGTTGGGCGGCTAGATACGGTGCTGGCCGGCACTGCCTGGGAAGTCATTTTCGCCGATGATGATTCGACCGACGGCACGATCGCCGAGGTGACGCGGCTGGCGCGGCTCGACCGGCGGGTGCGGTTGTTGCACCGCATCGGGCGGCGCGGCCTGGCCTCGGCCTGTATCGAGGGTGTCCAGGCCAGCACGGCGCGCTATGTCGGCATCATGGATGCCGATCTCCAGCATGATGAGACAATCCTGCCGCAGATGCTGGCTGTGCTGAAGGATGAGCCGATCGATCTGGTCGTCGGCAGTCGGTATGTCTCGGGCGGGGGGGTCGGCGAGTGGAATGCGACGCGCGCCAATATCAGCGATGTCGCGACACGGCTCGGGCGGTTGGTGCTCAAGGCCGAGATCGCGGATCCGATGAGCGGCTTCTTCATGATGCGTCGCGAGGTCTTCGACGATGCGGTCCGCAAGCTGTCGGCGATGGGCTTCAAGATCCTGGTCGATCTGCTGGCCTCCTCGCCGGTCGCTTTGCGCATCAAGGAATTGCCCTATCAGTTCCGGGCGCGCGTGGCCGGTGAGAGCAAGCTCGACACTCAGGTCGCGTGGGAATTTCTGCTGCTGTTGGCCGACAAGTTGGTCGGCCATATCGTGCCGATCCGCTTCATCCTGTTCTCGATCGTCGGCGTGATCGGGCTGGGTGCGCATCTGGCCGTGCTGTGGCTCGCCTTGAACATGGTGCAACTGGATTTCCCGATCGCCCAGGGGATCGCGACCGGTGTCGCCATGATCGGGAATTTCACGCTGAACAACCTTTTTACCTACAGCGACCGACGGCTGCGGGGCTGGCGTTTTCTCCAGGGGCTCGCTTCGTTTTCGGTGATTTGCGGCGTGGGCGCGGCAGCCAATATCGGCGTCGCATCCTTCCTGTTCGACTCGCAACATTCTTCCTGGTGGTTTGCCGGTGTCGCCGGAGCGGCGATGAGTTCGGTTTGGAATTACGCGGTCAGTTCGGTGATCACCTGGAAGCGGCGGTGAGCCGACCACTCACGGCCGGGCGTGCTGCCCTGATCTTCGGCTTGGCGCTGGCGTTTTCGGTTCTGCCAATCTTCAGCACCGTGCTGCCGCCGATTCTGGATTACCCCAATCACCTGGCGCGCATGCATATTCTGGCGGCGAACGGCGCTTCGGCGTTGCTCGATCAATTCTACCTCATCGCCTGGGCGCCACTGCCCAATCTGGCGATGGATCTGATCGTGCCGCCGCTCAGCCGGCTGATGCCGCTGGATCTGGCCGGTAAGCTGTTCCTGGTGCTGGTTTTGGCAGTCCTGGCCGGCGGGGCGGCAACGCTCAATCGCGTGCTGCACGGGCGCTGGACGCTGTGGTCGTTCAGCGTTTTCATCATGCTTTACAATCGCATCCTGATGTGGGGCTTCCTCAATTATCTCTTCGGCCTCGGACTGGCGCTGTTCGCCGCGGCGCTGTGGCTGGCCGAGGAAGCCGCGCCGGTGTGGCGACGAATCCTGTTGTCCAGTCTGTTCGCACTGGCAACCTATTTCAGCCATATCGCCGCTTTCGGCGTTTATGCGCTGATTCTCGTCGGGAGCGAGGCCGGGCCGATCTTCGGTCTGCTGTCGCACCGGCAATGGCGACCTTTGACCAAGCGGCTCTCGATCGCCGGGGCGCAATTCGTCCTGCCGGCGGTGTTCGTCTTGGCCGGCTGGGGCCGGTCGGCCGGCGGCAAGATCGAATTTGGCAGCCCGTGGCGCAAGATCGACTTGTTGTTCAGCGTCTTTGATAGTTCCGACCGGTTGTTCGAACTGGTCTGCTTCGCGCTCTTCGTCGGCGTGCTGCTGATGCTCACCATACGCGGGCGGCTCGGCCTCGCGCCGGCGATGCGCTGGCCGCTGGTGCTCGTGACGACCGCTTATCTGGCCTTGCCCAGTCAGTTGATGAGCGGCTTTGGTGCTGATCGGCGGATGGCGATCGTCATATTCCTGGTCATTCTGGCCGGCAGCCTGCCGCGGCTGGATGGTTTATGGACCGCGCGTTTCGTCGGAACTGCTTTTCTGGCGCTGTTCGTCGCGCGGCTCGGCTTGTTCGAGATGCGCTGGCTTGAAGCCGATGGCGTCTACCGCCGGGATTTGGCGGCACTCGATATGATCCCGCAAGGGGCCAAACTGGCGGTGCTGTGGCCGGGCACGGCAGTGCAGGTCGGCAAGGATCCGGAACTGCATCTGCCGAATTTGGCGATCGCCCGGCGCGACGCGTTCGTGCCGACCTTATTCGCGTTCCCGACGCAGCAGCCGGTCGCGCTGACACCGACCTACGCGGCACTCGCCCAAGCGACCGATGGCGATGCTCTCTGGCAGGATCTCGTGACGCAGCCGAAGCGACCGCCTCCGGCGCTGCTCGATGTGATAAAATCCTATGATTTCATTGCCTTTATCGATTTGAAACCGATTGCCGTCCCGGCCAATCCGTGCCTCGCGCCAATCGCTCCCGGTACGACGTTCCAGCTCTTCGCCATCGACCGGAACTGTGCCGCCTGGAGCTGAGCGCTACAGCATCTCCGGATCGATCGCCAGTACCGTGCCGCCGCCGGCTATGGCGGGGAGCGCGGCGGCGGCTTGGGGCAGGAATTGCTC
>JBAVTK010000399.1:0-2458 GCA_049696095.1 Aliidongia sp. | reverse complement strand
CCCTGCGCGGCCTCCAGATCACCCAGCGTCGCGGCGACCTGCGCTTCGGCCTCGACCAGCCGAGCGGCGGCCTCGCTCAGCCGGGCGCCGCGGTCGAGCCAGCGCCGATAAAGCAGCAACGCCTCGGCCAACCGGATCTGCTCCGACACACGGCGATAGCGTTCGGCCTGACGCGCCTGCTTCTTGAGCCGCTCGATCTGTGCGATCAGCGATTGGGCGATGTCGCTCAGGCGGACCAGATTGGTTTCCGCGGCCGACAGGCGCAATTCCGCCTCGTGGCGTCGCGTCTGAAGGCCGCTGATGCCGGCGGCTTCCTCCAGCAATTGGCGCCGTTCGGCCGGCCGGGCATTGATCAGCCAGCCGATTCGGCCCTGGCCAATCAGCGCGGTCGAATGCGCGCCCGAGGCGGCATCGGCGAATAGCAATTGTACATCGCGTGCCCGCTGTTCGCGGCCATTGACCCGATAGGTCGAGCCCTTGCCGCGCTCGATGCGGCGTTCGATCTCGATCTCGTCGCTGTCATTGAGCATCACCGGAGCGGTGCGCTCGCGATTGTCGAGCGAGACGATGACCGATGCGATGTTGCGGGACGGACGAGTCGTGGTCCCGCCGAAAATCACATCGTCCATATCGCCGCCGCGCAGCCGCCGGGCCGAGGATTCACCCATCGCCCATTGCAGCGCTTCGACCAGATTGGATTTCCCGCACCCGTTTGGCCCGACGATTCCGGTCAGGCCCGGCTCGATCAGCAACTCGGTCGAGTCGGTGAAGGATTTAAATCCGGTCAGTCGAAGCCTGGTGAACCGCAATGGGCGACGCTCCTCCCATAGGTGCTTGATTAACCTCTTTTATCGTCATGGCCGGACTTGTTCCGGCCACTCACGTCGTGCCGCTTCAAATTGTGCTTCAGGCAAACGCGGCGGCGGCCCGACGTGGGTCCCCGGGACAAGCCCGGGGATGAGGGAAAAAGGGAAGCCAACGGCAAATACCACAGTGCAATGGGTGAACACCGCAGATGTCCGGCGGCCGGCCGGTCAGGAAACGCCGGCCTCGTTCAGGTTCTTGACGAATACGTCATAGGAGATTTCGCCTTCGACCAGCTTGCCGTTGAAGAAGAAGCTCGGTGTCGCCTTGACCCCGGCTTCCTCGCCCAGCGCGCGGCTGCCGCTGATCATCTTGGCCAGCGGGCTGTCATCGGCCATGCAGGCGCGCGCCTGCGCCTCCGAGACACCGCCGAGCTTGGCGATCTTGACCAATTCGTCGGTCGGATCGCCGGCCCGCCGAGCCCACACCGCCTGATTGCCGAATTCGGCTTGCAGAAAGCCCCAGAAGCGTTGATCGCCGGTGCAATGGGCCAGTTGTTCCGCCTTCAGCGCCAGGCCGTCGAGCGGAAAGTCGCGAAAGACGAAGCGGATCTTGCCGGTGTCGATCCATTCCTTGCGCACTTGGGGGAAAATCTCGGTTTCCCACTTGCCGCAATGCGGGCAGGTGAGCGAGGCATATTCGATTACCGTCACCTTCGCGTCGGCCGGTCCCAAGACCTGATCCTGCGGGCCGACTGGCAGCAGCGTGCCGGCCTGGGCGGTTCCCAGGGCAAGGGCGATGGCACCAAGGCTCATCAGGAAAATTCGGCGCATGTAATTCCCTCCATGTCAGATATCGGGCGATCCGGTCTCGCATGCGGCGTGCGGGCGCGCAACCGGACGATCATGGGGCGATGCCGGCCGCCTGCAATTCGCCGACGAACGCCTCGTAGGACGACATATCATGCTCGATCCGCTTGCCGTTGAAAAAGAAGGTCGGCGTGGATTCGACTCCGGCTTCCTCGCCGCTCGTCCGGCTGCCGACGATCGTGCCGGCCAGCGGGCTGTCATTTGCCATGCAGGCCCGCGCCTGCGCTTCCGCGACGCCGCCCAGCTTGGCGATCTTGACCAATTCGCCGACCGGATCAGCCTGCCGGGCCCAGATCGCCTGACTGCCGAATTCGGCTTGCAAAAACCCCCAGAAGCGATCGTCACCGGAACAATGGGCCAGTTGCGCGGCCTTCAAGGCCACGCCATCAAGCGGGAAATCGCGGAAGACGAAGCGGATCTTACCGGTATCGATCCACCCCTTGCGCACCTGCGGAAATACCTCGGTCTCCCAATGGCCGCAATGCGGGCAGGTGAGCGAGGCATATTCGATCACCGTCACTTTTGCGTCGGCCGGTCCCAAGACCTGATCCTGCGGGCCGACCGGCAGCAGCGGGCCGGCCATGGCCGATCCGGCGGCGAACAACGTGAGGCAGATCAACAGAGTGCGATGCACGGTTTTCCCCCTACCATATTTAGACGGTATCGAGTTTTTTCTTGGTCCGCAAGGCAGGCCTTGACGGGGCGGTGATCACCGCGCGGCCCAACCGCTCCAATGCGGCCCGCAGATCCGGGTCGCGGATGGCCGCCACATCGCGGTCTAGGGC
>JBAVTK010000398.1:0-5668 GCA_049696095.1 Aliidongia sp. | reverse complement strand
GGGGCTGGTCATCGTGAGGTTTCTCCCATTAGGAAGTCTTGGGTCAGGTTCCGCGGGGCGCGGATGCCCGGCGCGACTGCGCTTCCACGGTGAATAGTTTCCGACATTTGATCGCGCATGGGCAATGGGCAATCTCCTGATGCCAGAAACGCGGCGGCACCGCGTGAAAGCGGTTGAATCTGCCCGATCGGCTGTGCTCTGCTGCCCGGCTTCGATCGTCCCTTGGCGCGACCAATCCGGTAATGCGGCGATCGTGGCCGGATCGGTTTCCTCTTTCGCCGGAAACCGTCATGATGGCGGTTCGCCTCCAACGCCAGGACATCACGGGATGAGTGACGCCGCCATCGCCTATCCGCGCAACGACAATGCGGTCGATTACGCGCTGCAAGTCACCCGCAACTATCTGCACATGCTGTCGCAACGCGCGATCGGCATCGAGGGGGCCAGGATTCTGGAGATCGGCCCCGGCGCCGATTTCGCGGCCCAACTGGTCATGGCGAGCCTTGGTGCCGAGGTGACTCTGGCCGATCGGTTCCTGGCGCGCTGGGACGCGGATTTCCATCCGGGCTTCTATCGCGCCTTTCTCGAACGCTGGGACGGGCCGAAGGCGGCGATCGAGGCGGCGCTGGCGCGCGGCGGCTATGACGGCGTGCTGCGCCTGCTGCCCGAGCCGGCCGAGGCGATGGCCGGGATCGCCGATGGCAGCCTCGATCTGGTGCTGTCGAACGCCGTGCTGGAACATGTCCGCGACATGGGCTCGGTCGTCCGCGAGATGGCGCGGATCACCAAGCCGGGCGGGATTCAGGCGCATCAGGTCGATTGCCGCTATCACCGCGATTTCTCCCGCCCGCTCGACCATCTGCTGATCCCGGAAGCCGAATTCGCCGCCGAGCGAGAGCGCACCGGCTGTGTCCACGGCACGCAGATGCGGCTCCAGGAAATCGCCGAATGCTTCGCCGCGACGTTCTGGATCGACGAGATCGAGCCGAACGCCTTTGCCGAACCGGCCTATCTCGACGCCCTGCGCCCGCGCCTCGCCGGCCGATTCGCGACATTCCCGCGCCAGACGCTGCGGATCACCGGCGGCCGGCTGTGGCTGTCGCGCAAAGCAACCGGCCCGAAAGCCCGGCGCTGGTGGCTGTGGGGTGGAAATTAAGGGCACGGTATTCGCCGATCGACCTTTGCCTTCGCCCGCTGCTCCGGAATAAGCGCCTGGGGCCGCATTTCCGGTCGACCCACCTTGGGCCTACTCTTGTTGCTCCGCCTGCGAAGCGCCACTTACCAAGGGGACGTGAAGGTAGTGTAATGCTCGCTCTGCGTGGCCCGGATGATGGGGCATGTCTGAGTTCACTCTTGGGAGAAGCGAATGGGGTGCATCTTCTGTGTTCCGTTCAAATGGCTTTGCGCGCGAATAAACGCCGGGTGCGCGGAGACCCACGCGGAGTTCCGGAGGCGAGCAAACGCATGGGACTTCGAGCAGGCGGACGACACGGCTCTCTTGGAGCGGGATACTGAACAGGATCGGATCAAGGAAGCGTTCCTCGTGCGGGAAACCGATCCGGAAGCCGGTTTCCAACGCCTGCTTGAACTCGCTGAACATGGGTCAGTTTGGACCATGAACCATGTTGCCGATTCCTATCACCGGGGGTTTGGCATTGCCCGCGATCCGACCAAGGCAGAGGACTGGTTCCGGCGCGCATTCGAGGGCGGGAGCAAGTATGCCCAGCTTCGTTATGGCAAAATTCTTGGCCAATCTGGTGATTTCGACAAGTGCGAGAAGGTGTTCGCGGTCGGCGTGGCCAAGGACTGGGCGCCAGCCCTCTATTGGTCCGCGCGATATCGGCTGCGTCGTTCGAATACGCGCAAGACGCTCAGAAAAATTCGCCCACTGCTGGAAAGGGCATCGGCAAAGGGGAGTGTTCCGGCATACCAGTTGCTTGCTTCGGCCACGCTGTGGGGCGGCTTCGGCCTGCGCGAAATCCCATACGGGATTCGCCTCGTGTGGGAAGGAGTCAGCAAAGTTGACGCCTTGATGGACGGTGGCACGACTGATGCGCCTTGCGTGAAGAAGTTAAATTCGACTTCCCGCGCAGAAACCGACGGGGCGTCGCTGCCCCTTCTGACGACCCCCAAGGGGTCTCAGGCCTGATTACTGCCAGACGCTCGATCGGTATCGCCATCGACGGTCGGTCTCTCGTCCAGGTTCGGGTGACAATGTGAGGTCTGACCCCCTCACATCAGCCATCCGCCAACCGATCCTTGCCTTCCCCCCGCCGCTCCCGTATAAGCGCCCTTCACCTCGGCGGCTGGGGCCGCGCGCGAGCGCCTCAGGGCATGCCTCGTCGCCGATGATCGAAACGCCTGAATGCGAAGGATCTCGAAAGTGCCCAAGCTCAAGACCAAATCCGGTGCCAAGAAGCGGTTCAGCCGCACGGCGACCGGCAAGATCAAGATGAATGTCGCGCATAAGCGTCATCGCCTGATCTCCAAGCCGCAAAAGATGAAGCGTAAAGCCAGGGGCACCGTGACGCTCCAGCCGGGCGATACGAATCTCGTGCTGACCTATATGCCGTATTTGAGGGGCTGACATGGCACGCGTCAAACGGGGCGTCATCGCCCATGCCCGCCACAAGAAGATCCTCAAGCTGGCCAAGGGCTATCGCGGCCGCTCGAATTCGAGCTACCGCATCGCGATCGAAAAGGTCGAGAAAGGGCTGCAATATGCCTATCGCGACCGGCGCGTCAAAAAGCGCAGCTTTCGCGGCCTGTGGATTCAGCGCATCAATGCCGGTGCGCGCGCACACGGCCTGCGCTATTCCGAATTCATCAATGGGCTGAAGCTGGCCGGGATCGAGCTGGATCGCAAGATCGTCTCCGATCTCGCCATCACCGAGCCGGCGGCGTTCAAGAGCCTGGTCGAGACCGCGCAAGCGGCGCTCGGCAAGAAGGCTGAAGCGGCCAAGGCCGTCTAAACATTATGGCATGCCGCGCGCTGACCGGACGATTTACCGGCGGGACGCCTTAAAGCAGGCCCTGTCGGTCGCCGGTCGGCGAACGGAACCATCGGAAGATTCAAGGGCCGAAGTCGATGCTTCGGCCCATTTTTTGCCTTCGGGAGAAGAGCATGGACGCGTTGGAGAGTCTGCGGCAGCGCCTGCTGGGCGAACTTGCGGAGATTGCCGAGCCGGCGGCCCTGGAAAATCTCCGGGTCTCGGCGCTCGGGCGCAAGGGCGAGATCACCCAGCGCATGAAGGATCTGTCCCAACTCGACGGCGAGGCGCGAAAGACCGCCGGCCAGGCGCTCAACCGGCTGAAGGATGAGATTCAGACGGCGATCGATGCCGCGCAGCGCCGGCTGGCCGAAGCGGCCTTGGAACGCCGGTTGGCCGGCGAGCGCGTCGATGTCACGCTGCCGGTCGGCTTCGAGACCACCGGCCGGATCCATCCGCTCAGCCAGACGATCGATGAAATCGTCGCGATCTTCGGCGAGATGGGTTTTCGCGTCGCCGAAGGCCCGCATATCGAGGATGATTTCTACAATTTCACCGCACTCAACATCCCGCCCGACCATCCGGCGCGGCAGGAGCACGACACCTTCTATCTGCCGGAAATGCCCGACGGCACGCGCAAAGTGCTGCGGACTCACACTTCCCCGGTCCAGATCCGCACCATGCTGAGCGAGAAGCCGCCGATCCGCATCATCGTGCCGGGCCGGACCTTCCGCTTCGATCATGACGCGACCCATTCGCCAATGTTTCAGCAAGTCGAAGGGCTGGTGATCGACAAGAAGACCCATATGGGCCATCTCAAGGGCTGCCTCACCGAATTCTGCCGGGCGTTCTTCGATGTCGATGATCTGCCGCTGCGCTTCCGGCCGAGCTATTTCCCGTTCACCGAACCCTCGGCCGAGGTCGATATCGGCTGCCGGCGCTCGGGCGGCGAATTGAAGATCGGCAATTACGGCGAGTGGCTGGAAATCCTGGGCTGCGGCATGGTCCATCCCAAGGTGCTGGCCAATTGCGGCATCGATCCGACGGAGTATCAGGGCTTTGCCTTCGGCATGGGCATCGACCGGATCGCCATGCTGAAATACGGCATCCCCGATCTGCGCATCATGTATGAATCGGATCTGCGCTGGCTTCGGCATTACGGCTTCGTGCCGCTCGACCGACCGAGCATGATCGGGGGGCTCAGCCGATGAAATTCACCCTCTCCTGGCTGAAAAGCCATCTCGACACCGAGGCCGATCTGGCGACGATCACCGGCCGCCTGACCATGCTCGGTCTCGAAGTCGATGCGGTGATCGACCGCTCCCAGGAACTGGCACCGTTCCGGGTCGCCTATGTCGTTTCGGCCGAGCCGCATCCCAATGCCGACAAGCTGCGGGTTTGCCTGGTCGATACGGGAGTGGAACGAATTCAGGTGGTGTGCGGTGTCCCCAATGCGCGGACCGGCCTCAAGGCCGTGTTCGCGCCGGGCGGCTCGACCATTCCCCGGAACGGCATGGTGCTGAAACCGAGCACGATCCGCGGCGTCGCCAGCAACGGCATGCTGTGTTCCGCCTTCGAAATGGGCCTGTCGGACGATCATGACGGCATCATCGAACTGCCGGCGGATGCCCCGGTCGGCCAGCCTTTCGCCCGCGTCATGGGGCTCGACGACCCGTTGCTCGATGTCAAGATCACGGCGAACCGGGCCGATTGCCTGGGCGTGCGCGGCATCGCGCGCGATCTGGCCGCCTCCGGTCTCGGCCGGTTGAAGCCGCTCGATACCCAGAAAATCCCCGGCCGGTTCCCCAGCCCGATCGGCGTCGAGATTACCGATACGACGGCCTGCCCGCTCTTCCTCGGGCGCTCTATCCGCGGCGTGCGGAACGGCCCGAGCCCGCGCTGGCTCCAGGATCGATTGCTGTCGATCGGGCTGCGGCCGATCTCGGCTTTGGTCGATCTGACCAATTTCATGACGTTCGATCTCGACCGGCCGCTTCATGTCTTCGATGCCGGCAAGCTCACGGGTGGGCTGGTGCTGCGTTCGGCCCGGTCGGGTGAAAGCCTGTCGGCGCTCAATGGCAAGGAGTATGCGCTCGAACCCGGCATGACCGCGATCTGCGACGAAAGCGGTGTCGTCAGCCTGGCCGGCGTGATCGGCGGCGACTCGACCGGCTGTTCCGAGACGACGCGCGATGTCTTCATCGAGGCCGCGTTGTTCGACCCGGTGCGGACCGCGGCGACCGGCCGCCGGCTCAATCTGCAAAGCGATGCGCGCTATCGCTTCGAACGCGGCCTCGATCCGGCCTTTGTCTACGAGGCGATGGAGATTGCGACTCGCCTGGTGCTCGATCTGTGCGGCGGCGAGCCGGGCGAGATCACCGTGGCCGGGGCCGAACCGGATTGGCAACGCAGCGTGACCTTGCGGCCCGATCGCACAGCCACCTTGGGTGGACTTGCGGTCGAGGAGGCCGAGATCACCCGCATCCTGACCGCGCTCGGCTGCCGCCTCGAACAAGCGGATGGCCGGTTCGAGGTCGCGCTGCCCTCATGGCGCGGCGATATCGAGGGCGAGGCCGATCTGGTCGAGGAGGTGTTGCGGATTCACGGCTATGACCATATTCCGGTCGTGCCGATGCGCCTCGCCACCGCCTTGCCGCGCCCGGCGCTCGATCCGGCGC
>JBAVTK010000397.1:0-2593 GCA_049696095.1 Aliidongia sp. | reverse complement strand
GGGTGGGATGAGGTCGGGCCGTTGCGGCGGCCCGGGCGGCGACAGCGGTGGCGGACAGAGCGAGCGCCAAAACGCGGCCGAGGGCAGGCCCCAGCCGTTGTCATCGGTTGGTTCACCCATGGCAGATCCTTCGAGGATTTCAGGCAAAGGTGGCGCGAAACCGGGCTGCCGGCCGGCGGTCGCGGGTCACGCCGATTGCGCTGCTCTGGTTCTGGAGGGTTCTTCCGCCGCTCGGGCGGTTAAGCCGGCTGATCGGCTTCGGTCGGCACAGCTTCCGCCGCCGGACTGCCTTCGGCAGCGCTCGACAGTCCCACCATCGCCCGCTGCGCCGCCCGCAGCCGTTCCGTCAAGTCCGGGGCTGCGCCTTCCCCCGCGCCGTCGAGCGCCAGGCGTTCGAGCTGGATCAGTTTCGCCTGTGCCCCGGCCAATGCGTTG
Organism: Aliidongia sp.; assembly: GCA_049696095.1. Classification (GTDB taxonomy): domain Bacteria; phylum Pseudomonadota; class Alphaproteobacteria; order ATCC43930; family CGMCC-115725; genus JAXDMU01. The sequence goes on along the minus strand of JBAVTK010000397.1, from coordinate 2,158 downwards.
AACGCATCGATTGCACCACCGGCTTTGCTCAGCAAGCCGAGCCTCATGTTCTTTGATGGCGCCATTTCTTTCGCCAAGTCAAAGTGTTTAAAATGCGATTAACACAACATAACCCCTTTCTCTTTAGACGGTTAAAATCACATCATATATTGTTTATTGCATTTAACAAATCTTCGTTTAATTCAACGTACAAACTATTCCAGTTATCTAAACAAAAATGATTTGTAATTTTCTTCAATTTCTCAGTTCCTTGAAAATACAAAATATTCCAAACAACCAACAACTCTATTCCGTTATCGCGATCACCATTCAACAATAATTCTTTGATTTCGTTACAGTTTTTTTCAGAATATTGCTGCTGACACGGGAGAACCATGATCAAATCACGTTTCATATTCTGATATATGAAATCTATTACGGCGGATCGCCAGAGATGTGTATCATTACCAAACTGTCCCCCGACATAGTCTTGTAAAGTCGAGTTCGGGGTAAAATCGTCCAGACAAGCCAAAATTAGCTGACGCTGATGACAAAGACGGATATCCATATTTTTACCTTATTTCATGTTTTGGGAAATTTAAATTTTGCCACTCTGCCGCCATTAACCTCTTTTACCGCCATATTATTAATTTCGACCGTAGCTGTTCGATCATCCGTTGCGCCCGACGCTTGCCCGGCGGGCCGGTAAGTGATCGCTGTTCCGTCCGACAATATGGCCACCCAACTACCTCGCCCCGTTATATCATTCACCACTCGTACAGGGATCTGGCCATTAAGTGCGTCCTTTGCAAATCTCTCGGCAGTGCTATTGGGATTCACTGCGGGGGGCATCGATATTGGTGTCCCCAATCCACCGATCCCCGGTGGCAATTTCCCCGTAGCATCAAGTATTGATGGCGGTACCGTATGCGGCCCGCTCGCTGCCTCGTTCTGAACGATGTTCGGCAGTTGCACCGGGGCATAGTTTCCGGGAAATGTTAGCGGTCCTTGGGCATCCTGGGAAGCCGGAAACGGTAGCAGCAGCGGCGGAGGCGCCGGCCCACCTCCGGCCAGGATGACCGGTCCCCGATCTGTCGGCGTGGTCAGTGGCGGCAACGTGGGCAGAGGGAACGGCGGGCCGCCGGGCAGGATATTCGGCGGGGGCGGCACGGCGGCAAAGGGGGTTCCGTCGAGCGTATCGTCGGCAGCCGTGCGGGTCGGTAGCAAAATGCCGCCGAGCGTGGCTGCAGCGATGGTGACGGGCGAGCCAATGAGCGCGGCGAGACCAGTCAGGATCGTTTCGGCCGATGGCAACGCCGCCAGGAGCGACGAAGGCGTTCCCAGACCGTCCGCGGCAATGACCGTTGCCGGAATTGCCGCCCCGGCGCTTGGCCCACCGATGATACCCAGTTCAGCATGGGGCATCAGGCCGGTAACGAGGTTTTCCGTCGAACCGCGATCATTGATCAGCCTGTCGCACGTCGCTGTGCCGGCGCTGTCACCGTTGGTCGTGATTGCCGCCCAGATGGACGGCACGGCCGCCGGGCCGGTCGGCATGCTTGGCCGGTCAAACGCCTGGATTGCGGCGGCGGCTTCCGCCGATGCTCCCAGTCCGATCGGCGCGGGTGTCGCGGCTGCGGATGAAATGTTCGGTTTGATCGGGCTTGAGCGGTCAAGTTCCGCGGCAAGCGTTCCGGCATCACCCGCGGTTGGTTGCACCGGGGCCGGTTGCGCCGGTTCGCCGGCCGGCGAGTCCTTGAACAGGCTGATCGTGGTGCGGCCGATGACATGGTCGCCCCAATGGAAGACGATCTCCTTGCGCCAATCGCGCAGCGCCTGGACGTAATCCCGGATAAATTGCAGGACATCTTCCTCGTCCGCCCGGACCCGCGCGGCCTCGGCCGCCGTCGCTGCACGCTGCATCTCGGCCGGATCTTGCCAGGGCGGAAATGACGTCGGGCCGCTGGGGCGGCCAGGGCGGCGGCAGCGGTGGCGGACAGAGCGAGCGCCAAAACCCGGCCGAGGGCAGGCCCCAGCCGTTGTCATCGGTTGGTTCACCCATGGCAGATCCTTCGAGGATTTCGGGCAAAGGCGGCGCGAAGCCGGGCTGCCGGCCGGCGGTCGCGGATGACGCCGATTGCGCTGCTCTGGATTCGGAGAGTTCTTCGGCCGCTCGGGC
>JBAVTK010000396.1:0-8380 GCA_049696095.1 Aliidongia sp. | reverse complement strand
CGGCTTTGGCAATTCGGCTGCTCGCATCGCTCTCGTCGAACGTGACGATCAGCAAACCGTCGGCCTTGAAGGCCGGCGCGTTCGTGACAATCGGTACCCATTGCTTGAGGAACTGGTCGGCCGATTCGAGGCCGCCATGTTCGCCATTCCGGCATGGTTCGTCATGGCCGTCATGGCAAAGATTGGGTGTGATGAAGCTGAAGGCCGGCGTTGTGGCGGGCGATTGCAGGTCGGTCGCAAGCTGTTCCAGCCGTACGACATGTCGGCCGCAATCCGCACTGTCGATGATCGAGTGGAAATAGACGAACGGATTGTGCCGGGCGGCATATTGATCATCCACCGCGGCGCGCTGCGTCAGATCCACCGCACCGATCGGCGGGTGGCCGCAACTTGTCGCCGCGCCGCGTTTGGGGTCGTTGCCCATATCCTCCATATAGCCGCGCCAATCGAGACCGGCGGCGGACAGTTGATCGGCCAGAGTCTTGATGGAGGCCGGATAGACACAGCCATGACCGACGGCTTGGCCGTCCGCGGTCGTGCCGGTTTGGACGAAATCCCCGAAAATGCGGCAATCGGCCCTGGTCTCCGGCGTGGCGGCCTGGCCGCTGATCATCGCCAGGTAATTGTCGAGACTTGCATGACCCGTGCCGAAATATTGCGTCAGCAGAGCACCTTCCGCCGTCAGGGTGTGGGCGAGATAGGGCGCCGGCGATTGCGGCCCGAAAGTCTGCTCATAGCCTTCATTCTCCAGGACGATGACGAAGACATGGCGGATCGGCGGCAGGGCTTCGGCCGCCTGACCCGCGGTCATGACGAAGAGGCTGGACAAGGCGGCGGCCAAGGCCGCGTTCAGGTACTGTCGAACCGACATGTCTTCCCCCGTCTTGGATAATTATGGAACCGCGATCCGGCGTTCGGCCATGACTTGGCCGATGAAGCTCAACACGGTTTCTCCGCGCTGATTGACGCCTTCGTTACGGCCGCGAATCAGGCCGAAATTCGGCCGGTGCGGCAAAGCGACCTTCTCGGTCACGGTCGCGGTGAAGCGAATCGTGTCGTTGGGACGGACCGGAGTCGGCCATTTCAGATCGAGAAAACCGGGCGAAGGACCGCTGGCGGGGCGGCGCCCATCGGCCGTTTCGAGCACCGGCGCGCGGCTCGCGACCAGCTGTTTCATCCAGATCGCGACAGTGTGCCAGCCGCTCGCGATCAGCCCGCCATAGGGGCCGGCCGCTGCCGCTGCCGGATCGACATGGAAATATTGCGGGTCGAATTTCCGGGCGAAGTGGATGATCTCGGCCTCGGTGAAGCAATAGCTGCCGAGCTCACGGCATTGTCCGATCGTGTAATCCTCGAACCACGACATCACACGGCCTCCCCAGGGTCGCGGCGGGCAAACATCGCCCAACTGCGCAGGCTCGCGACCAATTCGCCATTTTGATTGAATGCTTCCCAAAGAAACTGGGTGAGGCCCATTTCGGGACGGCTCCGCGAGGGCCGCCGCTCCAGACAGCTGCGCCGCACGGTCAGCGTGTCACCGACGAAGACCGGTTTCATCCAGCGCCCTTCTTCAACTCCGGGGGAGCCGAGGAACGCCGAATCGAGAACATAGGCATCGCACATGATGCGCATCATCATGGCGCAGATGTGCCAACCGCTCGCGCACAGGCCGCCGAGCAGCGAGGATTTGGCCGCGGCTTCGTCGAGATGGAACGGTTGAGGGTCGAATTCCGCGGCGAATTCGATGATCTCGTCCCTTGTCACCGGGTCGCCCCGGCGCTCCAGCTTGTCGCCGACCTGGAAATCCTCCCAAAAGAATTTCGGTGCGCGCATTGCTCTCTCCCTTCACGCTTGGGATCGTAATGAATTTCGGGCAGTATTGAGTTGCAATTCTCGTCTTCCAGCCCCGGATCGTTCCATGCCCTTGCGCCAAATACTGATTCCGCGCCGCGACATCCTCGTCGGCGGTGCCGCTACCTTGGGACTTTCAGTCCTGCCGCGCCTGCCGGCCGAGGCCAAGGCGCCGAGCCTGCCATACGTGCTCATTGGCGATTGGGGCCGGGCCGGTGCCGACGATCAGCGCGAGGTCGGCCTTCAGCTTGGCAAGACGGCCGCCGCGATCGACAGCCGCTTCACCATATCGCTTGGCGATAATTTCTACGAGGACGGTGTCAGGGATCTGATCGATCCGCAATGGCGCACATCGTTCGAGGAGATCTATGCCGCCCCGTCGCTGATGACGCCGTGGCATGTCATCCTCGGCAACCATGATTATCGCGGCGATCCAGGGGCGCAGATCGGCTATGGCGCGGTCAGTCCGCGCTGGCGGTTGCCGGCACGCTATTACAAGCGCACCGAGGCGTTGGGCGGTGGCGTTGCGGCCGATTTCTTCTATCTCGACACCTCGCCCTTCGTGACCGGTTACCGCGGCACCAAGGTCAAGATCGACGGGCAGGACACTGATGCCCAGGTCGCCTGGCTGGATCGCGAACTCGGCCGCTCGAAGGCGGCGTGGAAGATCGTCGTCGGCCATCATCCGGTCTTCACCGTCTCCGCCGCCCAGAGCACGCCCGAACTGATCGCGCGGGTGAAGCCGCTGCTCGATCGCCATGGTGTGCATGTCTATATCAATGGTCATGTCCATAATCAGCAGCATCTGGCGGTTGACGGCATTCATTACATCACCTCGGGTGCCGGTTCGCAGACCGGTCCGGTGCCGCCGGCCGACAGCGACCAATTCACCAGCGACAGTCACGGCTTCATGGCGGTCGAGCATTCGGCCGAGGCGTTCCGCTTCGCCTTTATCGACGAAACGGGCCGCGAACTTTATCGCGCGGCCGTGCGGCGCGGCTGACCGGTGGCGGGGCCGGGGCGTCGATGCAACCCAGCTCCGCATCGAGCGGTCGAAGGGATTTGGGCCGATCGGCCGTAGAATGGCCGTCAGTTCGAGGTGCCGGCTGTGAGTCGGGCCGAATAACGATCAGGAGGTCGAAGATGTCCGTGAAAGTTCTCTACCACACCAGCGCCACTGCGGTCGGTGGCCGTGACGGCAGCGCGGCGACCAAAGATGGCTCGTTCGAGGTCAAGCTGAGCACGCCGAAGGAATTGGGCGGTGCCGGCGGGTCGGGCAACAATCCCGAGCAGCTTTTTGCCGCCGGCTATGCCGCCTGCTTTATCGGCGCCATGAAATTCGTCGCCTCGCAAGGCGGCCCGAAGGTTCCGACCGACGCCACCGTCACCGCAACGGTCGGGATCGGGCCGCGCTCGGAAGGCGGCTTTGGCCTCGAAGTGGCGCTCGAAGTGGCATTGCCCGGCATCGAGCACGACGCGGCGATGGCACTGGTCGAGAAAGCGCATCAGGTCTGCCCCTACTCAAACGCCACGCGCAACAACATCGATGTGAAGCTTAGCGTCATGTGACCAACAGGCGGGAATGGCGCCATGGGTCTTAAACTGTAGCGCTATTCCCGTTCGACCGTAATGCCGCGCCGCGCCAGGGCAGCGATCAGACTGTCCGGCCCGACCAGATGACCGGCACCGACCGCGACGAAGCTGGTGCCGCGACCGTTTTTCAGCCGCGCGGCCAGCTTGTCGGCCCAGAGCTGATTTCGGCGAATGATCAGCACGCGATAGAGCGCGCGATATTGCGGTTCGGCGAATTCGGCGAAGAGCTTGCCGATCGCAGCCACGTCACCGGCGAGCCAGGCATCAGCCATTTCCCTGATCTTGTCCGGGCCTTCGGTGATCTCGTCCAGCGTCGATCGCAGCATGCCCATTTCGTCGGCCGGCGCCAGATCGGCCAGGAAATGCAATTGCTGCGCACTGGTCTCGAAGGCGTGCAGGGTCTTGCCCGTGGCGAGCGCTCGTTGCTTCAGGATATGATCGGCCCCCGCGCTCGGATCGAAGCCGGCCTGCATCATCGGCAGGGTGGTCAGGCTGACCGCGGCCAGCCAGGGACGCATTGTGTCGAGGGCATGTTCGCCGTTCGGCAGGCCGGCGGCCTTGGCCGCGTCATCGATTCGTGCCAAATCGCCGGACGAAAGTTTGCCCGACAGCGGATGGGCCAGATCAAGACCGAGGCGCGCGACCAAAGGCTGCATGGTCGCCGGATCATCGTCGGTCAGTTCGAGCCAAAGATCGCCGCTGGTGTCGAACGCGCGGGCGATCTTGGGCGATTGCCACTCGGCATCATCCTTCAGCATATGGATCGTGCCGAACAGATGGATCGTCGATCGCCCATCCTTGATAACCCAGAGCGCGGGCTCGGCCACCGCCGGTCCGATCGCCGCTCCGAGCAACCAAAGAACAAACCCGGCCGCGGTCAGGCGTTTCGGAAATTCCAGCACCGAAACCTCATTTCTTCCAATATGGTGACACTATGCGCGAAACAAGGCATTGTTGCGATCGAAGCGAGAACACTGCCATGCCGATAGGAACGCTTGCAACTCATGGAATGTGCGCCATTTTTTCTTGATGGAAGCAACGTTTCGCTTCGATCGGAGGGGCCGTGGCCGCGACTGGTGTTTCGATGGGTTCGCTTTTTTGTCTCGCTGTGTTTGCCGCGCTGTTCGTCGCGGCAACGTTGTTGTTCTGAGTTATTCCGATGGGTTGCGCCCGACGCTGAACATGACGTTGGGGATCGCCTCGCGCAGAGTCAGACGCAGCGCCGGCTCGTCGGTCGCCGACGCTTCGGCCAACAGCCGCCGCGGATTGCGCTGCACGATGCGCGCATGGGCCCGGCCGTCGCGGCCGGCGCCGATTTCGGCGAAGACATCGGCCGCCTTGATCCGCCGCATCTCCTTGCGGAAGGCAGCACCACCGGGGGCGGTATCGAGATCATGTGAGCCGAAGGCCGGTGCGCCCGGTGCGGCGCTATCTTCTTCCGGCAACTCCATCTCGTGCTCGACCGCGGCGATCGGGCGGGAGCGCGACAGCGTGTGGAAGATGGCGTTGGTCGGCGAGACATCGACCCGGAACTGAATTTCCCACGTCTCCCCGCGTGAGGCGAGTTCGCCGATCAGCGCGAACATGTCGTCGCAATCGACTTCGTGGGTGCAGGTCATGAAGCCGAGCCGGTCGTCCTGCTCGACCACGCGGTCATCCTCTTCGGGAAAGCCCAGCGCGTCGAGCGCGTTGGACATGGCCCGGCGCGACGCCATGAGGATGGCATTGACATGCATGGGCGCCGGGGGAACTTCGGGGCCGTCGCTCTGGCCGGATTCTGACATATTCTGGATCTCCTGGGGCGACCGAAGATCGTCGCCCAACCGCTTCCTTTTTAATCGCGCGCGCGGCGGATGCAAACCGATCTGTGCGGATCGCCGGAGAAATTTCGGCGAACGGCGTTACCCGGTATCGTGCGATCGCGTCGCGTGAACGCAAGCGGCGTCGGCCGAGCGGCTTGATGGCTCTGGTCGCCGCCTGGGACGCGCCGCTCGTACAGGACCGAATCATTCTGTTCAAGGCGCTTGCCATAATTCGGGGACGGTTTACTTTTCGTCTGAGTTACGCGATGCTCGATCATGGCCCGGGTAATACAGGGGCAGTTTACAATTCTGCCGATGTGCGCGATGCTCGATCATGGCCCGCATCGCTCGCCTCGTCGTCCCCGGCATCCCGCACCACGTCACCCAGCGTGGCAACCGGCGGGAGACGACGTTCTTCACGGCAGCGGATTACCGTCTGTACCGCGATCTGCTGGGGGCGGCGGCGGCCAAGGCCGGGGTCGAGATCTGGGCCTATTGCCTGATGCCCAATCACATCCATGTCATCGCGACACCACAGGATGAGGGCGGGCTCAGGCGGTGTTTCGGCGAGCTGCATCGGCGTTACACGACCCATATCAACGCGCGCAACCTATGGACCGGCCATTTGTGGCAGTCCCGATTCGGCTCGGTGGCGATGGATGAGGATCATCTGATCGCCGCCATCCGCTATGTCTCGCTCAATCCGGTGCGGGCGCGGCTGGTGGAACGGCCGCAGGACTGGCCCTGGTCGAGCGTCACGGCGCATTTGCGCGGCCGGGATGACGGCGTGGTGACGGTCGCCCCGGTGCTTGAGCGCGTCGGCGATGTCGCGGCGTTTCTGGGCGAGAGCTTCGACGCGGAGACCGCCTTCGCCCCGTTGCGGCGGGGCGAGACGACCGGCCGACCGATCGGCTCACCCGGCTGGATCGAGCGCCTGGAACACGCCTTCGCCCGCCCGCTGGCTCCGAGAAAACGCGGCCCGAAACCGAAGGAGGGGTGACGGTGGCAGGCGATCTATTTGATAAGCTGTCCGTGCGCAATTCCTCCCCAATTCCTCCCCGTAATTCCAGTCAGCACCTTTCATCGTCTTCTCAGGCGGTCAATAGGCGAAGTTCGGTAGTCCATTTTCAGAGGAGCCGCGAGGGCTGACTATGCCAGCGCTTGCAGAGAAACCGACACCAAAGCTCACGAGAATCATCGTGCCGTTCGACACTTCCTCCTCCGCCAGCATGAAGCCCATCGAAGCACTCGAGAGGTTTCCGTAATTATTCAAAACGTCATATCCCCGGCGAACTTTCGGCGACTCCCTGTCTATGTTGAATGTCGAGCAGACGCCGTCGAGGATCTTTTTGCTGCCGGTATGAATGAGGAAGCTGCCGATTTGCTCCAGGGAGGAGACCGACGATTTTGAATTTTCCAGCACCGTACGGACCGTTTCCTTCGCGTAATAGGCACCGCGGTTCGGCACGCTGGGCTTCATGAAATACTGTGCCCTTCCAGCCAGCAACGGGTGCGAGCTGTCGGCGGTCATGGTCAACAGTTCTTCGTCTTCGGCTTCCACATTCGTCAGGTGGGAGGTCGGGCCGAAGGAGCGCTTGTTGCCATCGTCGTTTCCGATCAAGAGCGCCACCGCGCCGTCGCCGAACAACATCGACTGGACTGCGAATGCCGTGTCGGTCTTCAGGCTTTCCAATTCGTCATCGGAAAGACCGCGTCTCTTCCTGACGAGCGCGATGTCACGAAAGCTATGATATTCGGAACGGGTAAGCGGCGGCAGAAACGGGGTGTGTGCTTCCGCAGTCAACACCACCGCCAACTTTCCCGGATTGGCGGCGACGTACCAACGGGCGGCCTCGACGCTTTTGAGCAGCGCGGAACATCCCTGCGCCTGCATGGACACGCTTTCGACTGCGCGCGACAGGAGCCCATGCGTCCGCGCCAGTAGCGCCGATGCGAGGCTGGGTAGCATCCGATCAGGCGTGTTCGTAGCGGCAACCAGCAAGCCGATCCGCGACGGATCGCCTCCCCAGCAGTCGAGGCAGCTCTCGACCGCGTCGAGCGACATCTGGACCGCCGAACTGGTCGGGTTCATCCTGGCGCCAAGGAGAAACTCGGGGAAATTATCCATCACGGAATGCCGCCGCTCCACGCCCAGGGAACGGATCGTCTTGATCATTTCCGGTGAAAATTTGTGCCCGACTGTGGCCAGCAATTCATCCGTGCTGAACGAGTGTTTGGGGGTAGATTTGCCGATCGAGATCAAGTGAACCATGAGACCGATTCCTCTGGACTAAAGATGCTTGTAGCGCGACGATCAGAATGATAATCGATCACTGCGGGGACGAAATGATGGACTTTATGATTGTCGCGGGCAAGCCTTGAGTTTGCAGTTTATTGTCGGAGTGCGACAGGGTGTTGGTACTCTATGATTTTTGTGTAATTTGGCGGTCGTCTGGCGCCTTTTTGTTTTCGTTCGACGGCGGTGCGCCGTATTGCGGTGACAGCTTACTTTTATACACGATAATGCCCATAATGCCACGGCGAAAATTCTCATCCGTTGGGCGATGATCGGCCGCTCACAGCTTCAACGCCCGCGTGGCGATCATTGTCGGGAAATACCGCGCGGGTCCGGTATCGGGCTTTCCCAGATCGGTGCCCTCGAACAGATGGGCCAGGACGAAGCCCGCCTTGAGCTGTCCGGCGATCTGGGTTTCCAGCGTGTGGCTGAATTCCACCGTGTGGTCGCGCGCGACGCGGCGGCGCAACTCGTCCGGCGGCAGGTCGGTGACATCGGCATAGGGCAGGGGAAACCGCACCACCATGTCGCCGTTGAGCGACGCGTCGAGATCGAAGATATAGGTGATCGGATTCATGAACCCGGGCAGCAGCACGCCGCCCGGCCGCAAGACCCGAAAGCATTCCCGCCACACCGGCTCGATCTCCGGCGCGTAGCGGTTCGAGACGGGGTGGAAAATCAGGTCGAAGCGTCCATCGGGAAAGACCGACAGATCGTGCATGAAGCCCTGTCGCGTCACGAGGTCAAGCCCGTCACGGCGCGCGACCATTTCGTCCTGGGCGAGTTGCCCAAGCGAGGCGTCGAACACGACCACGCGGGCGCCGGCCGCGGCCAGGAT
>JBAVTK010000395.1:0-5539 GCA_049696095.1 Aliidongia sp. | reverse complement strand
CATATTGCTGTGTCATGCCGGACACTTCGGCAAAACGCTCTTGCGTAAAGCCTTTCTCCCGTCTCAACCTCGCGAAATTCCGGCCCACCAGCCTGCGCATGTCCATCGGCGCAGAATGCGGGCTTACATATTATGAGGTTTATCCTCTATAGTATGTATTCGGAACAGATGAGGTGCTGACAGAGCATGGTCCATGCTGCGTCTGTCGAAAATGGCGCCGGGACACTCGCCAACCCGGAAACCGCCGACCCTTTCAGTTGTGACAAAAAAGGACGGCGGATTTTAGTGATGTTGGAAATGGTCGATATGATGTCTGATTGGCATCAACGGGTGATGTCACCATCGCACCTTGCGGATAACGCCGTGATTATTCTGTGATAATGTTTTTTCCTTGGAACTTCGCGGAGAGCCAGATGACCAGCCCGGCTTTCATGGACAGTCCCCCGGACAGCCCCCGCCTTACCGCCTATGACGAGAGCCATCTCGCGACCTATATCCGGCTGCTCGATGCCGATACCGAAGGCGCCGACTGGCGCGAGGCGGTGCGGATTATCTTCGGGCTCGACCCGGACGTCGACCCGGCGCGCGCCAAACTGGTCCATGCCAGTCATCTGGCACGGGCGCGCTGGATGACGGAGGTCGGCTACCGGCATCTGCTCGAACCACCGATGCAATGATTGGATGCACCGGAATTACCAGAATCCATCGAATCGGATCTGTACTTTTCCTGCATCGCTTGCGCTGGCTGCCGGCTCTTCCCGCCCGGCCGTTCCGACCGAATAGTTCGCTCCCAAACCCGTAGCGCAATCTCGGGCCGACGGAGGAAGCCGATGTCCACCACGCCAGATTGGCGGTCGCCGACCGCCGCTGACGATCTGAACCGACTTGGCCGCACGGGCTACGCCCAGGAATTCCTGCGGCGCAATTCGGATTACCAGCAAGATTACGATCGCATGGCCCGCCGTATCGCGGCCGGCGCGATGAGCGAGGACGCCGCCACGGCAGACCTCACTCGTCGATGGGGGTTGAGCTTTCGCCTGCGACCCAAACCTTCCGGCCGCCGAGGCACCCGCCCTGTGGCGACCCGAACTCGTTCCTGACGCCGTCATTCTTACTGCCGCGTCGGACCGGTTCGGCGAGGCCCGCCCGATCGATCCGGCCGCATTGAAAGCGATTTCCGCCGATCGGCAGGGCGCCGATGGTCGCCACATCATCCTGGCCGATCCCGAGGGCGATCATCGTCTTTGGCTGGCCGCTGCCGATTCCGGCCAGCCGCTCGCTGTCGTGCTCCCGCTCGACGGCGATTTCCGGTTGCGCCTGGAGGGTGCGCTGCGGTTTCACCGCCACCTGTCGGGCGAACGCGCCGGGCCGCCGCCGCGCCGCCTCGATTTGACCCCGATGCAGCGCCAGCGCCTCATCCTCATGCTGCGCGCCTTCGACGGGCATTTGGCCGGCGCCAGCTATCGCGAGATCGCCGCCGTGCTGCTCGATCCCGCGATTCAGGCGATGACGGCGCGCGATTGGAAAGTGTCGGCGCCGCACAGCCGTATCTATCGGCTGGTCAACGACGCTTTTGCGCTCGTCAATGGCGGGTATCTCAAGCTATTTCGGGGTGAATGATCCAACAACATCAGAATATATAAAAATAAATCGAAAGAAAAAATCTAGACTCGTCTCTCTAATATTCTTTCAAGGCGCCTGTCGATATCATGTGCTGCATCAATGCGGTCGGTAGGAGCATCTGTTGCTGCACTACGCCCGACCTTTTGATAGACAGCACTCCTCGACGAATGCCATTCCAATTCACCTCCGACTGCTGCTGCGGAGCGGCTGCCTTGATCAGATCCGATAAAGGTTCGATCCATTCCGATGGTGGTTTTGCTGGATCTACCACGGCATGAAGCTGCTGAAGTATCGCCGCGACCTTGTCCGCATCGCCCGCAATTGTAAGCGTTACCAGAAGACCGTCATGCTCCCAGGTGAGCGGAACCGCCGCCCGCCGGACAACACCCGCGCTCACATCTGAGCAGAGGGCGTTTGCGAGAGCACTCATCTCAGCGTCGAAAATCGTCTTCAGGATAAAGGTTGGGCCAAAGCCCAGGCGCGACAAATTGAGCACGCCGTCAGTAATGCCCACAGTTGTGATGTCACTCAGATCAATGCGCGCCCGCAGATAGCGGGCTACTTCTCCGACGCCAACCTCGACATATGGGATGACTTGGTTGGCGATCTCTTGACGGTACTCGGCATATATCTGGATAGGTGCGTCGATGGAGCCTGGCTTTAGGCTGACGAGGGCCGCCAGCGCCGTAGCGTCGTCGGTTTCGGTTGGCGCCGACGCCGAAATGCCCACCGGCAGCTCGGCCGTCGCTTCCGTGTCAACGTCGTCGGGAGCGCCTAGGTATTCCGGAATGAGCTTATTGCCGAGGAAGAAGTCGCTCAGCAGCCGTTTCCAGTGGGGGATCGGCAGGGCGCCGTCGAACCGGAAGACTTTGGTGTAGGCGGCATGTTTTCCCGCCCGATCAATTGAGGTCTCAATCCGATTTAGGTAGGGCTCACCAGCATAAACGCGAATAGCGCCGTCGAAGTGGGTAATCGCCGCATCCCCCGCCGAAAACTCCGCATGGGCGTAGCGGCACCCGAAATGATCATCAGAGCCGAGACCATCCGATGGGTTGTCGATCAGTTCTTCCACTTCGAAGGTACGGTAGTCGACAGCTTCGGCACTGCTAACCCGACGAGATTCGGGTGCCTTCCACCAGATCTGAGTGCGATCGATTCCCTCATAGATTCGGCTTCGATCGTCCGCCTTATGTTCGGCAACGCCATTTGGAATCGTGGCGATATCGTCGCTGTAGCGCGGTCCATGCCAGTATTCCAGCTCAATGAGGTTCCGAGCGCTTGCAGAGTGACCGACAAGATCTGGGTCAAGCTTCAGCCGTACACGCAGATCGCCGTTTTCCTCAGCAGTCGCGTCGAAGCTTTGCAGGAAATAGGCGTTGAGTTTGTTCCGATGCGAAAGGCTACGCCGAAAGAACCGATGGGCGAAGAGTAGAAGATTGCGATCGGTGTCATGGAACACACCAGGTTGCACCTGCTTCATACGCTTGAGCAGTTCTCGATAATCGGCGAGGCCATCCTTATCGACCGAGGCCATGCCGGGTGTGAACAGATCAGGGTAGAGTTCGGCAGCAATGCCGATCCGCTCCACCACAATGGCCTCCATGCATAGGAACCGTGCGTTGGTGAGATCCGCCGGGGCCACCCGCGAAACGAGTTCGTCCCGAAACGGCGCAGCACCCTCCGCGTGATGATGCTCCCAGTATTTTCCAGCCCGAGCCTCCAACTCGGCCCTCTCCTGTTCGGTTTCGGGCTCTTCGATCAGGCCCAGCACCCTGACCATCAGGCTGTCAGCGTAGAGCCCGAGCGGACGGCTCCAACCTTTCAACCTGTGCATATCGTGCTGCATATACACAGGTATGCCCGGCGGCATTCCGTGGCTTTGGCATTCGCGATGGTGGTGCTGCTCGGCTTTCATCAGCTCTGAGGCAGGGCAGATCATCCGATCAAGATTGACTTGATCAGTGTTGAAAACGGCGGATCTGCGACGCATTTGAACCCCCCGAGGTTTCCAAGCCATAGTCGAAATGGGATATAGTGGTCCCGCGGCAAGTCCGATAGTGATGACAAGGCTAAAACTCACCGAAGTTCTGTTCGAGCTAACTTGTAGGAAAACTCCGAACCCCGCTGCACCGCCAATGGCAGATATTAGCATCGGATACGCGCAGAGGCCGGAATTGGCTGATAGCGGACGGCCAGCGTTGATCGAATTGCAGGCCGCTCCAACATCCGATCAGGGGTGACGCTGGCGCACCCCTCCGACTCCGTCATCCACCCGCCCGCAGCTTTCCCGCCACCGTGGCCTTCGAAGCGCCGTCATCACCGACGGCGACCGAACCCACCACGGAGGCATCCTATGCGCGCTGTACCTGTCAATCTGCCGCCGCAATATCTGCGCACGCCCGACGCGGCACGCTTTCTCGGCCTCTCGGGCCGCACGCTGGAAAAGCACCGCACCTTCGGCACCGGCCCGACTTACCGCAAGCTCGGCGGGCGTATCGTCTATCTGATCGGCGATCTTGAAGCCTGGGCCAATCTCGGCACGAGGCAGTCCACCTCCGATCCGGGCCAGGGCACCGTTCACCCGGCCCGGCGGCGCGACGGCGACGAGCCGCATCGCACAGCACCCGTGCGGCGCTGAGCGGGCCGGTCATCATGTCGATCAGCCCCACCGCGTCCGAGCGGACCCGACTCGACGCCTTCGTCGTCACCGGCGACGAGGCCAGCCTGCGCGATCAGCGCGACCTGATGGAGCGGCCGTTCTTCTCGCTGTCGAAGTCCCGCCGTACCAAGCCGATCCTCTACAAGGCCAGCGAGGTCGAGGTGCAGGTGCTCGGCATGCCCGAGCACGGCATGGCGACGATCTGGGATGCCGATGTGCTGATCTGGGCGGCGAGCCAGATTGTCGATGCCGAGAATCGGGGGTTGCGCACCTCGCGCTTCTTCCGCTTCACGCCCTACCAGCTTCTGACCGCGATCGGCCGCGCCACCGGCGCGACCGAATATCGGCTGCTGAAGAACGCGCTGGCACGGCTGCAATCGACCGTGGTCGCCACCACGATCCGGCATGGCGCCCATTGGCGCCGACAGCAATTCTCCTGGATCAACGAATGGGAGGAGATGACCACCCGGTCGGGCCGGATCGAGGGCATGGAATTCGTTCTGCCCGAATGGTTCTACCGGGGCGTGGTCGATCGCTCGCTCGTGCTAACCATCGACCCGGCCTATTTCCGGCTGACCGGCGGCATCGAGCGCTGGCTTTATCGCATCGCCCGCAAGCATGCCGGTCGCCAGCGCGCCGGCTGGCTGTTCGAGGTCGCCCATTTGCACGCCAAATCCGGCAGCCTCGCGCGAATCTCGGATTTCGCGCTCGATCTGCGCCGGATTGCTCGGCACCAGCCGCTGCCGGGCTATCACCTCCGCTTCGAGCATGAGGACGGGCGCGAGTTGCTGCGCGTCGTCCCGGTCGGGTTATCCACAGATCCTGTGGATAAGCAGGTGAGTCGGCTCGTGAGATCAGGCGCACGCGCTATCGTGACATCAGGCGCAACCCTATCGGGAGATCAGGCGCAGCAATCGCAGCTAAACCTATGGCCCCAAACGCCGATCCGCCCCCGTAACTTAGAGTCTAACAGAGATTCTAACTTTATTGTTGTTGGCGGCGGGAAAACTCCGGCGAAGCCCGGAGGTGCGTCATGATCGTGGCGCTCCTCAATCAGAAGGGCGGTGTCGGCAAGACGACGCTGGCTCTGCATATCGCGGGGGAATGGGCTCGGCAGGGCAAGCGCGTCCTCGTCATTGATGCCGATCCGCAGGGTTCTGCCCTCGACTGGTCGGAGCAGCGCAGCCGGGAAGGGCTGCCGCGCTTGTTCGGCGTCATCGGCCTGGCGCGCGACACGCTGCATCGTGAGGCGCCGGA
>JBAVTK010000394.1:0-1885 GCA_049696095.1 Aliidongia sp. | reverse complement strand
CCTCAAGGCCGCGTCCGCCCCGATGGTGGGTTTTACGCCGCCGTTGACAACCTGCGCAAAATGCCATTCTTGGGATGATCATTCGTGTAACCGCTTCTTTCATGACGCACAGCGCCCGCGCGACTCTATCGGCTTCGGCTGTATTCGGGCTAGGCGGGGCATCGCACGCCACGGATCTCCCTTTCTACATGGGGGTCATGGTCGGTGCCTCGCGGTCCAGCGCAGGTGAAATCGCGACGAAAAAGATCCTGGCACTAAATACAGGTATGTTCGAGCCGTATAGCGACGCCGCACCGGTTATCTTCGCGCTTTTCTCGGGAGCGGGCGGGCGGTTCATTCTCTCCCGTCCAAGCATGGCGCCGCTTGAGGCGCCCCCCTTCCCGGTTGTCTATCAGCTGCTGAAATCCGTCGACCATAGCGCAATGGCAATGGCGGCGGTAGTTGGTCCGCATCTGAACAACCTTGACGACCCGTCCTGGCGCGGTCTGATGCTCGCCGATCGTAGCAAATTGCAATCAGCTCAGGACGGCCTGGACGCCACGGACACGCAAAAGGACTGGCGGGGGAACAATCGCGGCATTCTCCAGAACAACATCGCATTGATGGACGAAGGCCTGGCGAAGGGCGCCATATCATTCACGGCCTTGCAGGACTTCTCCCAGAAGCAAGCGCCCTATCTGAAGATGAATATTGCCTGGCCGGCGCAAATCCAAGTCGCCCGCTGGATGGGGGTTGTGGCCGATCGCAAGACGCTGCTCGGCGGCACGTGGGACAAGACCGGCGCGGCCGGCAATGGCAGCTACTTAACCTGCCAAAACTATATCCTATTCGGCCTCGCCCAATTTTTCGGTCCCGACGCCGTTACCAGCCGGCTGATTCTGATCGAGACGATCTCCTTCGCGCGCCGATACGGTGAATTGAATGGATAGGGCACAGCACGGGGGATGGTTACGGCGGGGAGGTTTGTTCGCCAAATTCGTCGTCTCGTTCGTCGGACTGGTCGTATTCGTGCTCGCCGTGAACGGCGCGGTCGAAACTTGGTTCATGTACCGCGAGACCACGACGACGCTGGTGGGCGTGCAGTCCGAAAAGGCGGTGGCGACGGCGCGTCGCATCGAGCAGTTCATGTCCGACATCGAACGGCAGATCAGCTGGGTGACGCGGGCCAGCGTCGTCACGATCGAACAGCGGCGGTCGGACTATGCGGCGCTGCTGGACCAGATGCCGGCCATCGACGAACTCGTACAGCTCGACGCCACCGGTCATGAGCAGCTGAGATCCTCGCGCGATACCTTCGCGGTCGAGACAGGCACCGATTACTCGCTCGTTCCTAGATTCACCGAAGCGATCGCCAATGGCGTCTGGTGGTCGCCGGTCTATTTCCACGCGCGCGCGCCGTTCATGTTGATCGCCATGGCACAGTCGGGCCGGAACGCCGGTGTCACGGTTGCCGAGATCAAACTGAACTTCCTTTCGGATTTCGTGAACGCGAGTCAGGTCGGAAAGGCCACCTATGCTTATTTGGTCGACCGGGAGGGCCGATTGATCGCCCATTCAAATACGAGCCAAAATCCCGCTACCGATCTGTCCAGGCTTCCCCAGGTCGCCGCCATGCTGAAGGCCAACGCAAGTCCCATCACCATCGGCAAAGACCTCAACGGACGCTCGGTGCTGACGGCATCCGCGCCGATCCCACAACTGAACTGGTTTGTCTTCTTCGAGCAGCCCCTGAGCCAGGCATTGACTCCGATCTTTGATATGTTGGTGCGTATCGGCTGGCTGCTGTCGCTGGGCCTTATGCTTGCTATCAGCGCCGGAATGCTGTTGGCGCGCCGAATGGTCGTTCCGATTCGCCAGCTTCAAGCCGGCGCACGCGAGCTCGGGG
>JBAVTK010000393.1:0-11024 GCA_049696095.1 Aliidongia sp. | reverse complement strand
AATAGCATTCATCGACGATCAGCACGAAATCATGCCGTCGCGCCAAACGGATTGCCTCTTTCAAAGAATCGAGGTCGGCGATGGCCCCTTGCGGATTGGCCGGGCTGCACAGAAAGACCAGCGCCGTGCGGTCGAGCAGATCGGCATCGACCGCGCCGAAATCCGGCAGAAAGCCGGTCGCCCGGCCGGCCGGCAAGGGCACAATTTCAGCCCCGGCCATGACACCGGCCCCCCGATAGGTCAGATAGAGCGGATTGGGCAGCAGGGCCGCCGGGCGCCGGCCGGATTTGAGGGCGGGAACCGCAAGCTCGGCCGCGAGATAGAGCCCTTCCTTGGTGCCACACAAAGCCAGTAGATGCTGATCGGGGTCGACGAAGCCCGGCGCCAGGCCGTAGCGGCGGGCCAGCCAATCGCACGCCGCGCCGCGGAATTCCTCGCTGCCCTGGATCGGCGGATAGCGATTCCAATCGCCGGCCCGCGCCGCGATGATCTCGGCCACCCAGCCGGGCGGCGCATGCTGCGGCTCGCCGACGCTGAGAAGCAAGGGACGCTCGTTACCGCGTGGCACGACATCCTTCAGCAACGCATTCAACCGCGTAAACGGATTGTCGCCCAGCCCGTCCAGCCGCTCGTTAATCGCCATGATCCTTGCCGCTCTCCCCTGATGTATCATAGCGTTAATCGGCAATGTTGACAGAATAGTATAGCTAAAGCGGGTTCAAGGCGAGACGAAAACGTAAATCGCGTTGCCAAACCGAAGGGGCTTGCGATGCCCAGCCGAAGCGGTTACGCCTCGACTTCCATTCAAATACACTCCTCGGAGCCAAGCTTCATGCCGCCCAAGAAAAATCCCCTCAACCTCAACCCATTACAGATGAAGACGCTGACACTCATGCAGTATTTGGCAAAACTGCCCGAGCATCGCGCCGAGACCGATGAGGGGGTCGAAATCAGCCGCCTGCCCCACCCGCACGGCGATCATTTCCATCTGGGTCATGTCGTCGTCGCGACGCGCGACGCCAGCGGGCTCGGCAATCAGGCGGTTTGGACGGCGCTGGAGCGCAAGGGTCTGATCAAATCGGCTTTCCCGAGCAGCGCGGTCGTCACGCCCGCCGGTCTTGCCTACGACACCGAAGCGTTGCGCGAACAAATCCTGCACGCCTCCCATCACTGACGCCGCCACCTACCAGGCAAGCTGTCCGATGACATAGCGCGGCTGCGGTCGGCCGCGCAGCAGTGCCGTGACGCGCGCCGGATCGAGCGGCCCGCCCGCTGCAAGCCCCAGTTCCTCGGCATGAATGCCGCCGCCGACCAGCATGGCATCGAGACCGGCGGCTTGGGCACCGGCGATATCCGTGCGCAATGAATCGCCGACGCAGAGAATGCGCGACCGGTCGGCGATGCCGAGCTGAGCGAGACAGGCAGCATAGACCGAGTCATGCGGCTTGCCGTGCCAGCGCACTGTGCCGCCCATCGCCTCATAGACCGTCGCCATCATGCCGGCGCAGGCAATCCGGTCGCCGCCGACCATTACATGAAGATCGGCGTTGGCGCAGACCATCGGCAGCCCTCGTGCCGCCGCCGTTTCGAGCGCGGCACGATAGAGCGTCGCCGAATCGTCGAGATCGTCCGGCCCGGTATTGAGGATGAAATCGGCCTCGCCTGCGCTCGGCACCGGAACCAGGTCGAGCCCGTCCAGCATGCCGTCATGACGCGGCGGCCCGAGGAACAGGCAATGCCGGCCAAGTGCTGCGTAGAACGGATCAGTCCGGCTCACCAGATTTTGCCAGACCTCCTCACCCGAGGTGACGACCGACTGAAACAGGTCGCGCGGAATGCCGATCCGCTCGACCCGAGCCGCCACCTTGTCCGCCCGCATCGGGGCGTTCGACAACAGCGCCACGCGCTTGCCCAGGACGTGGAGATGGCGCAACGCCTCGACCACGCCGGGGTAAGGGGCGACGCCATTATGCAGCACGCCCCAGACATCCAGGACGAAACCGTCATAGCGCGCGGCAATCGCGGCGCTCCCGTCGATCAGCACGGGGCGGCTGGGCGATAAGAGCGTCACCGGTGCTTGAACGCGGCTTTGCGCTTGTCGATGAAGGCGGCCATGCCCTCTTTTTGATCTTCGGTCGCAAAGGTCGAATGAAACACTCGGCGCTCGAAGCGCACGCCTTCGGCCAGCGTGGTTTCATAGCTGCGATTGACGCATTCCTTGGCCATCATCACCACCGGCCGCGACAGAGCCGCAATCTTTTCGGCGGTCTTGATCGCTTCAGGCAACAATTCGGTGAGCGGCAGGACGCGGCTGACCAGACCGCAGCGCTCGGCCTCGGCTGCGTCGATCTGCCGGCCGGTCAGCACCATCTCCATCGCCTTGGATTTCCCGACGAAGCGAGTCAGTCGCTGGGTCCCGCCCGCCCCCGGAATCGTGCCCAGCAGAATTTCCGGCTGGCCGAATTTGGCGTTGTCGGCGGCCAGGATGAAATCGCACATCATCGCCATTTCGCAGCCGCCGCCCAGCGCGTAGCCGGCGACCGCCGCGATGATCGGCTTGCGGCAGGTCGTGACCCGCTCCCAACCGATCGTGATGAAATCGTTCAGATAGACATCCATGTAGGAGCGCGACGCCATCTCCTTGATATCGGCGCCGGCGGCGAACGCCTTGTCGCTGCCGGTCAGCACGACGCAGCCGATCGCGTCATCCGCCTCCATATCGTCGAGTGCCGCTCCCAGATCCTCGATCAGCGCCTTGCACAGCGCATTCAGTGCCTTGGGGCGGTTGAGCGCGATCAGCCCGACCGGCCCGCGCTTTTCCACGGTGATGTTTTCGTAGGTCATGATTGCCTCGAAGAGTTGGGATGAAGACGGCCTCAATGCGGGGCGAGCGTGAAACCCACCAGCAGATTGCCGTCGCTGCCGTCGAAATCCAGGCTCAGCCTTTCGCCGTCGCGCTGAAAACGGCGCTCGCCCGCCAAATGCCAGCCCAGTTGCGGCAGGCTCCGCTGATAGAAGGCGAGCACCGCATCGCGGCTGACGGCACCGCGCGCCGCCGCCTCGACGATGCGGCCCTGCGGCTTGTCGAAGATCAGCGCCGCGCCGTCATCGGCCGCCAGACCCGGCATCAGCGGCACATCCTCGGTCCCCGGCACATAATCACGACCGAATGACTCGGCCCGCCCCGGCAGCGGTATCGCCGACAAAGCGAGGAAAAACAGGGCGAGGATCGACAAGCGGCTCATGGCTGCCAAGGATACACCATTATCGCTGCTGTTTGGCACAATAGAATGTCGAACGGTTGGACTGCACAATCCGCGCGATACCGCCCGCGCAGGTGCAGGCGGGGCATGGCTCGCCTTCCTTGCCGTAGACCGCCCATTGATGCTGGAAATAGCCCAATTCGCCGCTGGTCTGAACATAATCGCGCAGGCTCGACCCGCCGGCCGCGATGGCGCGCGTCAGCACGTCCTTGATTGCGGCGACAAGCTTTTCGGCTTGCGCCCCCGACACGGTTGCAGCCAGGCGCAGCGGAGACAGCCCAGCAAAGTAGAGCGCCTCCGACACATAGATATTGCCGAGTCCGGCCACGATCTTCTGATCGAGCAGCGCGGCCTTGATCGGCGTCAGCCTGCCTGCGAGCTTCTCGGCCAGCACCGGCCCGCTGAATTCATTGCCGAGCGGTTCGGGACCGAGCGATGCCAGCAGCTTGTGCCGGTCGAGATCCCTCTCGCGGGCATAATCGAGAAAGCCGAACCGTCTTGCGTCATTGAAGCGCACGACCATGCCGTGATCGGTATGGAAGATGACATGATCATGCGTCTCCAGAACGAGCCCCTCGGCCGGGCCGATCACCATGCGGCCCGACATGCCGAGATGACCGATCAGCACGCCGCCATCCTCCAGATGGATCAGAATATATTTCGCGCGCCGCCGCACCGCGGCGATGCGCCGGCCTTCGACCTGTTCCGCGAGGCCCGCCGGAAAGGGAAAGCGCAGCCCCTCGCGCCGCAGATCGAGGCGCTGAAGCACGCGCGCCTCGAGGACGGTCGCAAGCCCCCGGCAGACGGTCTCGACCTCTGGAAGTTCTGGCATGAATGCGGCTCATCGGGTTGGGGACCGCGCGAGCTTAGCCCGATCGCCGCCGTCCGATGCCGGAAATTTTTCCCGACCCGTGCCGCGCTCAAAACAAGGTCAATTGATCGCCAGCTTTGGGTGGCGGCCGGAATTGCGTGACGTCGAGCTGGATTCTCTCGCGCTCGAAGCCGAGCCGTTTGGCGGCAAGACGAAAGCGTTGCGCGATCAGATCGGCATAAGCCCCCTCGCCGCGGAATCGTTCGCCAAACGCGCTGGCATTGAGCTTGCCGTGCCGGGTTTCGCGGACCAGCGCCAAGACGTGGCGGGCGCGCAGCGGGACGTTCGTCTCCAGCCATTCGGTGAAGAGATCCTTGATCTCCAGCGGCAGGCGCAGCAGCACCCAGCCGGCGCCGATCGCGCCATGCTGACGCGCCGCTTCGAGAATCGCCTCCAATTCATGATCGTTCAGCCCCGGAATCATCGGCGCCGCCATGACCATGACCGGAATGCCGGCCTGGCTGAGGGCCCCGATCGTTTCCAGCCGACGTTCCGGCGTTGCCGCCCGCGGTTCCATGCGCCGGGCGAGGCCGCGATCCAAGGTCGTGACCGAGACCGCGACCCGCGCCAACCGGCGCTCAGCCATCGCCGCCAGGATATCAATATCGCGCTGGATCAAGGCCCCCTTGGTCACGATCGTCACCGGATGGTTGAACGCGTCGAGCACGTCGAGGATTTGGCGGGTGATACCGAGCGTGCGCTCGATCGGCTGATAGGGATCGGTATTGGTGCCGAGGCCCATCGGCTGGCAGCGATAGCCCGGTTTGGAGAGTTCGGCGCGCAGCAGCTCGGCGGCGCGCGGCTTGTAGAACAGGCGACTTTCGAAATCCAAACCGGGCGACAGGCCGAGATAGGCGTGGCTCGGCCGGGCGAAGCAATAGACGCAGCCATGCTCGCAGCCGCGATAGGGGTTGATCGAGCGGTCGAACGGCACGTCCGGCGATTGGTTGCGCGCGATGATCGTGCGGGTAGTGTCCTCGATCAGGCTGGTCTCCAGCGGCAGTGCTGCCTCGTCAGCGCTGCCCCAGCCATCGTCGAAGCCGACCCGCCGATGCGGTTCGAAGCGGCCGACCTCATTGCTCAGTGTCCCGCGCCCCTTCTGGACGATCCGGCGCTCAATGTCGCTCATAGGCCTAAACTAGCATCATATGCGGAACATACAAAGTACAAAATGGCCGCGACTCGATCATTTCCGGGCATCACCGTTCGGCGCTTTGGCGAGAAATCGGGGCCGGACCGCCCTATCTCGAAACGCCCGGATACAAAACTCGGGTCGGTCCGAAATATTGGCGACATCAAGCCCGGCTAAGCTCCGGCGTTATGGATCACCGGGACCGTTCGCCGGCAAGCCGGGCGGGCGTTCGACCCTGTGGGTAGAAGGGGGATTTGGCATGTCAAAGAAATTGACGTCAGGGTTCTTTGGAGCCGGCGCTGTCCTGGCTGTTCTGCTATCCGGGACAGTCGCCGCTCAGGAGCCGGAGCATCAGGGCCTGACGATTACGACTCCGGCCGATGGTGCGGTCGTGATGGGGCCGGTGACGGTTGCCGTCTCTGCCGGCGGCGGAGACCATGGCGGACATCACGGCCATGGCGGCGGCCGGCAAATTTTTCTGCTGATCGACCAACCGGCCCCTGAACCGGGCGCCACGATTCAGGCCGATCCGAGCCACATCGCCTTCCCCGAGGACGCGAAAGAAACGACCCTGACGCTCGCACCCGGCAAGCACACCCTCCAATTGGCCGTCCTCGATCGCGAAGGCCATGTCGGCCGACGCTTCCACCCCGTCGCGCCGATTTCCGTCACGGTGCAGTGACGCGGCGATGGTACCGGACCACGGCTGTAGCCTCGTGGAGGCATTACGACCTTCAGTCATCCGATCCTCCGTCAGTGGTGGAACGCATGGCCACCCTTCTGAGTCAGATCCTTCCGCCAGGGCGCGCACAGATAGACCTCTACCGGCGGGTCAAAGATGTCCTTGACGAGTACGACGCGGGCCAAGCTGCGAATCGCAGCCCCCTGCTCCTGGGTCTCTGCGCTGCTCTCTTCGCTCGCGGATCATCGCTGGGTGCCACACGGCTGCAATTCGACCGGGCGGTCTTCGATCTCTTGGAAGGTGAGCCGCCCCCTCGTTCTGGTGTTCCTCCCGCGACCCTGCCAGTCTTGCATCGGTTCTCGACGCGCCGCACGTTGCCGCCGATGTGCGGCAAATGGCCTTGGATCGATTGCAGCGCGACCCGGAGCCTCAGATCCGCGAGACTGCCGTTCGGATGATCAGGTAGGTTGATCCTGTTCAAAATCCCTAGCCGGCACCGAAGACCCGGCGAAATATCGTCTCGACACGCTGATAAGAAAATATGGTCCAGCCCGCGATTTTACTGCCGACATTGCCCGACCGTATCCCTCCACGCACCTACCCCAAATGCTCCTGTAACCGCGGCATCAGCTCGACCAAATTGAACGGCCGGAAGCGGTTATCGAGTTGGTGCCGCAAGATCTCCTCCCACGCATCGCGGCAGGCGCTGGGCGAGCCGGGCAGCGCGAAGAGATAGGTGCCGCCGGCCACGCCCGCCGTCGCGCGGGATTGGATGGTCGAGGTGCCGATCTTCTGCCAACTGAGCCAGCGGAAGATTTCGCCGAAGCCGGGGATGGCTTTTTCGAACACCGCCTCGAACGCCTCGGGCGTGACATCGCGGCCGGTGACGCCCGTGCCGCCGGTCGAGACCACGACATCGATCGCCGGATCGGCGATCCAGTGCCGCAGCTGCGTCTCGATTGCCGCCTGCTCGTCGCGCAGGATCAGGCGCGCGGCGACGCGGTGGCCGTCGCGCTGGATCAGTTCGGCCAGCGTATCGCCGGATTTGTCGTCCGCGGCGGTGCGGGTGTCGGAGACGGTCAGGACAGCGATATTGACCGGCAGAAACGGGCTGCTCTCATCGAGTCTCGGCATGTTGGGCGGATCCCTGGGTCGCTGCGTCCATCGACACATAGGCGGGCCATTGGCCGGCGGCAAGCGATTCCAGATCGGGCGCGTCCTCGCCCAGGCGCTGGCGATAGATCCACATATTGGTCAGCACGCGCTCGACATAAAGCCGCGTCGTGTCGCGCGGCAGCGATTCGATGAACAACAGCGGGTCGCTCTGATATTCCGGCTTGCTCTGCCATTTGGCAAGTGATCCGGTGCCGCTATTATAGGTCGCGAGCACCAGGATCAGATTGCCGTTGATCTGCTCATGACCGATCAGCTGCTTCACATATTCCTGGCCGAGGCTGAGATTGAGCACCGGATCGACCAGCTCGGCGACATTGCGCAGCGGAATCCCGGCCCGCCGTGCCACCGACTTGGCGGTACCCGGCATCAATTGCATGAGACCGGCGGCACCGGAGCCGCTTTGCGCCTCGGTATCGAAACGGCTTTCCTGCATCATCAGCGCAAACAGCAGTGCGCGATCGACCGAGAAGCCGTCGCGCGGCCGCCAGCGCGGCACCGGAAATTGCGATTCGATCTGGCGCGGGGCGTCGCGGCCCTGCTGACGGCCGAGCGCCAGGCACAGTGCCGGCATGTTGGCGAGGTCGGCCAGTCCGACGATGGCCGAGGCCAGGCTCTTATTACCGCGCGTGCTGAGCGCCCGCAATTCGGCCTCGGCCCGGTCGGTCTCGCCAACCTGAACCAGGGCCAAAGCCCGCCGCCCGCCCGGCAGCGCCTGAAGCTGGGCGATTTCGGCCTTGGCCAAGGGCTGCGGGTCGAATTGCGTCTCCGGCGACAGGGCCAGCATGCGCCGCGCCAGCATGCCATAGAAGGTCCGCGGCTGCTCGGCCGCGGTAACGAGCCAGCCATTGACCTTCTGCGGCTCCTTCAGCAGCAGATGGGCACGCGCCGCCCAAAAGGCGCTGGCTGCGACATACCAGCTCGCGGTCGTGCCGTTGCGGGCGACCGATTCGAAATCGCCGACCGCCTCGGCCCATCTTTTGCCACGCCACGCGGCGAGGCCCGCTTCATACCGCGCCGGGCTTTCCAACCCGATCGAGCGCGGCTCCAGCGGCAGAGGCGCGCGCGGTGGCACCGCGCCCTCCTCCTCGACATCGGTCGGGTTGGCGATCTGCGCAGTGGCCGGGACCGGATTCGGCACGCTCTTGCCCGGGGCCTTCTTGCGCGCCAACTGCCAGACGGCGCGCGCCTCCGGCAGATCGGCGTAATGTTCAAGCCAGCCGCGCGCCTCGGCGAAGCTCGCATGATAATGCGGCGCCAGATAGCGCTGGGCCAATACCTCGCCCAGCAGACTCTTGTCCTTCAACTGTTCGATCTGGCCGTCGGCCGCCTTCCAATTATCCTCCTCCTGAAGAGCGAAGATCGCGGCATAATGCGAGGCGTCGAGCGTGCTCAGCACGGTCGGGATGTCGGGTGCATCGAATCCGGCGATGGCAGCCGGGGCGAATGTGGTGGCGGACTCGGCAGACGACACCGAGGCGGCAAACGCCAATTCCGGAGACCCCGATAGACCGAAGGCCAGACTCACCGAAACGGCGCAAAGGATCACCACTGACCATGCCCAGGTAGGATGGTCATCGTTATGTGCTCCAGTCATAATCGGCTGTTTGCCACTAAATTTCCGAAAGCGCAAGCACAAAATTTTATATGCATTTTTGATATCGGAATTACTTTAAGACAACTTCGACAGAAGTTAATCTATATTTCAATTTCCTTCAATTTTAACCGAATGGTAAGAAGATCTATCCAGCTTTCGCGTTTTCGGTCCGGCGATCGCAACAAAAAAGACGGGTGATACATGGGTATTGCTTGAACTGGCCGCGGCAGCCCGTCGATCGTGACCGCTGCCCAATGGCCGCGAGCCTTTGTAATTCCAGCGCTTCCCGGCAACAGCGCGGCGCTGGCGGTGCCTCCGACCAATACTATGAATAATGGGTCGACCAGGGCGATGTGACGCTCGACAAATGGCCGGCAGATGGCGATTTCCGCCTCGGTCGGTTTCCGATTCCCTGGCGGACGCCAAAACAGGACGTTGGTGATGTACGCGTTTCGCGTGCGGTCGAGCCCGATCGTCGCCAGCATGCGATCGAGTAATTGACCGGAGGCGCCGACGAACGGTCGGCCGATGCGATCCTCGTCGGCGCCGGGCGCCTCGCCGATGAACATGATGCGCGATTGGGCGATGCCGTCGGCAAAGACGGTATTGATTGCCGTCCGCCGCAGCGCGCAGCCATCGAACGCACTGATCGCGGCACGCAGTTCATCGAGCGTGGTCGCTGCCGCGGCGCTCGCGCGCGCCTGAGCGACCGCCGCCGGCGGCCCATCCGATTCGAGCATTGGGGTGATGGCCGCCGGAGACGAGACGGGCGCTGGCCGCGTCGGACGCCCGCGCAGCGCCTCTTCGGCAAAGCGGTCGTTCGGCAGATCGCCGATCGCCTCGTCGGCGCCGGCCGCCAGATACCACTCCAGCAAATTTTCCAGCACCGACGTGCCATCCATTCTCGTCGCGCACTCCAGAAGCGTCGGCCCTGCGACATAAAGACTCCGAGCGGAGACAGCAACTGGATGGTGCGGGACGCAGGGGACGACCGTTACTATCCCATCAAGCGACGTTCCGCCGGTAGGTTAAAATTCAAATGCCGGCCGATCGCCAAAGATGGTAGGGTAGACAATGGACGCGACGCAGAAAACGAGCCGAAATCACAAAACCGGATGGCGCGTAGGGCTGGCAGCGATGCCGGCACTGCTGCTGCTGGCCGGCTGCGCCGATGCAGGTGACGGCCGCGCGGTCGTGCCGCCCGATCTGTCGCCGACCCTCGGCGGTACCGGGATGAGCGCGCTCGGCGATTTCCTGGCGGGACGGGTCGCACAGGACTCTCAAGATTATGCCGCGGCACTCAGCTTTTACAGCGATGCGCTGCGCCGGTCACCGAACAGTCCGGAACTCGCCAACCATGTGCTGGTACTATCCGTGACCGAAGGCCGCTTCGACATCGCCGGCCCACTGGCCGCAGCACTGATCGAGGCCAATCCCGACGGCGCGGGGCTGGCGCAGTTGGTGCAGACCGTGGAGCAGGTCAAGGCCGGGCATTGGTCGGCGGCGCTTGATGCGGCGCGACATTTGCCGAACGAGGGCTTCTACCGCGTCGCCGGCACTTTCGCGCGGGCCTGGACCATGGCGGCCAACCCCGATCAGGCGCAGGCGGCGGCCGCGCAATTCGAGGAATTCGCCCAGACTCCGCCGCTCGCCGGCCTGAAGGCGTTGCAGACCGCGTTGGTTCAGGATCTGACCGGCAATGCCGGGTCGGCAGCGGAAAATTATCGGACCGCGCTCGGCAAGGGCGGCGGTGCGCCGCTTCGTCTCGTCGAACTGGCCGGAAATTTCCTGGAACGCCAAGGCCAGACCGAGGAAGCGGGCGCGCTCTATCTGCGCTATACCGCCGAGACCGAGGGTGCGTCGGGCGTCGTGCCCAGCGTCTCCGCCGCCGGGCCGCCGCCGCGCATCATCGGCGATGCGCGCCAGGGTCTGGCCGAGGCGATGTTCGACATGGCGAGCCTGGTCGGACAAACGGATTCGCCGGAGGTGGCGCTGCTGAGCGTGCGTCTGGCCCTTGAGCTGGAACCCAATTTCCCGCTAGCCCAACTGGTGCTGGCCGACGTTTTCGAAACGCAGCACCGCCTGCCCGAAGCGCTGGCGATCTATCGGGCACTCGATCCCGCATCGCCGCTCGCCTGGTCCGGCCGGCTGCGCGAGGCGGCGGACCGCGACCAGACCGGCGACACGGCAGGGGCCGAGAGCGAGCTGTCCGCAATGGCCGAGGAACGGCCGGAGCGGCCGGAGCCACTGATTGAACTGGGCGATCTTCAGCGCGCGCACAATGATTTCGCCCGCGCGGTCGCGAC
>JBAVTK010000392.1:0-4603 GCA_049696095.1 Aliidongia sp. | reverse complement strand
CCACTCCGCCTACGAAGTAGACCGCGCCGTAAACGGCGCGGGAGGTGACGTGGAACGGTGCCGGCGGCTGGGTGATCTTTTCGCATTCCCGGCAGGTGAACTTCTCCCGCGCGGTCTGGATCACCTTCCATTGTCGCGGGATGCTCTCCAAGGTCTCGGTGACGGTCTCGCCCAGCTTTCTGAGTTTCCCCGAGCCGCAACACGGGCAGACGGTCGGGCCGGGCAGGACGACGCGCTCGCGCGGCAGATGATCGGGAAACGGCTTGGCTCTCGGCTTGGCGCGGGTGAATGCATTGACCTGCGTGGTCTTGGCCGCGGCCTGCTCGGCCGCCAACTCGTCCTCGCTGGCCGTGGCTCCCAGTTCCTCCAGCTGGAGTTCCAACTGGTTGAGCAGACGGGCCTTGCGCTCGGAGCGCTGGCCGTAAAGTTCGCGCTTCAGCTTCTCGATCTCGAGCCGCAGATAGGCGATGAGCGCCTCGCCCGCGGACGCTTGCGCCGCCACACGGGCCGCTTCGGCTTCCGCGATTTCGGCACGCGCCTGTGCCGCCATCAGGGCGGCGCGCAGCGTTTCGAGGTCGTCGGGGAGCTTGTCCATGGCTCCGATTTTACCCGAAGTCGCGAGCAAATCCGCAGGGTTTCCGCCTTCCAAGGCAGCCCTGAGTCAATCTGTCGCAAGCTCACCCGGCCGCGCTCGGTCTCCAGGTTTTCTGCGGGTTTCGCCAATCGATTCCGTCGAGCATATAGGCCAGTTGGGACCCGCTGATGCAAACCGCCCCGGCGTCCGGCGAGGGCCAGATGAATTTGCCGTGGTCGAGCCGTTTCGCGTAGAGCGACAGGCCCAGGCCGTCATGCCACAGGATCTTGATGAGATCGGATTTGGCGCCCCGGAAGACGTAAAGATCGCCCGCATGCGGGTCCCGGCCCAAGGCCTGCTGCACCTGCAAAGCCAGGCCGTTCATCCCGCGCCGCATGTCTGTCCGGCCGACCGCCAGCCAGACCCGAACGCCCGACGGAACCGCGATCATCTGCCTTCGCCAAGGCTTCGGCAAACAGGTCGCCGCTCCAGCGCGTCCAGCACCCGATGCAACAAAGCTGCATCGACCTGGGCGTCAACGCGCACACGATAGCCGCCGGTCAACACGATCTCGATCGGCGAGGCGCCGCTCGCACAGACCATCCCGCCCGGACCAGCCTTCGACATGACCGTCACCGGCACCAACGCCAGCCCATCCCTATCGCTGGGAACCGACCCAGCGTCGCGGTATAGCTGGCGCCACCGGAATACTTGGTTCGCGTTCACATCGTACCGCCGCGCCACCAGCGACACCGATGACCCCGCCGCGAACGACGCCGCGACAATCTCTCGCTTCACAGCCTCAGGCCACGAACGATTCCGCCGACGGCCGGACACGTTTGTGTCCACCGGTTGCTTTGTGGACACAAACCGCCCTCCCATCGCCAATGATGGGCAGAGTATCGGCCCCCGACATCAACCAGGGAAGACGGTGCTCGGCGTAGGGATACCCGCAAATCGGAATTCCGGTGGTAGCTATGTGGTAGCTTTGGCGATTTTCGCGGCTCACTTCGGCCAACAAAAACCCTCTGAAACGTGTTGAGTTTCAGAGGCTTGATTTGGTTGCGGGGGCCTGCAAGCGCGGTTGTTATAACTTCCGGCCTGGGCGACCTCCGGCGGCCGGCGGCGAGGTCGAGAACCGCCATCAGTTCGCCGCGTAGGATGGCGTTTATCTGCCCTCGCTTTTCCCCTGGCGTCAGCACCACCTCACCAACCAGCGAGCGGATGTCCTCGCGGGCTTCCCCGTTGGACTCTGGATCGGCCAAGGTTTCGGCAAGGCGAATGACCTTGGTCCGGTAGAGTTCGGCGATGTTCGGATGTACGTCCGGCATATCGGCCGGAGCGTCGGCAAGACGCGCCTCGATCTCGGCCTTCTGTTCGGCCAACTCGCCCATTCGCGCCTTCATGGTTGGCTGGTACATGCCATCCTCAATGGCTGCCATAATCCCTTTGATCCCGCGCTCGATCTTGTCCAGGGAGCGTCGGTCGGCTTCCGCCTGTGCGCGCCGCTCGTGGTTCTGGCGGTTGGTCTCCTCGGCATGAGCGCGCACTGCGGCCGCCACGGCTTCGGGAGAGACCAGCTTGTCGGTCAGGCCCGCCAGCACCCGCCGCTCGATGTCGTCACGGCGAACGGTGCGGCCATTGTCGCAGATCCCCTTGCGGAAATGACCGAGGCAGCCATAGCGGTCATTGACGACGATGCCATATCTGCCGCCGCAGCAGCCGCAGATCAGCAGGCCCGATAAGAGGAAGGCGGGACGGCGCAAGCCGTTCAGCCGCTCCGCGCGGGCGGCGCGGACGCCCTTGGTCGTCGCCTCGAACTGTTTGGCAAGTTCGGCCTGGCGGCGCTTCACCCGCTGCCATAGTTCGTCATCGACAATGCGCAGCGCCGGCACCTCGGTCCTGATCCATTTAGCTTCCGAGTTCGGGCGCGAGACACGTTTACCCGTGCTCGGGTCCTTGATGAAGCGCTGCCGGTTCCAGACCAGCATGCCGATATAAAGCTCGTTGTTGACGATGCCATTGCCCCGGCTGGCATGCCCCCGGATCGTCGTATCGCCCCAGCTATGGCCGAACGGGCCCGGGATGCCGTCCCGGTTCAGATCGGTTGCGATGGCGCGGGGCGACTTCCCCGCCGCGAATTCCCGGTAGATGCGGCGGACAACGACCGCCTCGGCCTCGTTGATCGCGCGTTCGCCGCGAACCGGTTCGCCCTCGCTGTCGATACGCTTCACCACGTCATAGCCGTAGCAAAGGCCGCCGCCCGCCTTGCCCTTCTCCACCCGCCCGCGCAGGCCGCGATGGGTCTTGGCGGCGAGATCCTTCAGAAACAGCGCGTTCATCGTGCCTTTGAGGCCGACATGCAGTTCGGAGATCTCGCCTTCGGCCAGGGTGACGATCTGAATGCCGGCAAAGCGCAAATGCTTGAACAGTGTCGCTACATCGGCCTGGTCGCGGGAAACGCGGTCCAGCGCCTCGGCGAGCACGATGTCGAACTTGCCGCGCTGCGCATCCTGCAACAGGGCCTGGATACCCGGCCGGAGAATGACGCTCGCGCCGGAGATGGCGGCGTCATGATAGGTATCGATGATCTGCCATCGCTCCCGGCCCGCATGCTCTCGACAGATGCGGAACTGGTCCTCGATCGACGCCACGCTCTGATTATCGGTCGAATAGCGGGCGTAAAACGCCACCCTCATATCCATCGCCCCGTCTCCTTCGATCTATCGGTTCGTTCCTTCAGGCCACTTGCAGGCGGTCATGGTCGGAATATGGATCGATCTCGACAATGATCTTCGTGATCGTGGTGCTCGGCGCCTTGCGGCGACCGGTCGCCGTCATGATGACAAAGCCGGCCGCTTCCAACTTCGCCAAGGTCCGCGTGAGATTTGGCTGGGCGCGGCCCGACAACTGCACCAGTTCCGCAACGGATTGCGGTTTGTGGTCGCGGATCAAGGCCAGAAGTTGACGATTCTCGGGCGTCAGCAGCCGAACCACCGCATCGACGGAATTGAAGCTCGCCAGCGCGGCATCGGCCGGCGCCGGCTTCTCGCCACGTACCACCGCTTTCATCTCATCGCGCAGAGACCGCAGGCTCTGAACCTTGTAGTCCGTCATTCCGACCTCCGGGTTTCTTCAACCTCAATAACATCCGTTGCAATGCCCTGTTCGCCCAGCACCCGCTCGACCTCGCCGAAGAAATCGTCGATCAAGGTTTCGGCGTCGGTGAACGGATAGGGGCGCCCTGGATCATTCTCCGTGCGGTGCCAATGGTCGTTGGACGGTGGCCGCCGCTTGAACCGTGACCCGATGGCCGGAACGCGGTGCGCATTGTCGAAGCCGATCAGCCGCCGTCCATCAGGCGCGTGCAACGTGAACGAATAGGACAAGCCGTGCGGACGCTCGTCGGTTGCCGTGACGCGTTTGATCTCGAACTTCACCCAATACCCCTCTTCGAGGTGATGGATACGGCCATCAAAGGCCAGCAGGAATTCAAGCTGATATTCGGGCATTTGCTCGTTCATATCATATCTAACCATGATATTGATTATCTTGAGGGAGACCGTCAAGGCAATTTTGCCTGAAGCCTCTCATCACCGCTTTGGGTCGTTGTCATTGGCGGCCGTGCGGGGCTTGGCTTGCTCACGGGCAAGCTGTCGGCCGATGGCCTCGGCGATCCGCAGAATGCGCGGATCGAGCGGCGCGGCGGCGCAAGATCCGTTATCATTTGCGGGGTGAAGAGCCTTTCTTTCGTTTTCCTCCGCCATTCCGATGCTCCTTCGCGCGGGTCGAACGGATAGGAAGCAACGGGGAAACGAGAGGGGGAAGTCGTAAAATAGAGCCATCGTAGCATAGCGTACAGATACTTGCGGACGGCAGTCTCTACCGGCGGGAAGCGTTCCCGCTTCCCAATGAGCCTTACCTGCATGCCGAGCCCCCGCCGGGCCGGCGACAGCCGGTCAAGGCCGCAAGCCGCGCAGCGGGGGCGCGGCACGCGCCAGCCTTGACGGGATGGCGCTGGTCCGGCCT
>JBAVTK010000391.1:0-3346 GCA_049696095.1 Aliidongia sp. | reverse complement strand
GGCCCGATTCGATTCCGATGCCAAGGGCTTGCTTACGGTTGGCCAGGATCGATTCAAGCTGCGGATCGCGTTCAAGGCTCTTCGCCATGTCGCCCATTGCCGACCGGGTGGCTTTGTAGCCGGACATGTCGCCCGCCTGGTACTGGTGCTGGCTGGTTTGGCCGAGTTCCCGCCAGCGTTCCACGAAGCGGTCGGCGCGGCGCTGCGGATCGGTGCGCAGTTCGGTTTCGAACTGTAGGGCGCGGATGGCGCGGTTGACTTGGCCTGTTGCCGCCTCCTGGGCGAGTTCCGGGTTCTTTTTGTAGGCTGCTGCGGCGTCGTGCGAGCCGTAGGGTCGCACCTCTTCGAAGACTTTGCGCGCCTCCCGCAATTCCGCCACCTGCTCCGGGCTGGCTTTACCGCCCTGCTCCTGCATCTCGAAGATCGCATCTACGGCGCGGGCATGACGGACAAGCGCCTTGGTGCGGGCCTTGCGCAGAACCTCATCCGGGTCGTCCGCCTTCTTTTCCGGCGCCTGCCCGCCCTCGGCGGGCAGGCGCGGGCCGTCGAACATGCCACGCACCTTCTCCGGCACGACCTTGCGCACGATCTCGGCGACGCGCTCGCCGAAGGTGATGCCGCGCCGTTCGGCATAATCCCGCGCCGGATCGAGCCGCTCATAATCCGACGCCATATCCTTGGCCCGGTCGCGCGACAGGGTGCGGATAAGCCGGTCCTGGTCGGCGAAGTCGTCGCGGCCGTAATGCAGGCCCATGCCGTCGCGATGGCGCGACAGGGCGACATAGCTGCCGTGGGCGTCCAGGCCCGGCGTCGCCAGAACATGGGTGCGGTCTACCGTCATGCCCTGCGCTTTGTGGATGGTCGCGGCATAGCCGTGGTCGATGCGGTCGTAATCCTTGAGGTCGAACGAGACGCTACGCCCGTCGTCGGTTCGAACAGACATAGTTCGTCCGCTGACTTCCTCGATTGTCCCGAGCGTGCCGTTCTTCACGCCAAGCCCACGCTCGTTTTGCAGGAACATGACGCGATCCCCGCCGGCGAAGCTGCGCTCGCCGCGTTCGACCGTGACACGCACGTCATCGCCGAGATCGCCGGCGGCCTGCATGCGCCCGCGCGCCGCTTCGTTTAGCGCGCGCACCTCGTCGTTGGTGTGGGTGAGGATGATGCGGCTCTTGTCGGGCGACGCCTGCCGTTCGCGGTCCCAGCGGTCGATCAGATCGTTGCGCGCCTGTTCCCGTGTCGGGGCGGCATGAACCATGCCGTGATTGTCATAGGCATGGATCGCGTCGCCGGTGCGGCCGGTCGCCAGATAGCGTGTGGCGTCGCGCTGCCAGTCCTCCCGCTGGCGGCGCACCTCACCGATCTGCGCGCCGCCGTGGCGTTCGTGAATGGAGCGGAACGCCGCACCCGCCTCGATGGATTGCAATTGCTGCGGATCGCCGACCAGCACGACCTTGGCGCCAGCCTCGGCGGCATGGGACAGCACGCGCTCCAACTGGCGCGTGCCGACCATGCCCGCCTCGTCGATGACCAGCACATCGCGGGAAGTGAGCACGTCGCGGCCCTGTCCCCAACCGTGTTCCATACTGGCGATGGTGCGCGACGCGATGCCCGATCCGCTTTCCAGATTCTCGGCCGCGATGCCGGACAGCGCCACGCCCCGGACCTCGTAGCCCGCCGCTTCCCAGGTTTCGCGCGCCACGCCCAGCATCGCGCTCTTCCCCGTCCCGGCATAACCAACCACGACGCCAAGATCGCGCCCGTCTGTGACATGCGCCAGCGCCTCGGCTTGCTCGCCCGAAAGAACCAGGCCGCGCGTTTCCGCACGCGCCAGCGCCGCGTCGCGGTCGCTGTCACCGACCCCATGGCGTTCCTCCTCGGCCATGAGTTCGGCGGCGTGGTGCAGGCGCTGTTCGGTCTCGATCATCTCGTGGGTGGTGAAGCGGTCCTCACCGTGTCCGTCCGTGCCGAGTTCGACCAACTCGGGCGCGCGCCGCATCGCGCCCATGACTGCGTTGAACTGCTCGATTCCGTCGCTGTGCCGGTGCGCGAACATCGCCATGTCGCGCTGTGTGAAGGTCGATTGCTGGTGGGTGATCGCGTCGAGGGCGATGGAGGGATTGGCGATGATCCGCGCGCCGTTGTTGCGGGCGATCTCGCGGTGCATTTCGGCGCGGTCAGCGGCCTCGATCCCTTCGCCCTCGATGCGCTGGGCGGGCGCGCCGATCTGCGTTTGCGGTTCCAGCGCGATGCCCTGCGCCTCAAGGCTGCGATGGTCGATGCGCGCGTCGATGTCGAGTTCGGCCAGGCGCTCGTTGGCAAGCTCCGCCCAGCGTTCGCGCCAACGCTCGACCATCTCGGTACGGTTCCAGTCCCGCACCTTTTGGCCGAAGCCGTTTTCGTCCACGGATCGCATGGTCAGCATGACATGGGCGTGGGGCTTGGGCGTCCCGTCCTCGGTCCTATCCCAATGCACATTGAGGTCGGCGATCATGCCCTGATCGACAAACTCGGCCTGCACGAAGTCGCGGGCGAGTTCGATGCCCTGGGCTTGCGTCATCTCGCGCGGAAGGGCGAACTCGACCTCGCGGGCGAGCTGGGCGTCCTTCCTGACCTCGAACGCCTCGACATCGTTCCAGAGCCGTTCGCGGTCGCTCCATTGCTCGGGCGCACCCTCCGGCAGCATGACCTCGGAATGGACGACGCCGCGCTTGTTGGAGAAGTCGTGGCTGCGCTCAAGCCGGTCGTCGTGTAGCCGCGAGGCCGAACGGTAGGCGGCGGACGCCACCGCGCTGGAGCCGGATTTACGGCCGATGACCTTGACGTGAAGATGATAGATCGCCATCGCGATCCGAACATCACCACAGCGAAGCGCACGTCGGAACGACGTATAAGCGCGCCCTCGAAACTAATTTCTCGGGACTGCTCGCGCCGTTCCAGCCCGTCTCGGCAACCTTACAGCATTGGGGCGGACGCTCAACTATCATCGCTTCATCGACAGCTTATGGAGGACATGATGCGCAAGCCAAGGGACTTCGATGCGGAACTGAAATCGCTGGAAGACAAGGCGCGAGACCTGAGAGCCCGCAAGGTGCAGCAGCTTGGCGAGCTGGTCATCTCGACCGGAGCCGACGCCCTCAGCGCCGACGAACTGGCGGGCGCGCTGATCGTGCTGGCCGAAACCAAGGATGCCGGAAAGAGGGAGGCATGGGCGAAGCGCGGGGCCGCATTCTTTCAGGGCCGGACGCGGCGACCTGCATCGGCGCCTGGCCGCGACGCTGGCGGCGCTCAACCGCAACCGGGCGGCGCGCAACCGGTGTCAAGCGGCGCAGGCGCGGCATGACAT
>JBAVTK010000390.1:0-1782 GCA_049696095.1 Aliidongia sp. | reverse complement strand
CGACAGCACCCCCTCAACGAGCTAACAATCAAGACTGGCGGGAGGCTGACGTAAG
The DNA here is from genome assembly GCA_049696095.1 of Aliidongia sp. GTDB lineage: Bacteria > Pseudomonadota > Alphaproteobacteria > ATCC43930 > CGMCC-115725 > JAXDMU01. Next base: position 1,727 of record JBAVTK010000390.1, on the reverse strand, counting down.
CTCTCTCGCAAGATCGTATTCTTGCTGTCGAGGATGAGTCCCGCCATCAGAACGTGTGCAGGGGTCGCTGCCGTGCGCGTGCCGCTCCTCGTCACGAAGACGGTGGCAAAAGGTGACCAAGCATAGTGACCTAACCCGTTCTATTGAGTGCGACACGCCATCACCAATGCACGAATGTTGAGTAGGCAGCATCGAATATGAGCCCCTGGCCGTCGGGACTATTGGCGAGCGAAGTGGGGCCGAAGAGCAACGCATCCGCTGACCCATAGACGCTAAAATAAGCTGCCGTCAGGCTGATCGTGTGGTCATAAACGTAGCCGAGCGAGGCTTTGAAGCTCTCGAGCGTGTTGAAATTGTTGGAAGAGAGTCCCTGCAGAAACGATGAATTGAGGTACTGCTGCTCGTTTATGTGCGTGATCTTGGCCGTGATGATATGTGGATCCCCGATGTACTGATACTGAGCATCAAATCCAATATCGAGAATCTGATCAAAGCCGAACCCCGGTACCCGCCCCTGTAGCAGATTGGCCGATAGACCAAACGTGCCAATTTCGAACGAGTGCTCGCCGTAGTTGAATTCAAGAGCGGCACGCCAATAGGGCGCGGCGCCGCCGATCGAGAGGTCGCCGATGCCAGGCTCGCCGAGCACTTCCAAAGCTTGCTTAGAAAGATTTTGGTAGGCGCTCACATCGAGGTAAAGCATGTCGTTCCAGAAGGTATAGATTCCTGTTCCGACGACTCTCCCCCCAAGAGCCCCTTCGATCGTTGTTCCAGGGGGCGCAAACTGCGGGGCAATCGTAGATGCGATGTAAGGAAAACCCCAGGCGGGGGTCGTGTTCCAGACGTCCTGAACGGTCGGATTGTTATTGACCGACACGCCATATATCAAATCGAGACCGAGAAGATTCGTCGTATCCGCGTAGCGGATGTCCGTGTTGTCAAGGAATGTGTGGTTCGTCGCCCGGTCATAGGTCACCTGCGCCAACGCGCCAATATTTCCGTAGATTTGGCCGCCGTAAAACACGCTCACTTGTTGCAGGATCGTATTGTTGTTGGTATGGGCGTCTCCGAGCGGCGGCGTATCCTGGTTTCTGGCGGTGTGGGTGAAAGTTGGGACGAGCATCGCGGCAAGCGGCGGTGCCTCCTCAAAAGTCAGGCCGCCGCCCAGCGTGTAGCCGTTTAATTTGAAGCGGCGCCCGAAGGGCGTGAGTTCCGGAAATGCGGTATGACACGTCGCACAGGGCTGACCGGTTTGCCGCGCGAAACTCGGCACCGCCGATGCCATGGGCGGTTTGATCAAGATCCCCGCTCCGGTCACCATCACGGCAAGGAACGCTACCCCTCCAACAGCAGCCACGGCTGGCCAATCACGCCGCGCGTAACGGGCTGTCATGGTTTCACTGCCGATGCCAGCTTTCGGACGCGCAGCTTTGTCGAAATCAGCGTTCCTTGGAATATCTTGCATGGGCCAACGTTGCCGCCGCGATCGAACCTCCGAAGAGGCAGGTGAACACACGCGACCTTTCAAAACGTCCGGTTACGCTAACAGCCTTTAGCGCGCTGACGGCAAGCCGAATTAAGCCACACAATTTGGTTTTTTTGTGTGGTCGTAACGCAACACAGCTGATCAGCGCAATCGCTGAACAAATTCGCTGAAGAGCCTAAAGCGGGCTCTCAAAGCGGCTCGCTGGGCTTGCCGCAAATGTGCTTTCGTAGCGCGACACTTC
>JBAVTK010000389.1:0-31019 GCA_049696095.1 Aliidongia sp. | reverse complement strand
GCGCAAGAACGTGTTCCCGGCGTTTCCGGTCGATCCCGAGCGGTATTTTGCGCTGACCCCCGAATTGTCGCTACCGCCCGATCAGCTCGACGCCCTGATCCATACCCGGACCGGTGTGGTCGTCGGTCAGGCATTGGCGGTGAAATATGGCTGGAAGATCGGCGACCGGCTGCCGTTGCGCTCACGCAACTGGACCAACCGCGACGGTGGTTCGGATTGGAATTTCGAGATCGTCGGCATCTTTCGCGACGTCAAGGGCGGTTCCAACGATCAACTCGCCCTGTTCAATCATGCCTATTTCGACGAGGCACGTAGTATCGGCAAGGGTACGGTCGGCTGGTACATCGTGCGGATCGCCGATCCGCAGCAATCGGTCGCCATCGCCGCGGCGATCGACAAGCTGTTCGCCAACTCGTCGGATGAAACCCGGACCATGACCGAGAAGGAGTTCAGCCAGTCGTTTCTGAAACAGGTGGGCGACATTAATTTCATCGTCGTCGCGATCATCGGCGCGGTATTCTTCACGCTCTTGTTCCTGACCGGCAACACCATGATGCAGTCGGTGCGCGAGCGCGTCCCGGAATTCGCCGTGCTGAAGACGCTGGGTTTTTCCGAGACACGGGTTCTGAGCTTAGTGCTGATCGAGTCGCTGGTGCTGTGCATCGTGGCGGCGCTGATCGGCCTTGCGCTTGCGGCATTGGCCTTTCCCCAGTTACAACGGGTGATCGGGGTCTCGACTTTGCCCAGCAGCGTTATACTCCTCGGTCTCGGCATCGCCGTGCTGTTGGCGCTGATCGCCGGCTTGCCACCGGCGCTTCGGGCCCGCCGCCTCAGCATCGTCGACGCGCTGGCCGGGCGCTGAGACGAGCGCGGTTGCGATGAATTGGCGCAGCCTTTCGCGGTACGCCGTGATATTTGTTGGCATCCGCCGGATACGCGCTGAAACGGGCCTTGTTGAATGACCGATAAAACCGTCCTGCTCAACCAACTTCGCATCGACCGCGCACCGGAGCGCACCCGGAGCGGCGGATGGCTCGTCTGGTCGGCGGCGGGGGTGGTGCTGCTGGCAGCGGCGGGGATCGGCGCCTGGTTCGCGCTGGGCGCTTCGGCCGGTATTCATGTCCGCGCGACGCTGGCTCAGGCGGCGGCACCGAGCGGCAATCCGGCCGGCGGCGGCTCGCTGCTTGATGCGTCGGGCTATATCGTCGCCCGGCGCCAGGCGACGGTTGCGGCCAAGATCACCGATCGGGTCACCGCCGTGCTGATCGAGGAGGGCCAGCATGTCGCGGCCGACGAGATCATCGCGCGGCTCGACGACACCAACACGCGCGCCGCCTTGGACCTTGCCAAGGTTCAGGTGCAGCAAGCGCAGGCCAATCTGAACGCCGCACGCATCGCCGCCGAGGATGCCCGACCGACCTATCTGCGCCAGCAGAAGCTGGTGAGTCAGGGCTGGACCACGGCCGAGACCTTCGACACGACCAAGGCAAGCTATGACGCCGCGCAGGCGGGTCTGCTGGTGCAGCAGCAGAACCTTGCCTCGGCCGAAGCGAGCCTGCAAGTGGCCCAGCGCAATCAGGACGACACGATCGTGCGTGCGCCCTTCGCCGGAATCGTCACCGTCAAGGCGGCCCAGCCGGGCGAAATCGTCTCACCGATTTCGGCCGGCGGCGGCTTCACTCGGACCGGGATCGGCACGATCGTCGATATGGAGTCGCTGGAGGTCGAGATCGATGTCAGCGAAAGCTTCATCAACCGGGTCCATCCGGCCCAGGCCGCGGTGATCAAGCTCAACGCCTATCCCGATTGGCAAATCCCGGCCGAGGTGATCACGGTAATCCCGACCGCCGATCGCTCCAAGGCGACGGTCAAGGTGCGCGTCAAGATCCTGGTAAAGGATCCGCGCATCCTGCCCGAGATGGGGGCGCGTGTGCAGTTCCTGAGCGACGCCCCGGCCGCCTCGGCCGGGACGCCGCCGAAGCCCGGCATCATCGTGCCGACCGATGCGGTCCAAGCGAGCGGCGAGAACGGCGTGGTCTATCTTATCCACGGCGACAAGCTGGAAAAGCGCAATGTCCGGCTCGGCGCCCGCAATTCCGACGGGCAGACGGTCCTGGCCGGGGTGGTACCGGGCGACCGCCTCGCCATCGGCGATTTTGCCAAGCTGACCGACGGTGCCACCGTCTCGGTCGATCCCTGACAGGGCAACGGAGAATCTCATGACCGCAGCGATCGAACTCCGCAATGTGATCAAGCGCTACAAGCGCGGCAAGCAGAGCGTCGAAGTCCTGCACAAGCTCGACCTCGATGTGCCGGCCGGCGAATTCCTGGCGCTGATGGGGCCGTCCGGCTCGGGCAAGACCACGCTGCTCAATCTGATCGGCGGCCTCGATCGCCCGGATGAGGGCAGCATCACCGTCGCCGGGGAGCGGGTCGATACACTGTCGAACGGGCAACTCGCCAAATGGCGGGCACGGCATGTCGGCTTCGTCTTTCAATTCTACAATTTGATGCCGATGCTGAGCGCCGAGCGCAATGTCGAGCTGCCGCTGCTGCTGACCAATCTTTCCAGCAACCAGCGCAAGGCCAATGTCCATGCGGCACTTGAGATTGTCGGCCTGGCCGACCGCGCCAAGCACAAGCCGAGCGAACTGTCCGGCGGCCAGCAGCAGCGCGTCGCGATCGCCCGGGCACTGGTCGCCGATCCAACCCTGTTGGTGTGCGACGAACCGACCGGCGATCTCGACCGGCAGACCGCGATCGAGATTCTCGATCTGCTGCGCGTGCTGAATCGCGAGCAGGGCAAGACCATCATCATGGTAACCCATGATCCCAAGGCCGCCGAATATGCCTCGCGCCAGCTTCATGTCGATAAGGGGCAATTGGTCGAGGAAGGGCTGAGTGCAGCATGAAATATTTCCCGCTGATCTGGGCCGGCCTCTGGCGCAAGAAGACGCGGACGATTTTCACGCTGCTGTCGATCCTCGTCGCCTTTTTGCTGTTCGGCCTGCTTCAGGGCGTCAATGCCGCGTTCAATCTCGGTGTCGAGGGCGCCAATCTGAACCGGCTTTATGTGCAGAGCCGGATCAGCTTTACCGAAAACCTGCCCTTTGCCGATCTACCGCAGCTTGAAGCGGTGCCGGGCGTCACCAAGGTCGCCCATGCCACCTGGTTCGGGCCGTATTACCAGGATCCGAAGAATTTCATCTTCGCCTTCCCGGTCGATACCGAGCGGTATTTCGCGATTTATCCCGAATTGAAACTCCCGCCGGATCAGCTTCAGAGCCTTATCCACACCCGTACCGGCGCCGCCATCAGCCAGAATTTGGCGAACAAATATGGCTGGAAGATCGGCGATCGGGTGCCGCTTCGTTCGACGATCTGGACCAAAAAATCCGATGGCACGTCGGATTGGACGTTCGATGTCGTCGGCATTTACGACACCGCTGAGGCGAAGGGTTTCGTGGCCGATTTTCTGTTCAATTACAGCTATTTCGACGAAGCACGCGCGTTCAGCCGCGGGACGGTCGGCTGGTATATCGTCCAGATCGACGATCCCGCGCACGCAGCACCGATCGCGGCGGCGATCGACAAGCTGTTCGAAAACTCGACCGACGAGACACGGACCCAGAACGAGAAGGAAAACGCCCAATCCTTCCTGAAGCAGCAAGGCGACATCAATCTGATCGTCACGCTGATCATCGGCGCGGTGTTCTTCACGCTCCTGTTCCTGACCGGTAATACCATGATGCAATCGGTCGCCGAGCGAATCCCGGAATTCGCCGTGCTGAAGACGCTGGGTTATTCCGGTGCCGGCGTCACCGCCTTGATCCTCAGCGAATCCCTGCTGCTCTGCGTGACCGCGGCTGTGCTCGGGCTGGCGGCGGCCTCGGCGATCTTCCCCTTGATGCAGGGCGTGATCGGCGTGCCGACCCTGCCGCCCAGCGTCCCGGCGATCGGCGTCATGGTCGCGGTGATCCTGGCGCTGGCGATCGGGCTGCCGCCGGCCTGGCGGCTGCACCGGTTGCGGCTGGTCGATGCCCGGGCCGGACGATGACGATAAGGAGAGCGACATGAGCCTGCTGAGCCAGATCGGTACCGTCACCCTGATGAATTTGCGCAGCATCCCGCAACGGCTCGGCACCTCGCTGGTTATCGTCATCGGCATCGCCGGCGTCGTGGCCGTGCTGGTTTCCGTATTGGCGATGGCGGTCGGCTTCAACGAGACGATCAAGCATGCCGGGCGGCCGGATCGCGCCATCGTCTTGCGCGGCGGCTCGAACTCCGAGCTAGCGAGCACGCTGACGCGCGACGCCGTGCTGACGATCGAGGATGCCGAGGGAATCAAAAAGACCGCGTCCGGCCAGCCGATCGCCTCGGCCGAGTCTGTGGTTATCGTCGAAATCCTGCAAAAGGGCAGCGGCACCGGCGCCAACGTCACGCTGCGCGGCGTCGGCCCACGCGCCTGGGATCTGCGCCCGGAAATCCATCTGGTCGAAGGCCGGATGTTCGAGACCGGCAAGCGCGAACTCATCGTCGGCCGCTCGGCCCAGCTTCAGTTCCAGGGGTTGGAGATCGGCAGCCACATCGCGTTTCGCGACAGTGATTGGACAATCGTCGGCAGCTTTGAGAGCCATGGCGATTCCCATGAATCCGAACTCATGGCCGATGTCGAAACCGTGCTCGGCGCCTATCGCCGGAACGTCTACAACAGCACCACGGTTTTGCTCGACTCGGTCGACAGCTTCGACCAGTTCAAGACCGCACTGACCACCAACCCGACGCTCTCGGTCGATGTCAGCCGCGAGCCGGATTATTACGCCTCCCTCTCCGATCAATTGAACAAGGTGCTGACCTTCGTCGGTTATTTCGTCGGCAGCATCATGGCGGTGGGCGCCCTCTTCGGCGCGCTCAACACGATGTATTCCGCGGTCAGTGCGCGCAGCCTGGAAATCGCCACCTTGCGGGCGATCGGCTTCGGCGCCGGGGCGATCGTGATTTCGGTCTTCGTCGAGGCGCTGTTGCTGGCGCTGGCCGGCGGCGCGATCGGCGCCGCCATCGCCTGGGTGTTTTTCAACGGCAATGCCGCCAATACGCTTAGCGGGAATTTCACCCAGGTCGTGTTCCGCCTGAGTGTGACGCCCGGCCTGATCATGCTCGGCATCGCCTGGGCAGCAGCGATCGGGTTGGTCGGCGGCTTGTTCCCGGCGATCCGCGCGGCCCGGCAACCGATCGCGACCGCGTTGCGGGCGGTATAGAGCGAACTATAGGATGATTATGACCAAAAGCAGCACGCCAAAGCCCGCTACGAGCAAGAATATTCTCAGTTTGAAGGTGACACTGCGGGACACGAAACCGCCGATCTGGCGCCGGCTGTTGCGGCCCGACACCCTGACGCTGGCCGACCTGCATAGGGCGATCCAGTCGGCGATGGGCTGGCGGGGTGGTCATCTCCACGCCTTCGAAATTGACGGGCGACAGTACGGTGACCCGGACACTGTTGACGACGTCGCCAATGAAGGGCGGATGCGTCTGGCAGCTTTGGTAAAATCCGGCGTGACGCGATTTCGCTATACTTATGATTTTGGCGATAATTGGGAACATGTGATCTTGATCGAGAAGCGCGTGCCGGCCGGGGAAGACAATCCGCCTCCCCGTTGCGTCGCCGGCAAACGCGCCTGTCCACCGGAAGATTCCGGCGGCCCTTGGGGCTACGCAGAACTCCTGAAGATTCTGGCCGATCCCAGCCATCCCGAACATGCCGAGCAGAAAGAGTGGATCGACGAAGATTTCCGGCCGGACGAGTTCGACATAGTGACCGCCAACACCATCCTGGCCGCGCGTTTCGGGTGAGGATAGTATCCCCCGTCGATGGTGTGCGGGGCAACCCTCCACCGGCGACGGTTGACGGTCGGCGGGACACGGGCCATCGTGCCGTTTGATTCTTTCCCTCGCTGTGAGCCGCAATTTCCATGAGCCCTCATCCGCTCGAACCGATCATCGACGCAGCCTGGGAACGACGCGGTACGATCTCGCCTGCGACAGGCGGCGAAATCTCGGCCGCGATTCTCGACACGATGCGGCTGCTCGACGATGGAGCGCTCCGCGTCGCAAGCCCGACCGCCGATGGCGGCTGGCAGGTCCATCAATGGATCAAGAAAGCCGTGCTGCTGTGGTTCCGCCTGTCGCCCAACGCGATCATGCCGGGCGGGCCGGTCGATCCCGAGCACGGCGCCGCGGTCTGGTACGACAAGGTTCGCCCGAAATTCGCCGGCTGGGATGAGGCCGCCTTCAAGCGCGCCGGGTTCCGTGCGGTGCCCGGTGCCGTGGTGCGCTATTCCGCCTTCATCGCACCCGATGTCATTTTGATGCCGAGCTTCGTCAATGTCGGCGCCCATGTCGGCGCCGGCACCATGGTCGATGCCTGGGCCACGGTCGGCTCCTGTGCCCAGATCGGCCGCAATTGCCATCTGTCCGGCGGTGTCGGCATCGGCGGCGTGCTGGAGCCGCTTCAGGCCGATCTGGTCGTGATCGAGGATGATTGCTTCATCGGCGCGCGCTCGGAAGTGGTCGAGGGTGTGCGCGTCGGCCGCGGCTCGGTGCTGGCCATGGGGGTGTTCCTGTCGGCGACGACCAAGATCATCGACCGAACCACCGGCGAGATTTTCTATGGCCATGTGCCGCCTTATTGCGTGGTGGTGCCCGGCTCGCTGCCCGGCAAGCCCCTGCCCGACGGCAGCCCCGGCCCGCATCTCGCCTGTGCCGTGATCGTCAAACGAGTCGATGCGCAGACCCGTGCCAAGACCTCGATCAATGAATTGCTGCGGGCATGAAGAACGCCGCGCCGATCGATCCGGTGGCGCTGGCGGCGGATCTCATCCGCTGCCCGAGCGTCACACCGGCCGATGGCGGCGCGCTGGCGACGCTGGCCGCGGCACTGGAGCCGCACGGCTTTCGCTGCCACGATCTGCGTTTTTCGGCCCCCGATACGCCCGATGTCGATAATCTCTATGCCCGCTGGGGCACCAAAGGGCGCAATTTCTGCTTCGCCGGCCATACCGATGTCGTGCCGCCGGGCGATCTTGCGGGCTGGAGCACCGATCCGTTCGCCGGGACGGTCCGCGATGGCTGGCTGATCGGGCGCGGTGCGGCCGATATGAAGGGCGGTGTCGCCGCCTTCGCGGCGGCCGCGACACAATTTCTGGCGACACGCAGTGAGGAATTCGACGGTTCGATCAGCCTGCTCATCACCGGCGATGAAGAGGGCGTCGCGATCAACGGCACGGCCAAGGTACTCGGCTGGCTGGCGGAGCGGGGCGAGCGGCTCGATGCCTGCGTCGTCGGTGAGCCGACCAATCCCCTGCGGATCGGCGACATGATCAAGATCGGCCGGCGCGGCAGCCTGACCGGTACGCTCGCGGTTCACGGCGTCGCCGGCCATACTGCCTATCCGCATCTGGCCGATAATCCGGCCCATCGTCTGGTCGCGATGCTGGGTGATCTGACCGGCCGGCCGCTCGATGACGGCACCGAGCATTTCGAGCCCTCGACCCTGCAAATCTCGACGATCGATATCGGCAATCCTGCCAGCAACGTCATTCCGGGCGAGGCGCGAGCCACCTTCAACATCCGATTCAATGACCGCTGGAGCGGAGCCACGCTCGACACCTGGCTGCGCGAGCGGCTGGCGCCGCATGGCGGACGCTGGGATCTCGCCGTGCGGATTTCGGGCGAGCCGTTCCTGACCCCGCCGGGCGATCTGGCCGAATTGATCGCGGCCGCGGTCGAGGCGGAAACCGGTCGGCGGCCGGAATTCAGCACCAGCGGCGGCACGTCGGACGCGCGCTTCATCTGCCGGGTTTGCCCGGTGGCCGAGTTCGGTCTGGTCGGCCGCACCATGCACAAGGCCGACGAGGCGGTCTCGCTTGATGAGCTTCGGCAATTGACCGCGATCTATGTCCGGCTGCTCGACCGCTATTTTGCCGAATCGGAATGACATGATGGTGACGGTCGAGGAAACGGCGCGCGCGCTGCAAAGTGTCGCGAAAATCGCGATTTTCGACCGTGCCGGCGCGAATGGTTTCGGCCGGGACAATCGCGCCTGCGCGCGGTCATTCTGGGCCTATGTCATGGCGCTGCCCGCCTCGCTGCTGCTGCTCGGCATCGAGGTTCTTGGATCGCATAATGATCAGCCGGTGCTGCTGGCCGTAAGCCGGCTGATCGGCGATCTCATCCAGATCGCCGGGTTTCCTCTGCTGCTGTTGCCATTGCTGCACTGGCTCGGCCGGAGCGATCGCTGGGCGTGGTTCGTGACCGGCTATAATTGGTATTCGATGGCGCAGACGATCGCCTTCGTCACCCTGCTGTGCCTGACCTGGGGCCTGCCCGGCGCCGACCTGTTCGCCCTGATCCGCGGGGCGGCGGGGATTTACTTCATCGTGCTGGAAGCATTCTTGGCCGACGCGATTCTCGGCATTGGCGCCGGGCGAGCGATCTGGCTGGTGATCATCGATCTCGCCTTTGGCTACGGCGTGGACAGCCTGGCCGATTGGATCGCGCAATAATCGGCGGTCCCGGCCGACCACAATAATTCCGCCGCCACCCCCTGTTGATCTGGATCAATGTCCCGATCAATCCACGCATTACGCTCCCTCAATCCGATCGAGAATGGCACCTCTTCATGGGGTTGGTCGTTTTTTGCTGGTGAAGGGATTCCGTCATGCGTTCCATCCTTGCCCGACGATTGTTGCTCGTACTGATCATGATGCTGTGCGGCAGCCGGGCGGCGTTGGCCTTGCCCAGTTACGCGCGTCAGACCGGTCAGGAATGCGCCGCTTGTCACAATGGCTTTCCCGAGCTGACGCCGTATGGGCGCTTGTTCAAACTGAACGGCCTTCGTGACGAATGCGCGTGCCAACGACATGATGCACGACAATTCCAAGAATTTGACGCCGTCCGAGATTGCCCAGGTGGCGGCGTTTGTGGCGGCGCAGTAGAGTGGGGTTTCATTCATAGGAAGCCCCATCATGTCCCTTCATTTCATGTGTCTTGCGGTGCCGGCTTTGGCGGCTCTATTGGGCTCGCCCGCCTTCGCCGGTGGTGGCGACCCGGTGAATGGCGAGAAGCTGTTCGCGGTGAAATGCGGGGCATGCCACAGCATTGAACCCGACAAGAACAAGGCCGGCCCCAGCCTGTTCGGGATCGTCGACCGCCCGAGCGGCAGCGTGGCCGGCTACAAATATTCCAAGGCGCTCTTGGCGGCCAAGATCCACTGGGATCTGGGCTTGATCGACGGCTATATCCAGGATCCGCAGGACATCATCAAGGGCACGAAAATGCCCGATCCCAAGGCAGGCCGTGCGTTCGAGCGCACCGATATCGTGGCATATCTGCGGACGCTGAAATAGCGGTGGATCGACACCGGGCTTGACGAACGGCGCCAATGGGACGAGCGCTTCTTTATCGTCATCACCGGACTTGTTCCCATCGGCGCTAAGTTAACACGACCAAACGGCTTTATGGCCAGTGGGGACGAGACCGGTCATGACGTTGAAAAGTTCGACATAGCGCCTATCCGGCATGTCGGGACTTACTGCCGGACGTATAAAGCAAAAACACCCAGTCAGCGGACAAGCTGACTGGGTGCGAAATGTCGGGTCGCCCGGAGACCGGGCGACCCTCGTCAAAGGTTTAGAGCGTGCGGAGGAAGTCGAGAACCGCCTGCTTGTCGGTCGTGGATTGCTTGTTGAAGTTCGCAATCACGGCGTTGGCTTCGGAAGCGGGGTAGGTCGCGTTAGCGGCCGAAGCGTGCAGTTCGATTGCCTGAAGCAGGTCCGAAGTCTGGCCTTGCGACAGGAAGAAGATGCGCTGTCCGACACCCCAGAGGAGCGAGGTCCGGAACTCGTCACCACCGGCGAGGCCCTGCGACACGCCGTCAGCCAAGCCCGGGCCCATGTGATGGAGCATCAGGTCAGAGAACAACGGAACCGGACGATCCTGGAGAACCGGGCTGTTCATGACCGGTGCCGTCTCCATCAGCGGCGTGTGGCAGAGGTTGCAGCCGACGGAGCTGAACACGACTTCGCCACGTTGCGCGCTGGCGCTCGGGTTCGCGGCCGGATGCGGGAAGTCCATGAAGCGCATCAGCAGCTGGAATTGCAGCCAGTCGGGCAGAATGTGCAGAGGGTTGTTAAACCCGGCATTGTTGACGTCGGTCAGATCGGTGCGAACGACGTCGTTCGGCAGCGGCTTGTTGACGCCGTTGCAATCCGGGTCTTCGTTGGTCGCTTGCGGGAACACTTCGTTGGTGATGCCCATTTCGACGTTGTAGGCTTCACCGGCGAAAATCGTGATCGACTTGTTCTGGGCCTTCCAGCCAAAACGCGTGATCGTGTTGTCGTTGGCGCTCAGGTTCGGACGGCCATTGATGCCGAGCGCGGCGCGCTTGGTCGCGGTGTTGTCAAACTCGGCGCGAATCTCACGATCCTGGATCGAGTCAATCAGACCCAGACCGAACAATTGCAGCGGAATACGGAAGGCGATGTTGCCCGACGCCTCGTGAGCCGCGAAATCGGGCTGGCCCTGCTGGCAATCCGGAATCGTCGGATCGGTCGTGATGCCGGCGATGGTGTAGAGCTGATGGACACTGCCATCCGGGGTGCCATCGGGGTTGGTCAGGAAGCGAACTTCACGAATCGGCCCGAATTGCTCTTCGAAATCCGGAACGACGTTCTGCTTGCCGAAGCGATTCGGCACCAGACGGAACAGCGGATTTTCGGCGGGCAGCGGCGTGTTGCCAACGCCGGGATTCGGCGGAAGGAAGCCGCCCGAACCGCCGAGGGTCGGCTGAGCATGGCAGACAAAGCACTGGTCGCCATTATGGCCGACGCCGAGGCCGTTGGAATTGGTGTGCGATTGCGGGAAGAGCGGATCGAGTTCGCCCACACCGGCCGCCGGCGAACCGTCGGGAATGTCCGCGCAAGCCTGGCAGGACGATTCCAGCTGACCGGCACGATTGATGCCTTCGATGAACGAAGCCAACTCGTTCGGCTGAATCGTGGCACCGCTATTCGGGTTCACGCCGATAACTGGCGGCTCAGGAATCGCGATACCCTTTTGCAGCAGCCCGCCGCCCTGGTTGGCGAGCCCGCCTCTCACGCCTGGATCGGTCTGTGCGAGCGCCAAGGGCGCGACGAGCGTGCCCATGAGCAGCGCCACGGAGAAATACCTTGCTATCATTATGGTTCGTCCCCCAAATTTATGTACGGCGCGTCTCTCGGCGCGCCGTACGATCGGCGCTGAAAGCACCGCCCGTAGCGATCGCCGAATCTGTCCCCCGTACGTGTCCTGCCTGCGTCTGTGCTGGTCAGGTCAAGGACCCTTCCGGCCGTATTTGTTTAGTCTAATCGTCGCACCCTGACCAATACGAAGTTGGTATCGTTCTAATGTGCTGATACTATCGACGCGCGTCAAAAAACCGTGGAACCTTTTTCGGTCAGTGGGTACCGAGGAGGGAGGAGCAGCGCGATGGAAATGCATGAAATCCGTTATTTCCTCGCACTTTGCGAAACGCTGAATTTTCGCCGCGCGGCCGAGCAATGCAATGTCAGCCAGCCCTCGCTGACCCGCGCGATCCAGAAACTTGAAGAGGAATTGGCTGGCTCGCTGTTCCGGCGCGAGGGCCGGATGACTGACCTGACGGCACTCGGCCGGCTGGTCCGACCGCAATTTCAGGAGATTCTCGACCGCAGTGCCGCCACCCTGGAGTTGGCGCGCAAGCAACGGTCTCTCGACCATGAGTCTCTGCGTCTGGGGGCAATGTGTACGCTCAGCCCGTCGATGATCGCCCACTATCTGACGGATTGCCGGGAAAAATTTCCGGGAATCGACATAACCCTGCATGATGGTCCGCCCGAGGAATTATCGGCCCTGTTGATGGCGGAAGAGATCGATGTAGCACTGATGGCGCAACCGGAGCCGTTCGGCGGCATGCTGCGAGCGCGCACGCTGTTCACCGAGCGATTCGTCCTCGCCTTCGCGATGGAGCACCCGTTTGCGGCGAAGCAGGTCGTGACCTGGCATGACATAGCCGACCAACGCGTCCTCGCACAGATCAACTGTGAGTACCGGAATTTCTTTGCCGGCTTGCTGAAGCAGCGCGGCGCGATGCCTCAGATGGTTTATCAGACCGTGCGGGCGGATTGGATACAGGCGCTCGTCGTCGAGGACTATGGCATATGCATTTTGCCGGAATATTCGGTCATGACGGAAGGGGTGCTGACGTTACCGGTGCTCGATCCCGAAGTCGTTCGGGCGGTCTCGCTGGTGACGGTAGCCGGCCGCCGCCATGCCCCGGTCGTGGTGAAATTCATCCGGCATGCCACGACCTACCGCTGGCCGTCGATGGGCCGAGCCGTCATGGCATCATCGGGCAGCGCGGCCGACTGAGCGCAGCTCGGTTCGGACACGATCGGTCGTTGAACTTCTCCTCTCCGCCCCAATGGGGCAGAGAGGAGAGCGAGTCGAGATCGAGATCAATACGAACCGCAAGATGGCTTGGCAGCAGGTAGCACCCGGGGTTTTGTACCCCTTATCGGCTTTCTCTCTACCGCGGCGACAGCACCATGGTCATCTGACGGCCTTCCATGCGCGGCATCTGTTCGACCTTGGCGGTTTCTTCGAGATCGTCGCGTACCCGCATCAAGACGTTCATGCCCAGATCCTGGTGCGCGAGCTCGCGACCGCGAAACCGCATCGTGACCTTGACCTTGTCACCCTCTTCGATGAACTTGACCATGGCGCGCATCTTGACGTCGTAATCATGGTCATCAATGCCGGGGCGCAGCTTGATTTCCTTGACTTCGATGACCTTTTGCTTCTTTCGGGCCTCATTCTTCTTCTTCTGTTCCTCGTATTTGAACTTGCCGTAGTCGAGGATTTTGCAGACCGGCGGATCGGCCGCAGCCGCGACCTCGACGAGATCGAGCCCCGCATTCGCGGCCATGGCCATGGCTTCAATTTTTCCCACGACCCCGACCATGGCGCCATTCTGGTCGACCAAGCGGACACGGGGGACGTTGATTTCCTCGTTGATGCGCGGGCCCTCGCGGGACGGCGTGAGGTTAAGAGGGGGTCTGGCTATGTACGGTCTCCTGTCAAAGCGAACGGCGCGTGCGGCGCGATCAGCGCGGGCGCCCGGTCGGAAAGCATTTCAGAGGGTGGAGGGTATCGCGGCTTCGCGCAACAATCCAGTGACGGCGTCATCAAGCGCGACAACTTCCTGATCGCGGCCGCCCAACCGACGAATCGCGACCGACCCGGTTTCCGCCTCGCGCTTGCCGACGACCAGCATGACCGGGATTTTCGCTACCGAATGTTCCCGCACTTTATAGTTTATTTTTTCATTGGTGAGATCGATTTCGGCACGCAATCCGGCGCGAACGCAGGCCGTGCGGACGGTTTCGGCATAGGCATCGGCGTCCGACGTGATGGTCGCGACGACCAGTTGAACCGGCGCGAGCCACAGCGGCAGCTTGCCGGCATATTGTTCGATCAGGATGCCGATGAACCGTTCGAGCGAGCCCAGAATCGCGCGATGCAGCATGACCGGCCGATGCTTTTGCCCGTCCTCGCCGATATAGGACGCATCGAGTCGTTCGGGGCCAACGAAATCGACCTGGAGCGTGCCGCATTGCCAGTCGCGCCCGATCGCGTCCCGAAGCACGAATTCAAGCTACGGCCCGTAAAACGCACCTTCGCCGGGATTCATAGTATAGGGCAGGCCAGTCGCTTCGATCGCGGCTTTGAGCGCCCCTTCGGCCCGATCCCAGGTTTCGTTCGAGCCAGCGCGCACCGCCGGTCGGTCGGAAAATTTGATTCTGACCTCGGTGAAGCCGAAATCCCTGTAGATGCTTTGCAACAATTCGCAGAACGCGACCGACTCGGCCGTCACCTGATCTTCCGTGCAAAAGATATGCGCGTCGTCCTGGGTAAAGGCGCGCACGCGCATGATGCCGTGGAGCGCTCCCGACGGTTCGTTGCGGTGGCACGAGCCGAACTCCGCCATGCGCAAGGGCAGGTCGCGATAGCTCTTCAAACCTTGGCGAAAGATCTGGACATGGCAGGGGCAGTTCATCGGCTTTACGCCGAAAATCCGACCCGGCTTGCCGTCCTCGCCATAGTCGGTCTCGACCTTGAACATGTCGTCGCCATAAAATTCCCAATGGCCGGACGCGACAAGCAGCGATTTGTCGATGAGTTGCGGCGTTTTCACTTCCTGATAGCCGGCGCGCTCGACCCGCATCCGCACATAGTTCTCGATGATGCGATAGAGCGTCCAGCCCTTGGCGTGCCAGAACACCTGGCCCGCTGCTTCTTCCTGCTGGTGAAACAGATCGAGTTGGCGGCCGAGCCGGCGATGATCGCGCTTTTCCGCCTCTTCGAGCTGGAACAGATGCTGGTCGAGTTCGGCCTGCGTCGCCCAGGCCGTGCCGTAGACGCGCTGGAGCATGGCGTTGCGATGGTCGCCGCGCCAATAGGCGCCGGCCAGCTTCATCAGTTTGAACGCCTGCCCGATCCGGCCGGTCGAGGGCGCGTGCGGCCCACGGCACAGATCGAGGAACTCGCCCTGGCGATAGATCGTGATTTCGTCGGTGCCGGGCAGATCGCGGATCAGTTCGGCCTTGTAATGCTCGCCGATCGCCTCGAAATGAGCGGTTGCCCGCTCGCGACTCCAGACCTCGCGCTCGAATTTCGCGTCTTTGCGCACGATCTCGCGCATGCGCGCCTCGATCGCCACCAGATCATCCGGTGTGAATGGCGTGTCGCGGGCGAAATCGTAATAAAAGCCGTTCTCGATCGAGGGACCGATCGTGACCTGGGCATCGGGGTAAAGCTGCTTCACCGCCTCGGCCATGACATGCGCGGCGTCGTGGCGCAACAGGGCGATGCCATCCGGCGTATTCGCGGTGACGATCTCGATTCGCGCATCGGCCTCGATCGGCCGGGCCAGATCGCGCACCGCGCCATCGACCTTGATGGCGAGCGCCGCCTTGGCCAGACTCTTGGCGATCGATCCGGCGACCTCCGCACCCGTGACCGGCCCGTCAAAGCGCCGCGTCGCGCCATCGGGAAGCGTGAGGGTGATCGGGCAAGGAAGCGCGTTATCCGGGGCCAATGGGATCGAGTCCTGTCAAGGGCGAGAGTCAAGGACCACGATGTAGCGCAGACGACGAAACGCCGCAACGGGTACAGCGTCAGATCTGACCAGCCTTGCAGACTGCGCCGCGGTTACTCGAGGCCGGCATCGAGCTGCCGCCATCCGGTCGGCCCCAGCGCCTCAAGCGGGCGGAAGCGGATCTTGTAGCCCATTTTCGGACTTTGGGCGATCCAATAGCCCAGATAGACGTAGCGTCCGCCGGTACGGCGAACCCGGTCGATCAGTTGGCGCACCAGGAACGTCCCCAAACTATTCTTGGGCAGACTCGGCTCGAAGAAGCTGTAGACCGCGGACACCCCATCATCGAGCACATCGGTCAGGCAGGTGCCGACCAGCGTGCCGGCGCGGTCGCGCAGCGTCACCAGCACGGTTTCGATCGGGCTACCCTCGACCATCACCATAAAATCGGCAAAATTCATGTCCGCCATGTCGCTGTCGCCGTGGCGTGCCTGCTGATAGCGGGCAAAGAGCCGGAATTGCTCCTCGGTCGCGACCGGCTCGGCCTCACCGACCAAGAGATCGGCGTTGATCTGATCGAGCCGGCGAATCGAGCGGCTTGCGACAAAGCCGGTGGTGTCGATTCGCACCGGCAGGCAGGCCGAACAAGCGCGGCAGGACGGACGATAGGCCAGGTTATGGCTGCGGCGAAACCCGGCGCGGCTCAACTCATTATAGAAGGAAGGCGCATCGGTCGTGGTCAGCTCGGTGACGAGTCTCTGCTCGAGCCGGCCGGGAAGGTACGGGCAGGGATGCTCCCTCGATTGACGGAAATACTGAAAATATGGGCTGAGCCTGTTCATCTTATTCCCATGCCGACTTGGCATTATGGCCCAGTCCGGCACCGCAAAGCCAGCGCCAAGACACCTCAAAACATCGTCAGTCGATCGGATCGCGCGACAAGCACGCCCGAAAGAAAATC
This sequence comes from Aliidongia sp., assembly GCA_049696095.1. Lineage (GTDB taxonomy): Bacteria > Pseudomonadota > Alphaproteobacteria > ATCC43930 > CGMCC-115725 > JAXDMU01. The sequence goes on along the minus strand of JBAVTK010000389.1, from coordinate 14,883 downwards.
ATGAGCGGCACGGTGCCGCGAAGTCACGAGCGGCAGTAGCATGATGACCCAACCGGTGATCGCGACAAGAGCGTAAAAGAGTGCGGCGAACAGCAACGCCTGAAGCGGCGACGGATTGCCGCCATCGAGTCGTCGAACCATAAGCCCTGCACAGCGCATGCCGATCGTCGCCGAACCGGGCGCCGCGACCCAGAAGGCGGTGTAGAGAATCGCGATCAGCGGCAGCAGCCGCCAGAGAAATCCCAGCAGGCCGAAACTCAGCAGCGTCAAGACCGACAGGACCGAGGCCGCCAGCAAGGTCAGCAGCGCGATCGGCACCAGATCGATCAGATAGGCCACCACGCGCCGTTCGAGCACCGCCCCGAACCGATCGACGCCGCGCATCGCCGCCGACTCTCTCAACGTCGCCAATCCATCGCCTCGCGCCAATCATTGTTGCGGCGCGCGGCATCCGCCACGCCGAGCGGCACGACCGCCATGCCGATCGGCCACAGCGCCATGCCGGCCAATTTCAAATGCTGCCACGCAAAGGGAAGGCCGATGATCGTAAGCGCCAGCCCGGCCGCCGCCACCAGATGGCCGAGCGCCAGCCACCAGCCGGCCAGCACCAGCCAGATCAGATTGCCGAGCGTGCCGAGGTCGCTGGTGCCGACATCCGCGCGGCCAGTCAGTTCGTCGCGGGCGATCGCCGTCTGGCCGAACGGCCACAGCGTGAAAATGCCGATATTGGCCGCCGCGCGCGCCCAAGGCAGACCGACCAGCGAGAGTGCACAGAGAATCGCCACGCCGAACCAGACGCACGCGGCGATGAACCCGCCGAAGACCAGCCACAAAAGGTTGAGTATCAGATTCATTGCACACACTCCCCCGCCGGTACCGAACCCGGCTCGTAATAGGTGATGCCGCAAAAAAGCCGCGACAAGGGGCGCCGGGCAGGCTATTTCGGCGGGCGCAACACAGGCTCGGCACCGGCTTCATGCTATTCAATTCGTTAGGCTATATCTTCGCCTTTCTTCCCGCAACACTGGTCGGCTGGTGGTGGCTGGCGCGCTTCGACCGGCGTGCAGCACTGCTCTGGCTGACGCTTGCCTCGCTCTTGTTCTATGGCTGGTGGGATTGGCGCTATCTGGCGCTGCTCGGCGGCTCGATTCTGTTCAACTACGCCGCCGGGTATTCGATCCAGCGCGCGGCACGTCGGCGCAAGCTGTTGCTGGGCCTGGCCATCGCGGTCGATCTCGCGGTGCTCGGCTGGTTCAAATATATCGATTTCCTGCTGCAAAGCCTGAATGCCGCGCTGGGGACGCATTGGGCGCCGATCGGCGTGCCGCTGCCGCTCGGCATCTCGTTTTTCACCTTCACCCAAATCGCCTTTCTGGTCGATACCGCGCGCGGCCGGGTGCGCGAGGCCGATCCGCTGAATTATGCGCTGTTCGTGACCTTCTTTCCCCATCTGCTGGCCGGGCCGGTGCTGCATCATTCGGAAATGATGCCGCAATTCGCCGACCCTGATGCCGGCAAGCCGCGGGCCGCGATGGTGTCGAGCGGCCTCACCCTCTTCATCATCGGGCTGGTCAAGAAGACCGTGCTGGCCGACGGCATCGCCCCGATGGCGAGCCTGGTCTTCGATGCCGCGGCCCACGGTGCCACGCCGGGCATCGCCGAAGCCTGGGTCGCAGCCCTCGCCTACAGCTTCGAGCTTTATTTCGATTTTTCCGGCTATACCGACATGGCGCTGGGCAGTGCGCGGATCTTCGGCATCGTGCTGCCGCTCAATTTCGACTCGCCCTATCAGGCCGGCAGCATCATCGAATTCTGGCGCCGCTGGCATATGACGCTGTCGCGGTTCTTGCGGGATTATCTCTATATCCCGCTGGGCGGCAATCGGCACGGCACGCTGCGCCGATACCTCAATCTCGCCGTGACGATGCTGCTGGGCGGGCTGTGGCATGGGGCGGCCTGGACCTTTGTCGCCTGGGGTGCGTGGCACGGCATTCTGCTGGTGCTGAACCATCTCTGGCGCGGGACGGTCGCGCGGCTTGGCCTGGGCCGGATCGCCGGGGCCGCCCCGTTGCGGCTTTTGGGTTGGGCGCTCACTTTTTTCCTGGTGATGCTGGGCTGGGTGCTGTTCCGTGCCGATGGTTTCGACACGGCAAGCCGGATCTTCGGCGCCATGGCCGGGCGGCCGGGCGGCTTTGCCGCCTTCACGCCGGGTGTGGAAAACGTGGTCGATTTGGCTCTGCTCGCCGCCATCGCCTTTCTCGCACCCAACAGCCAAAGCATCGTGCTGAACCAAACCGGCTGGTGGCGCTGGCGGCCGTCACCGATCTGGGCCGTGGCGATGGCGGCCGGGTTTCTGCTGGCGCTGGGTCAGATGTCCGATGTCAGCCCGTTTCTCTATTACCGGTTTTGAGTCATGGATCGACATTGCCGCTATACGCTGCTGCTGGTCGGGTCGATGGTGGCACTCACCCTCGGCTTCGGCCTGTGGGCACGCGGCTTCGAGCCGCTGTGGGGCGATCTCACAAGGATCGGCTGGCGCAGCGAGAATGCGTATGGCTGGACCGAGCCCAAGCTGCATTTCGAACCGCTCGCGGCCGAAATCGGCCGTCTCGACCGGCATTACGACATTGTCGCGATCGGCGACAGCTTTACCGGCGAATCGATCTGGCGGCCGGGCACGACCTGGCCGCATTTCCTGGCCCATGATACCGGGCTTTCGGTCGGCATCTTCGACAGCGATGACGATCTGATCGACCGGCTGATCGCCAGCCCCGGCTTTCAGGTCGATCCGCCCGAAGTGGTCATCTATGAGATCGTCGAGCGGAATTTCATTCCCGGCCACCCGTCCGCCCCCGGTGAAGCCTGCCCGGTCGAGATGGAGTCGCCCCACCCGGTGCTTGCCGCCAAACCGCCGACAGCGCCGCCGCTGCCGGATCGGCGGTTGACGACCCGGCCCTGGACCGATCTGCCGATCAGCTACGGTCTGGCCTGGCTGATCCAGAATGCGCGCCGGGCGGTGATCGGTCATGAGACGACCAATTCAGTGGCGCTGAACCTGACCCGCTCCGGCTTGTTTTCCAGCCGGAACGATCGCTCACTGCTGGTCTATGGCGAAGATTTCAACAAGGTCGGCTGGGTCGAGCAGCAATGGCGCGACGCCGCCTGCAATCTGCTACGCCTACAACAGCGCGTCCAGACCAATGGACATACCTTGTTTCTGGCCATGGTGGCGCCGGACAAGCTGACCAGCTATGGCCCCTGGCTCGAAGATGAAAGTTTTCGTAGGCTCAGCCGGCTGGATTTGCTGGCGGAATACTCGGCCCTGCATCTGGTCCGCATCGACCGGGAGAATTTCGACCCAGCGGCCCAGATCGATCTGTACCTGCCCGACGACACGCATTGGTCGACCACCGGGCATGCTCTGGCCGCCGAACTGGTCGAACAGCGGCTGCGGACATTGGGCGTGCTGCCGGCCGTGACGGCGGCGCCGTAGTGCCCTTGCACGGGGGTTTTGGCGGGTTGAGCGATCGGACGCATTCGACCCAGAGGGTTCGCCGGACGAGCTGACACCGAAGACGGTGCTTATTGACAAAAGCTTGACGCGAACGAGTATCGTAGCAATCATGACACCTGAGCAAGCGTGAGAGATAGTGACTCACGCAAACTCAAAACCAGACGGCAAGCAATACATGTAACAAGAGAAGTAGATGGGGAGGGACAAACTATGACACCAAGGGCACAGCCTCTGATGGCCAGGCACCGAGACCTTGGCTTGTCCGACGGTGACCGGCAGACGATGTTCAGTTGGAGGTAGCGCCGCCCGTCATCCTGTGCGAAGACGAAAACGTAATCATTATGGATGATTTTCCTCCCATAATGCGATGTGATAAACTCTAGTCAGAGAAATGCGTTTGACTTCATCTTTCGATCGATAGATTTGAGCGAACTGCGAGCAGGGAGGATTCGGGGCAATGGAAGATCAGATATTAGCTTATATCAAGTGGGCACCGGATCCGACTAAATTTGTCGCCATTTCCGGCGAATATCCAAACCTCAAAATCGACCTGCTTGTGGAAGCAGCCACCTCACCTGACCGAATTCTTTGGACTTATGACTTCGCGAAACATACGTTTCTGATGAATGTCGGCGGCCGCATTTGGAGCCCGACCGCGGGAGGACACCTCCCTGGCTACCTACTGGACCTCGAGGTATTCGGCACCTCGTCGCTCCCTGTCCAAAAATGGACACCATTCTCTGTTTTCCGGCCTAAGATTGTTACCTCGCCTGACCTTAACTGGGGCTGGGACGTCCACGATTTCGGCGGGTCAACCGGAATTAAAATCTTCCTCAATCAAACTTTGTCCTCGGCTTCGCAGGATTGGATCTTTGATATTGTGGGCGATACTGGCGCATAACCACCAGACCAGTTTAGCCCAAATAGGAACGGGGTTAAGCGAGGTTCACGTGGTATGAACCCCTTGTATCAACCAGCATAAGTAGAAGAGATGGCCCTTCGTGCTCTTCACTATAACCTTGGTCGCCTTATACTGATTGAAGATGCGGCCGGGTTTCGATGGCAGTACATTTAATAGCGATAGGGCTGGGACATCGAAAGCCGGGACGGGCGGATCGGGCAGCTCTGCATCATCGAGATACAACTACGGCACGGCAAGGCCCGCCGGGACATCATCGTGACGCGGAGCGAAATCTTGCCCTCGCTCATCATCCCGGATACCTTTACCCTCGCGCTGGTCATGATCGCCCGCGGTTTCGTCCGCGCGTCGCTCTATGTCCGAAATTTCTTCCAGCGAGAGCCGGAGTTTGGCGAGACTACCATGGTGTTTAGCATTCGTGATCTCCTCCAGCAGGGCAATGCACCAGCGCATGATTCTATTATCGCGGACCGCTCGGCATGAAGCGCCGAACTGGATATAATCCAAAACGGCAGGTCGCTGCCCAGGGATCGCTTCCTGACGGGATACTGATGGATATGGCCAATCGCGTAGATTACGGTGGCAACCCGGAACATAAGCGATCGGCGGCCGATTATGGGCTGATGCCTCCGGCCAGTCCGCGACCCGGAAAGACGCTGTGCGATGCACGGGGGCCGTTCCTCAAGGCCGAGGCTCTGAAGCTCCTGAAGGCCGGCGTCAGGAAGGGCCTGATGAGCCCATCGACGCCGGGCGCGTGGCCTCAGAACATTTGGGCACTCTCTGAATCGGGTGAGCCCTTTGAAGCGCAACTCGAAAACCCAACCATGGGCACGTACCACGGCTACCCAATGCCTGCGGACGATAGTTTTCGGGCAATTGTGACAGAAGAGTGGAATGGACGTTGAGCAACGAACTCGCTTTTGTGGCGGAATGGAAAGCTCTTGAACGAGGAGAGCCTGCGGAACGCGCCTGCTTCTCCGCATTCGGTATTCGCCACGGCACTGTTTGGTTGACGGAGGCGGAGGACTGGTTTGCTCAGAGCCTGACGGAGAAGGTCTATCTATCCGCCTTTCCCCTGGCGGAATGGCTCGCCTGGAATTGGTGGCGTCTTCGGTGGGAGCCGAGAACGCGTGCCGCCGATTGGCCGATGGCCCATCGCCTGTCTAGCATCGGACACGGCTATGTTTGGCCGAATATTACGATCGTGTCCGACGGCGAGCGGGTCGCGCTGATCGCAGAACCGACCACCAAACGTCCCGAGGAGCCGCTGCGCTATCTCGTCCGGCATACCGTGATCGTCACGGCGCGCGCTTTCGAGACCGCGCTGGACCAATTCATGACCCAAATCGGCGCACGGCTCAGCCTCATGAAAATCACGGAGAGCAACTTCGAAAGGATCTGGTCGGAAGTCGTCGCCGAACGCAGCGACGCTGGATTGGCGCAGCGTCGCAAATTCGAGGCGCTGCTGGGCGCGGATCCGGACGAAAGTGACCCAAAAATGATCGAGCGTCTCGTCGCCGACGCCCAGGCCCTTGGCAAGGACCCGATGAGCGAAATCGCCGCCGATCGCCCGCGCACGAGGTCGCTCTTGACGGCGGCCGATCTCCGGCGAATTGCAGGCAGTAGCGGCTTTGCCGGCTCGTCCAATGACCGGGTAAGCTTCGCGCTGCATACACCCCTTCCGACACGCACCGAGATTCCTGCCTGGCGTCTCGGCGCTACGGCCGCACGATTGCTGCGTGAACAGCAGCATCTTGGCGCGGCGCCGATCTCCGATGTGAAACTGGCAGAACTGGCCGGCGTTGCCGGTCAGGTGCTCGCGGCGACGCCACAAGGCGGTCAAATGTCCTTCGTCCTCAGCGAGACGAACGGGGCCACACAGACCGTGCTTCGTTCCAAATGGCATGAAGGCCGGCGTTTTGAGCTGGCCCGCCTCATCTGTGACCACTTGATCAATCCCGTAGACAAGCTGTTGCCGGCCACACGCTCTGCCACCTACCGGCAAAAGGTTCAGCGTTCGTTTGCCGCCGAGTTCCTGGCACCGTTCGATGAAGTGACTGCTCGCCTCGACGGCGAATACGACTCATATGACAGCCGGAAAGAAATTGCCGACCATTTCGAGGTCTCCGAACTCACGATCCGCACGTCGCTGGTCAACCACCGCCGGCTTGAGCAGGAGGACCTGGACGCCGACTTCGACCGTGCCGTGGCATAGCTGAAGCACTGAGCAGAGATACGAGCAGCATCAGCCCAGGAGCGGCGGCAGGAACCGATCCCAATACGGGTTCCCGCCGATCCGTTCACCGAGAAAATCGCTGAACGCCCGGACGCGCTGCGGCACCTGGCGGGCTGGCGGGTAGACGGCATGAATGGCAGCATCGGGCGCGGCGAAATCATCCAGCAGGCAGACGAGATCGCCCCGTTCCAGGGCGGCGCCGACGATGAAGCTCGGCAATAGCGCAATGCCATAGCCGGCGATCGCGGCAGAGAGCAGCAGATCGCCATTATTGGCCTGAAGCCGGCCGCGCACGGCGATCGCGACCCACTGGCCGTCGATCCGAAACGACCAGTGATCGCCGCGCGTCGTGCCGGTATAGATCAGGCATTCATGCGCCGAGAGTTCGGCCGGATGCATCGGCCGACCGCGTTCGGCCAGATAGGCCGAGCTGGCGCAGACCACGGTGCGGATCGGCGCCAGACGCCGAGCGATCAACGAACTGTCGGGCAGCCGGCCGATCCTGAGCGCCATGTCGTAGCCGCCCTGGATCAGATCGACTACCCGATCATCCATGTCGAGATAGACCTCCAATTGCGGATGCGTCGTCATGAAGTCGAGCATGGCCGGACGCAGATGGAGCAGCGCGAAGCTCAAGGGGGCCGCGATCCGCAAGGTGCCGCGCAGCTCGGTGCCATGGCGCCCGGCCGCTTCCTCTGCCTCCTCGACCTCGCGCAATGCCCGGCCGCAGCCTTCGAAGAAGGCCTGGCCCGCCTCGGTCAGGCTGAGACGCCGCGTGGTACGGTTGAGCAACCGCACACCCAGCCGCTGTTCCAGATCGGCAACCCGCTGGCTGACCATGGATTTCGACAAGCCGAGGCGCTGGGCCGCGGCGGTGAAGCTCTGGGCCTCGGCGGTACGCAGAAACGCCGCCATTTCTTCCAGCTTGCCCATGCGATTGGTCCCGCTTTCCGAACAGTGTTTTTCACAATAGCCCGATTATCCACCGCGGCAGAACGGCTTATCGTCCGACTCAGAAACGCGAGCGCTCGGCGCTCGTAACACTCGCAAGAAGGACGACCGATTATGACCAAGATTTTGGTTCTCTATTACAGCAGCTACGGCCATGTCGAGACGATGGCCGGCGCCGTCGCCGAGGGTGCGCGCGCGGTCGCCGGCACCGAGGTTTCGGTCAAGCGCGTGCCGGAGCTGGTGCCGCGTGAGGTCGCCGAGAAAGCCCATGTCAAGTTCGATCAAGCGGCACCATTCGCGACCGTTGATGAATTGGCCGGCTACGATGCGATCATCTTCGGCACGCCGACGCGCTTTGGCAACATGGCGGCGCAGATGCGCAATTTCCTCGACCAGACCGGCGGGCTGTGGGCGACCGGCAAGCTGATCGGCAAGATCGGCAGCGTCTTCACCTCGACCGCGTCGCAGCATGGTGGCCAGGAAACCACGATCACCTCGTTCCATTCGACCTTGCTGCATCACGGTATGGTGATCGTCGGCGTGCCCTACAGCCACCCCGGCCTCACCGTGCTTGATGAGGTGAGCGGCGGCACGCCCTATGGCGCCTCGACCATCGCCGGCGGCCAGGGCCAACGCCAGCCGAGCGAGAACGAGCTGTCGATCGCCAAGTTCCAGGGCGAGCACGTCGCCAAACTAGCCGCCAAGCTGGCCGGGTAACGCGCCGGCGCGGGGCCGCAGGCGGCTCCGCGCTTATTCCGTCGGCCGATAGCCTTTCGGCGCTTCGTGCATCAGCGCCAAAAGATGGCCGTCCGGATCTTCGAAGAACACCATCCAGAGATCATGATCCGCCATCGGTGCCACCAAATGCGGTTCCGTCTTGAAGACGACGCCCCGTTGGCGCAGTTCGCGGGACGCCAGGGCGATGTCGGCACAAGTGAAATAGATCGGCGAGGCGCGGCCGACGCTCTCGCGATCCACCGCTTTCTCCAATAGCAGCCGCACGCCGCAACAATCAAAGAAAGTGAGGTCGCCAAAGCGGTACAATTTCCGCAGCCCGAGCACGTCGCGATAAAACGCCTCGGCCCGGTCGGCATCCTCGACCGAGAGCGTGATCTGCCCGATCCGGTTTAGGCTGAACGACATGGCGGCCTCCCGTGATGGTCTTCCATCGGAACAGTACCATAGACGGGGAGTATCACCGGGTATTGATCGCTGTAAACGCCACAACGCGCCCCAGGCGGGGCGCGTTGTGTCCGGCACGCTATCCAGTCACTCAGATCCGATCAATGCAGGTCAACGATGACCGCCGCCGCCATGCCCAAAACCGCCCCCACGGCCGCCAAAACCACCGCGACCGCCGAACCGGCCACCAAACCGACCGCCGAAACCGATACCGAAGAAGCCGGGGCCGTAAAATCCGGGCGCGCCGTAATAGTAGCCGGGGTAATAACCCGGATAATAGCCCGGATAAGGATAAGCATAGGGGTACGGATAGGGTGCCCCATAACCCACCCCATAGCCGACGGGGAAGCCGAAACCGAAGCCGACGCCGACGCGCACACCGGCCTGGGCCGAGGGCGCGGTGAGCGCCACCCCGACAACGGCCAGCCCCACCGCCGCCAAACTCAGAACACGCTTTGACACCGACACCATGATAACCTCCTCGATCGCATACTTGCTCTACTCAAGACGGATCAGGTAAGCGGCTTGTTCCATAGTCACTGCTTGAGTGCCCGGACGGAACATCGCCGCAACCCGCCGCTCTCTCGTAATTATAGATAGGCACTAATCGGGGCGCAAATGAGGCAATGGGCCGCGTCGGGAACAAGCCTCGCATGTTAGAATAGAATAGAGCCGGATCGGTTTCGGCATTTTAAACAACAGCATTAATGTGTTGTTTTTTTCATTGACACCCAGGAAACCCCGTTGTAATTTTGTCCTACAGCGCCGATTTGAGCAACAGCTTGCGGGCGCTTTACAAATGCGGCTAAAGCGCGGCGATCCAAACCGCCCCGGCAATAGTCGCGGCGGTTTTCCCTTTTTCCGCCACGGGGATGGGAGCGGACAGATGGCTGAACGGTTCATCACGCGGTACGCTTTGCTTGGTCTCGCCCTGATCAGCGCCGCAATTCTGCACGGCCCGCCGCGCGGCCGCGGCGGAAGTGCTGGAGGTCGTCGGCCTCGCCGCCCATGCCGAAAAATTACTGAAGCAACTCTCCGGTGGGAGCGCGCAACCTGTCGCGCTAGCATTCACGCTCGCCGTGCGGCCGCGGCTGCTGTTGCTCGATGTCCCCGTCAGCGCGCTCGCCCCGGTGACGCGCTTGTCGATGCAGGACCATATTCTGGATTCTGGCGCTTTGGCGGCATTATCGCCCGACAATCGTGCTGATAACCCCATGACATGGACGAGGCCTTGGCGTTGGCCGATCGGATCGTCGTGCTTGACGGTCCACCCGGTCACGTCATTGGAAAATTCGACCCAGAATTGCCACACCCGCGGCACCGGACGAGTCCTAGTTTTCAACACTGGCGTCATCGGCTCGCCGATGTCCTTGGTTCACAAAACAATCATCCGGTCGACCACCGAGCCGTCACGGAGATGAAGTATGCAGTCTGAAGATCTGCGCGCCTTGCAAGCCCCGCTAAAAGACCGGTATCGTAACGAACCAGGTGCCGCCCAGATTACGCTCAAGGCGCAAGGCACGCTTGATGCGCTCGGCCTGACGTGCAAGGTCGAGACCGGTGCCGCGCTGGTCACCGCCGGACTGCATCCGGCGACCGGCGGCGATGGCACGGCCGCCTGTTCGGGCGACATGCTGCTGGAGGCGCTGGTTGCGTGCGCCGGCGTTACGGTTCGCGCCGTGGCGACGGCACTGAATATCGAGTTGCGGGGCGGTCGCGTGCTGGCCGAAGGCGATCTCGATTTTCGCGGCACGTTAGGCGTCGATAAGGAAGCCCCCGTGGGGTTCAAGGACATTCGGCTTCGTTTCGAACTCGAAACGAATGCCCCGGCCGACCAATTGGCCAATCTGATCAGGCTGACCGAACGGTATTGCGTGATCTACCGGACCTTGAAATCGCCGCCGCCGGTGACTGTGTCGCTGGCGGATAACCGCGAAACCGAACGAGGGCGGAATGACGATCGAGAATCCTTATGACAGCGCCGGGACCGAACCGGATCTTGGCGAACTCCTGGCCGATCCGTTGATTCATGCGGTCATGCGCCGCGATGGGGTCACGCTTGGCGATCTGTGTGCGGTTATTCGGACTGGGCAGGACCGCCTGGAAACGCCGAGCGCACCCGCCGGCTGGCGGCGATCAACTCGGCCTTGTCCCGACGAAGCCAGATGGCTATGAGGCGTTAGGAGAAACCGAATCCCACCCCGGCCGTGATGGAAGCGAGCGTGAGCGAGAATATTTGGTTGAACGCGGCTGGCACGATCTCTGTGCTGATCTGGCTCTATCTGCTGCTGTTGCGCGGCCGGTTCTGGCAAATCGCTGAACCGGTCCCGGCACCGCCCTCATCCGGGCGGCATCGGGTCGTGGCCGTGATCCCGGCGCGCGACGAGGCGGCCGGGATCGGGCACGCGGTGATATCGCTCCTGACCCAGGATTATGGCGGATCGCTGGCGGTCGTCGTCGTCGATGATCATTCGACCGACGGTACCGCCGCGATTGCCCGCGACGCCGCTGTGGCATGCGGCGGCACCGACCGGCTCCGCATCATCGCGGCGCGCGACCTGCCGGCCGGCTGGACCGGCAAGCTTTGGGCAGTCGCCGAGGGGCTAGCCCAGGCCGAAACGCTGGCGCCGGATTTCCTGCTGCTGACCGATGCCGACATTGCCCATGGCACGCGAAATGTCGCGCAGCTGGTCGACCGCGCCGAGGCGGAGAACCGCGATCTGGTCTCCCTGATGGTCAAGCTGCGCTGCCGGTCCTGGGCAGAGCGCGCCTTCATTCCCGCCTTCATCTTCTTTTTTTTCATGCTGTACCCGCCGCTCTGGGCGGCCGATCCGCGCCGGGCGAGCGCCGGTGCCGCCGGTGGCTGCATGCTGATCCGCCCGGCAGCGCTAAGCCGCATCGGCGGCATCGCCGCGATCCGCGGTGCATTGATCGATGATTGCAGCCTGGCCGCCGCGATCAAGCGGAGCGGCGGTCGCATTCGGCTCGACGTCACGCAAGACACCCAGTCGCTGCGCGACTATCAGAGCGGGCGCGAGATCTGGGCGATGATCGCGCGTACCGCCTATACCCAGCTGCATTATTCGCCGCTGCTGCTGGCCGGCACGATCGCGGGGCTGGTTTTGACCTATCTCGCCCCGCCGCTGCTTGCGCTGTTCGGCACCGGCTGGGCACGCGGGCTCGGCCTTGCCGGTTGGCTCACCATGGCGCTCGCGTTCGTACCGACCCTCCGCTTCTATCGCTTGAGCCCGCTGCGGGCCCTGACCCTGCCGGCGATTGCCGGCTTCTATGCCGCGGCGACCATCGGGTCCGCGATGAATTATTGGCGCGGCCGCGGCGGGCAATGGAAGGGCCGCGCTCAAGCAATCCGCCACGAACCCGGTTAGTCGGCCACCAGCGCCGGCGCCGGCGTCGGCACGCGCAACGACACGGTGTGGGTGGCCGAGACGGTCTGGGTTTGACCGCGGTGACAGGTCAGCACCCAGGTCTCGTCGCCCGCTTCCGCCGCCGGCATGCCGCGTTCCAATGTGAAGCGGCAAGGCTCGGGTCCCTCCGCCGGCAGCGGACGGGCCGGACCGTCGGCCAGCAGGGCCAGAAGACATATCCCCAAGAACAGTCCGGAACCGGACATTTTCCGCAACTCCTCTCTTGATCCCGATCGTCGGTCAGGCCTCCGGCGGCGAAGCCGGCGATCGATTTCGCCGGCCCCTCGACCCTCGCGGGGGCAGAAGCAAACTTGGGTTTAAGGACTCAGGCGTTCAGATCGCGAAACTTCTGCCGCAGGCTGAATTCGTCGGAGGTGACGCGCGCCTCCATATCGGCCAGCCGCCGATCGAGCGTCCGGAACCGGGTCTTCAACTCGCCCACGCTGAGATTGGGCGCCACATTGACCGTCCGCCAGAAACGTTCCTCGCTCTCGGATTTGAACAGTTTTTCCGGCATCGGCTTCAACAGAACGGCGAGGAGGACATAGGCGATCAGGATCGGCACGAACATGCCGAACACCATGCCGAGGATGACCCCAAGCCGCACGAACTTGACCTTGATATCCAAATAGGCGGCCAGCCCGGCGCAGACGCCGGCGATCCGGCCGTTCCGCGTATCCCGATAAAGCCGGATCGGGTTGTTCGACCAATGGAATTGACCCGGTCTCATGGTGTCCTCCTCCCGTCCGGCGCGACGGCGGCGTGTCATAATTTCTTCCTCCACTCCGGCGCGGCGACATCGAGCAGCCGCTCCAGATTGTCGATGCGGGTCTGGAGCCGATCGGCGGTATCGCTGAGTTCACCCAGCGTACGTTCGCTCTCGGCCGTCAGCACCTTGGATTGTCGCCACCGCGCGCCGTAATGCAGGAACAGCCAGACCGGCATTACGATGACCAGAAAGACGATCACCACGGCGTTGAAGTCGATATCGCCATGCACGATCAGTTCCTTTCGGTCTTCTGGGCGAGCCGGGCCTTGAGTTCGGCCAGTTCGCTCTCGATTTGATGCGACGCTTCAAGTTCGGCAATCTCGTCGGCCACGCTCTTGGGCCGCGCGATGTCGTAAACATCGACCCGCCCTTCCAACTCGTCAAGCGTGCGTTCAACCTGCTCGAACCGGGTGAAGGCGTCGGTGACACGCGAGTCATAGAGCGTGGTGCGCAGCTTCAGCCGGTTGGTCGCGGTCTGATGACGGGCAACCATCTGGCCTTCGCGGGTCTTGGCGTCGGCCAGCTTTTGCTGAAGCTTGACCACATCCTCGCTTTGCCGGGCCAGCCCCTCGTCGATCTGGACCGCCTGCCGTTCCAGGGCGACCAGATCCTGGGCCAGGCGCGACTTGACCTGCAAGGCACCCTTGGCCAGATCCTCGCGATCCTTGCTCAGCGCCAATTCGGCCTTGGCCTGCCAATCATCGCGTTCGCGGGTCAGAGTGGCGATCTTGCGCTCCAGCTCCTTTTTCTCGGCGATGGTCTTGACCGCCGAGGAGCGCACTTCGACCAGCGTATCCTCCATCTCCTGAATGATCAGCCGGATGATCTTTTCCGGATCCTGTGCTCGATCGAGAATCGAGTTGAGATTGGAATTTACGATGTCGCTGATGCGGGAAAATACTCCCATAATGCTTGCTCCTTCATACCGTCAGGACGAAACCCGTGCCCGGGGGAAACTCTTCCTCTGCTATTTCACAGACCGTGCCAACTCGATCATCTCGGTTAACTCACTGTAATTACTATAATATTTTTCAGCGCTTGTGCGGCGCGTCCGACCCGGATAGCGTAACTTGCGATTTTTTGACGATTCCCACTACAAGGAAGAGGCTAGACTCGCCATGCCGCTTGACGCACCCGAACTGGCCACGCCACTCGGCCGCTCGCCGAGCTTCCAGCACAGCATGACCATGATCTCGCTGCTGGCACCGCTGTCGAAGCCGGTGCTGGTGATCGGCGAGCGCGGTACCGGCAAGGAATTGGCGGCCGCACGGCTACATTATCTGTCGGCGCGCTGGAATCAGCCCTTCGTCAAACTGAATTGCGCCTCGCTCAGCGAAACCCTGCTGGAGGCGGAGTTGTTCGGCCATGAGGCGGGCTCCTTCACCGGCGCGCAGAAACGGCGGCTCGGCCGGTTCGAACTGGCCCATCGCGGCACGCTGTTTTTGGACGAGATCGCCAACTCGCCGCTGACGGTCCAGGAAACGATTCTGCGCGTCGTCGAATACGGCACTTTCGAACGGGTCGGCGGGTCCGAGACGATCAAGGTCGATGTCCGGCTGGTCGCCGCGACCAATGTTGATCTGCCGGCCTGGGCCGCGGCCGGCAAGTTTCGCGCCGATCTGCTCGACCGCCTGGCCTTCGATGTCGTGACCTTGCCGCCCTTGCGCGAGCGGGCCGAGGATATCGAGTTGCTGGCCGAGCATATGGCGCTGCAAATGACCAAGGAGATGAAGCGCGAGGTCTTCGCCGGCTTCAGTCCGCGCGCGCTTGAGGCGCTGCAAGAGCATGATTGGCCGGGCAATATCCGCGAGCTGAAGAATGTCGTCGAGCGCGCGGTCTATCGCGCGGCCGATCCCGAACAGCCGATCGATGACATCGTGTTCGACC
>JBAVTK010000388.1:0-2349 GCA_049696095.1 Aliidongia sp. | reverse complement strand
GGCAAGCTCCATACCATTGCCGGCCAACCGCCCTCGCTCGCCCGCGAAACCCTGGGCTGCCCGTTCGAGCCGCGCTGCGCGGTTCGTCAACCGGCCTGCCGCACGCTGCGGCCGGTCGAGCAAAGCCGCGACGGCCGCAGCGTCGCCTGCCACGAGGCTCGGCTATGAGTGCCGCACCAATGCTTCAGGTCGATGACCTCAAGGTCTGGTTTCCCTTGAAGCGCAAATGGTTCGGCGGCTCGGCGCGCATGGTCAAGGCGCTCGATGGTGTGAGCTTTACCCTGATGCCGGGCGAGACGCTGGGCATCGTCGGCGAATCGGGTTGCGGCAAATCCACCCTGTGCCGCGCCGTGCTGCGGCTGGTCGAGCCGACCGGCGGCCGGACCGTCTGGCTCGGCCGCGACTTCTCGCAGCTTGAAGGCGAGGCGTTGCGGCTTGAGCGCCGCCAGATGCAGATCATCTTTCAGGATCCGCTGGCCTCGCTCGATCCGCGCATGACGGTGCGTCAGATCATCGAAACGCCGCTGCTCAATTTCCCGATCGACGAAACGGCCGAAGCACGCCAGACGCGCGCGGCCGAGCTTCTGACCCTGGTCGGCGGTCATCCGCGCTGGCTCGACCGCTATCCGCATGAGTTTTCCGGCGGGCAATGCCAGCGCATCGGCATCGCGCGCGCTCTCATCTTGCAACCCAAGCTGCTGGTCTGCGACGAACCGGTCTCCGCACTCGATGTCTCGGTCCAGGCCCAGATCATCAATCTGCTGATGGATCTGCAAGAACGGTTGGGCCTCTCCTATCTTTTCATTTCACATAATCTGTCGGTCGTGCGCCATATCAGCCACCGGGTGATGGTGCTTTATCTCGGCAAGGTGATGGAAATCGCCGAGCGCGACGAGTTCTATCGCCGGCCGCTGCATCCCTATAGCCAGGCGCTGATCACGGCCGTGCCGTTGCCGGATCCCCGGCTCGAACGGGCCAAGCCCCGGCTTGAGCTGCACGGCGATCTGCCTTCGCCGCTCGATCCGCCGTCCGGCTGCCGGTTCCGCACGCGCTGCCCCAAGGCGACCTCGCTCTGCGCCGAGATCGAGCCGACGCTGCGAGATTACGGCAATGGTCACATAGCAGCCTGTCACCATATCGATCGGTGAGTTAATCTCGAAAGCTTGGCGGCTCACGCCAGTTCATATTTGGGAAATGCCGAAGTGCTGAAACATGTGCTCCATCCGATCCATCCCGATGGATGGAAATTCGTGGCGTTGTTCGTCGCCGTCACACTGATGCTGTTTCTGCTGTGGCAGCCGCTCGGCTGGGCCGGCGTCGTCGCCAGCGCCTGGTGCATCTATTTCTTCCGCGATCCGCCGCGCGTGACGCCGGTGCGGCCGGGGCTGGTGGTCAGCCCGGCCGATGGGCTGGTCGTTTCGGTCGGAACGAGCCTGCCGCCGGCCGAACTCGACATGGAAATGCGGCCGATGACCAAGATCGGTGTTTTCCTGAACGTCTTCGATGTCCATATCAATCGAGTGCCGATGGCCGGCACGGTCGAGCGGACGCGCTATCACAAGGGCCGCTTCGTCAATGCCAGCTTCGACAAGGCATCGGACGTGAATGAGCGGATGGCGATCAGACTGGCGACCGCTGAAGGCAGCGATATCGCCGTAGTCCAGGTTGCGGGGCTGGTCGCCCGGCGTATCGTTTGTGCGGTCGCGGCCGGCCAGCCTGTCGTGACCGGCGAGCGTTTCGGCCTGATCCGGTTCGGTAGCCGGACCGATCTCTATCTGCCGGAAAGCTGGTCGGTGCAGGTCATGGTCGGGCAAAGGGTGATTGGCGGCGAGACGATCATTGCCGACGCGCACTCTGCCGAGTCCCGACGAGAAGGCGAGGTGCGATGATGATGCGCCCAACCGAACCTCGGCTCCGCAAGGATCGGCCGCGCCGGGTGCGCGTCCGGCCGATCTCCGGCCTATCGATCAACAAGATGATTCCCAATATCCTGACCTTGTTGGCGCTGTGCGCCGGCATGACGGCGATCCGCTTCGCGATCAGCGGCAAGTTCGAGGCCGCCGTGGCGGCGATCATCATCGCCGGTGTGCTCGACGCGCTCGACGGGCGGGTGGCGCGTCTGCTCAAGGCCAGTTCGTCCTTCGGTGCCGAACTCGACAGCCTCAGCGATTTCGTCTGCTTTGGCGTGGCGCCGGCCATCCTGCTCTATATCTGGTCGATGAGTTCGATCGGCAGCATCGGCTGGGTCGTCGCTTTGTTGTTCGGTGTGTGCTCGGCGCTGCGGCTGGCGCGGTTCAACACCCAGATCGGCATCCCGGATCCGCCATCCTACGCCTATAATTTCTTCAC
>JBAVTK010000387.1:0-1790 GCA_049696095.1 Aliidongia sp. | reverse complement strand
CCTCGAATCTTAAGCTTCGTCAGGCCTTGGCCCTGGCGATCGATCGCGACGTGCTGAACAGCAAAGTGGTCGATCCCAGTAGCGATATTTCTACCGCGAGCTTCGTGCCGGCAATGGGGACCGATTACCAGCCGCAAGTGGCGGATTATACCAAGATACCCGAACAGGACCGCGTTGCGACTGCGCGCCGGCTGATGATCGAGGCGGGCTACCCGCCGGACAAACCACTTCGGCTGACCGTGATCTATGCAGCCAGCCGTGGGGCCAAGAAGCGACTACAAGCCATTGCCGCGATGTGGAAACAGGCGCTCGGGGTGGAGTTGACGCCCCAGACTCGTGGTTGGCAAGCATGGCTTTCAGCTGTAAAGAGGGGCGATTTCCAGTTGTCCTGGGAGCAGCTGGTCAGCGACATCGTCGATCCCCTGGAATTTCTGACGAATTATCGATCGACCAGCGACGAATTCGATCGGGCCGGCTATCACAATTCCGCCTATGATGACCTGCTCGCCGCGGCCGAGGCCGAACCGATGCCAAGCCGGCGCACGCATTTGCTGGAGCAGGCCGAGCATTTGCTGCTGAACGATACGCCGCTGATCCCGACCGCTAATCCCCTGTTTGGAACACTCGTCAGCGCGCGCGTCACCGGCTGGCGCGACAATATCATCGGGCTTCACCCGTCACGCTATCTCGGGGTCCAGGCAGCGAAGTAGTGTTGGGAGCCCGCGTCACGTTAACCGAGCGGCGTCGCCTTGAGTAAGTGATCGGTATGACCGATCGCGGTACCGGACTCGATCGCCCGGCGCGCCTCCCGAGCAGGCAGCTGCCATGGTGCCATCATAGGCTCAAGCAATCCGCCCGACAGGACGAGCGACATGCCGCCCGGCACCAGCGCGCCCCGCACCGACGGTGGAAAATGGCAAGGCAGTCCGAGCAGATAGCCATCTGGATCTCACTTGTCGTGTCCGGGCCGATGATTATGGCATTTTATATTCTCCAGGCGGATAATGGGGCTGGATCGGGAGTTTGTGCCATGATTTGGCGACAGAAACTGGTCGCGGTCTTGTGCCTGGCATTTCTTTTGCTGTTTGCGGGCATGGGCGATGGTGCGCGAGCGGGCGGGAGTTTGCGGCGCGTCGGTGGCCAGGAGCCCGGGATACTCGATCCAGCCACGGCGATCGGAGCACTGGCGCTACATATCGGTCTCGATCTGTTCGAGGGCCTGACCGCATACGGCAGCGACGAGACGGTCGTTCCGGGGATCGCGACATCCTGGGATACGTCGCCGGATGGTCTGCGCTGGACCTTTCATCTTCGCCCCGATGCCAAATGGTCGAATGGCGACCCGCTGACTTCCGAGGATTTTCTCTATAGTCTGCGCCGGTTCGTCGATCCGGCGACCGCGGTACCCTATCCCCATACCGCGGGAATGATCGTCAATGCCGAGGACATCATTGCCGGGCGGGAAAAGGATTTGACCAAGTTGGGTGTCGCGGCACCCGACGGGCAGACGCTGATCATCAATTTACGCAAGCCCGTTCCGTCCCTGCCGGCCCTGCTCGCGACGCTCAGCCTGCCCGTCCATCGCAAGACGGTCGAGACCTATGGAGAACAATGGACCCGCCCCGGCAACATCGTCAGCAACGGTCCGTTCACCCTGACCGAGTGGACCCCGCACCTGCAACTCGTCCTCGGCCGCAACCCATTTTATTACGCGGCCGATCAGGTCCAACCCGATGAGGTTCGCTGGATCATTGTCGAGGATGCCGAGACGGCCTGGAAGCAATACCGGG
>JBAVTK010000386.1:0-5592 GCA_049696095.1 Aliidongia sp. | reverse complement strand
GTGTCGGCCCGGCCGAGCGCGTTGGTCAGCCGTTCGGCCCGCAGCGCCAGCAACGACCCATCGCCCGACCCGGCCGGTGGCATTGCGGCGCTGGCCAGCAGGCGATAGGCCAGATCCTGAAGCGTGGGCGAGCCGGTCGTACCGATCCGCGGCAGCAGCGCTTCGACGGTCGCGCGTGGCGTGCCCTGCCACATCGACTCGGGAAGGCCGCGATCGCCGGGACCGAGCGCGCCGATCGAATCCGGTGTCAACGGCGCCAGGGCATCGACAGTGATGCCCGGCGAGACGCGCGGTGTCGACGGATAGGACGGCGGCGGTGCGTCATAAGGTAACGGGGCATGGGCCGGTCCGGGCGCGCTATAGGGTGGCGGCGGCGGATATCCGGGCGGCGGGTAGCCTTGCGGCGGATCGAGCCGAATCGGCGGGCCGATCTGCGCCGATGCCGGCACCGCCAGCAAGGTGGCCAGCAGTGCGGCAAGCCGGCCGCTATTTTTGAAAGCGGGCATCGGGCAGAACCTTTTCCACCTTCACGCTCGGCGCCGGAATATCCCAGAACGCCAGAAACGCGCCACCGCCGAGCAGGATGACAATCCCAACCAGCGCCGCCCCGAGAAGCACTTTACCCATCATCCCCGTCTGTGCTGGAGAACCGGCATCGGTCCGACGCCGGCTGAATGCATGCAACGCTCGCGTCATGCACGGCATTTATGGCATTTTGTCGGCAGCTTCGGGAAGTTTTTGCATGACCTCCACCATAGGCCCTGCCGCATGACCAATAGCCCCCCCTCGTATCTCAGCCGGACGATCGTGCTGGTCGGGCTGATGGGCGCCGGCAAGACCAGTCTCGGCAAGCGCCTGGCGCAAAGGCTGCACGTTCCGTTCGCCGATTCCGATGCCGAAATCGAAAAAGCGGCCAACGAGACAATCGTGGAAATCTTCGCACGCGATGGCGAGGCGGTGTTCCGGGCCGGCGAACGGCGCATCATCGCGCGATTGCTCGACGGGCCGGTCCATGTGCTGGCGACCGGTGGTGGCGCCTTCATGGATCCGTTGACCCGTGCCGGGATCCGCGAGCGGGGCCTTTCGATCTGGTTGCGCGCCGATCTCGAAACCTTGCTGGAGCGGACGGCTCGGCGGCAAAACCGGCCATTGTTGAACGAGGGTGATCCGCGCGACATCATGAGTCGCTTGATGGCGACCCGCCATCCGATCTATGCCGAGGCCGATATCGTGATCGATAGCGTCGCCGGACCGCCTGAGGCGATGGTGCAAAAAGTGATGGCCGCTTTGACGGTTTGGACCGATGCCGCCGGCAATATCGATCGGCCATCGAACACAAGGAATGTTTCGTGACCGAACGTCTCGCCGTCGAACTTGCCGGCCGCCGCTATGAAATCCTGATCGGCACCGGACTCCTGAACCGCGCGGGCACGCTGCTGCACGCGGTGATCGGCTCGCGCCGGCTGATCATTGTGACCGATGAAAACGTCGCCACCTTCCATCTGGCGACGCTGCAAGCCAGCCTCGATGCGATCGGATACCGCCATGACACGGTGATTGTGCCGCCCGGTGAGGCGTCGAAGGATCTGCGCCGCTTCCCCGATCTGGCCGAGCGGCTGCTCGATCATCGGCCCGATCGCAATACCGTGCTGCTGGCACTGGGTGGCGGCGTCGTCGGCGATCTTGCAGGCTTCGCGGCGGCGACGCTGTTGCGCGGCCTCGATTTTGTGCAGATTCCGACGAGCCTGCTGGCCCAGATCGACAGCTCGGTCGGCGGCAAGACCGGTGTCGATACAAGGCATGGCAAGAATCTGGTCGGCGCGTTCCATCAGCCGCGCCTCGTTCTGGCCGATCTCGCGGTGCTGGAGACCCTGCCCGCTCGCGAACTGCGCGCCGGCTATGCCGAATTGGTCAAGACCGCGGCACTGGGCGATGCTGACTTCTTCGCCGATCTCGAGCGGGCCGGTGACGGGATCCTGGCCCTTGACCCGGCATTGCTCGGCCCGGCCGTCGCCCGCTGCTGCGCGATGAAGGCTGCCATCGTCGCGGAGGACGAGCGTGAGGCCGGGTGCCGGGCGCTGCTCAATCTCGGCCATACATTCGGCCACGCGCTGGAGGCCGAGACCGGGTTCGGCGGCGATCCGCTGCATGGCGAGGCGGTGGCGATCGGCATGGCGCTGGCGGCGGATTTGTCGGTCTCGCTCGGACGGCTTGATCCGGCCGAAGCGCGGCGCCTGCGCGATCATCTCGTGCGCGCCGGGCTGCCGGTCTCGATGCGCGCGCTGCCCGGCGCGCCCTTCACCGCATCCAGGTTGATCGACCATATGGCCCATGACAAAAAGGCCGAAGGCGGGCAGCTGACCTTCATCCTGCTCGATGCACTCGGCCGCGCCGCGATCGAACGCAGCGTTCCGATCGCGGCAGTCGAGCGCGTGCTGACGGCGGACGGCGCGCTTTAGAGATTGAAAGCAGGATGGCTATACAAATTGACTTAATTTCGCCACTCTGCTGCAAGGCAGTTGCACCAAGCATGCCATGCTAAGCTTCGGCTGGGGATTCCGTCAGGTCTTTGTTACCCAAGGGTTGTCATGATCGTAATGCTTCTCGTCGTGTTCGTCGATCTGCTGGGGTTCGGCGTCATCATTCCGCTATTGCCGTTCTATGGCGAGCATTTCCACGCCTCGCCCGCGGTCATCACCACCTTGATGTCGACCTATTCCGGCGTACAGCTTCTCTCGGCCCCGCTTTGGGGCCGGCTGAGCGACCGGATCGGCCGACGGCCGGTGATTCTGATCAGTACGACGGCGTCGGTCGTGGCCTATTTGTGGCT
Organism: Aliidongia sp.; assembly: GCA_049696095.1. GTDB lineage: Bacteria > Pseudomonadota > Alphaproteobacteria > ATCC43930 > CGMCC-115725 > JAXDMU01. The sequence continues at coordinate 2,762 of JBAVTK010000386.1, read as the reverse complement.
GAGCCAGGCCGATGCGCTGTGGATGCTGTTTGCCGCGCGCGCCGTGCAGGGGCTAGCCGGCGGCAATATTTCGGTGGCCCAGGCCTATATCGCGGATATCACAACACCGGAGAACCGGGCCAAGGGCATGGGCGGGTTGGGCGCGGCACTCGGGCTGGGATTCGTGCTCGGGCCGGCGATCGGCGGACTGCTGGCCGGCGGCGATCCGGTCAATGTCAACGTGGCACTACCCTCATTCGCGGCGGCCGGGCTGTCGGCCGTGGCCCTGCTGATCGGCGTGGTCCGGCTCAAGGAATCATTGACCCCGGCGCTCCGCGCCCAGGCGAAAAAGGGACCGGGCCGCATCGCTCAGATCCGCTCGGCCTTTGCGCGGCCGCGGCTGCGCCTCTTGATGATCTTGTTTTTCAGCACGACATTCGCCTTCGCCGGCATGGAGACGACCTTGGGCCTCTGGGCCGATCACCGGCTGCATTGGGGACCGCGTCAGGTCGGTGAGATCTTCGCTGTGGTCGGCATCGTGCTCGTGCTGGTGCAGGGCGGCCTGATCGGCCGGATCACCAAGCGCTATGGCGAGGCGCGGGCATTGTTTGCCGGCACGATCGGCATCGGCATCGGCCTGGCCTTGCTGGCGGCGGCAATGGGGCCGGTGCTCGGTATCGCCGCCTCGTGTTGCCTCGCGCTTGGTATGGGGCTGGCCTCGCCCTCGACCTCGGCGATGATTTCGCAGGAGGCCGGGGCCAGCGAGCAGGGCGGCATTCTGGGCGTCAACCAGTCGGTCGGCAGTTTCGCCCGGATCGCCGGCCCGGCCGTGGCCGGTCAGGCGTTCGAATATGCCGGACCGAGCGCGCCCTATGTCGTCGGGGCCGCGGTGATGGTGATCTCGGCCTGTCTGGCGTTCCAGATCGTTCGGCGCCGGAGCCACGGCGCGATCTCTCAGGCAGGCGCGTGAAGTCGGAGCGCAACCGCCCGACACCGGACACGCCCCCGCCCGCGGCGCCGTTCCGCGATCAGGCCCGCGTGGTCGTTCGGCTGCTGCCGCTGTTATGGCCACCGGGCGAATTGACGTTACGGCTGCGCGTGGTCGCGGCCATGGCGCTCATCGTCGCGGCAAAGCTGATCAATATCGGTGTGCCGCTGCTCTATAAGCGCGCGATCGACGCATTGTCCGGACCGGCGGTGATGGTCGTGCCGATCGCCCTCATCGTGAGTTATGGGCTAGCGCGGGTCGGCGCGCAGGCGGCCGGCGAATTACGCGAGCTGGTCTTCGCCCGCGTCGCTCAGCGGGCGATCCGGCTGACCGCGCTCGCCGTCTTCGAACATTTGCACGCACTGTCGCTGCGTTTTCATCTGGAACGCCAGACAGGCGGGCTGTCGCGCGCGGTCGAGCGCGGCACCACCGGCATCGAATATCTGCTGGGCTTCACGCTGTTCAACATCCTGCCGACCTTGCTCGAAATCGCGCTGGTCTCGGTCGTACTGTGGCGTTTCTACAGCGTGGGATTCGCGCTCGCCACGCTTGCCACCATCGTGTGCTATGTCGGCTTCACCATCAGCGTCACGCAATGGCGCGTGCGTTTCCGGCGCGAAATGAACGAGCGCGACGGCGAGGCCAGCACCAAGGCGATCGACAGTCTGCTGAATTACGAGACGGTGAAATATTTCGCCAACGAGGCACATGAGGCAGAACGCTTCGATCGGGCCAAACGCGCTTATGAGAAAGCCGCGATTCGCAGCCAATCGACCCTGTCGATGCTCAATTTGGGCCAAGGTGCCATCATCGCCGCCGGGTTGATCGCGGTCATGGTGATGGCCGGGCAAGGCGTCGCGGCCGGCTCCATGACGCTCGGCGATTTCGTGCTGGTCAATGCCTATCTGCTTCAGCTTTACGCGCCGCTCAACATCCTCGGCATGGTCTATCGCAATGTGAAGCAATCGTTGGCCGATGTCGAAGCGATGTACCGGCTGTTGGCCGAACCGGCCGAGATCGAGGACCGGCCGGGTGCTGCGGCACTGACCGTGCCGCGCGGCCGGATCCGGTTCGATCACGTCTCCTTCGCCTATGATCCGCGCCGGCCGATCCTCGACGATATTTCGTTCGAAGTGCCACCGGGCCGCACTGTGGCGCTGGTCGGTCCGAGCGGCGGCGGGAAATCGACCATCGCGCGGCTGCTGTTCCGCTTCTACGATGTCGGCGCCGGCTCGATTACCATCGATGGTCAGGATTTGCGCGACATTACCCAGTTGAGCCTGCGCCGGGCGATCGGCGTGGTGCCGCAAGACACGGTCCTGTTCAACGATACGATCTATTACAACATCGCCTATGGCCGGCCGGGCGCGACGCGCGACGCGGTCGAGCATGCCGCCGAGCTGGCGCGCATCCATAATTTCATCGAGGCGCTGCCCGACGGCTATCACAGCCGGGTCGGCGAGCGCGGTCTGAAACTATCGGGCGGCGAGAAGCAGCGCGTCGCCATCGCCCGTGTCATTTTGAAACAACCATCAGTGCTGATCTTCGACGAGGCAACCAGCGCGCTCGACAGCCATACCGAGCAAGAAATTCAGGCCAGCCTGCGCGCGGTCTCGGCCGAGCGTTCGACCCTGGTCATCGCGCACCGGCTTTCGACCATCGTTGATGCCGACGAGATTCTGGTGCTGGATGGCGGCCGCATCGTAGAACGCGGCCAGCATGCGTCCCTGCTCGCCCAGGACGGTCCATATGCCGCGATGTGGCGGCGTCAGCGCCGGGCGGCCGAGCGTGAGGC
>JBAVTK010000385.1:0-9351 GCA_049696095.1 Aliidongia sp. | reverse complement strand
CTCATCCCGACAATGCCGGAAATCAGGCTAGCGCCGCTCATGGCGCGCTTCGCCGACACAATTTCCGAGTGTCATGCATTCAGTGGGCTGTTTTCAGTTGTATAATATGAGGGGATTGGTGAGATCGTGGGGGCCGGGCCGGCGGGCTCGACTTGCGCATGGTACTTGGCTCAGAAGGGAATCAAGGCTCTTGTCCTGGACAAGCACGTCTTTCCCCGAGACAAAATTTGCGGTGATGCGATCTGTAGCGTGGCGCAGGACCATCTCGAACGCATGGGTGTGCTTCAGCAAATTGTCGCCCATGATGAGGGGCGTGCCGCAGCAGTCGGCGGCATGGTCAGCCCCGCAGGTATCCGCTATATCGACAGTTCGCCGGAATATTTGCGTTCCCGGCCGGTCATGGGCATCAAGCGGATCTTCATGGACGCTCGGATCGCCGCCGCCGCCAAGGAGGCCGGGGCCGAGCTTGTCGAAGACTACAATGTAGCGGATGTTCAATTCGATTCGACTCGAAAGCTCTGGACGATTCTGCCGACCAAGGGAGGTGCCTCTTACCAGACGCGCGCCTTGATTTTGGCCGATGGTGCCTTGTCCCGGCTTGCGCGGCGGCTTGGCTATGTTTCGACACCGCCGGAAGCCGTCTGTAGCCGGACTTACATCCGCGCCAAATCCAGCGATTTCGACTGTGACGGTCTTGTCTTTTACCCGAAAGACATGTTGCCGGGCTATTGTGCGCTGTTTCGCGAGGCACGCGATGAGCTGAATTTCTGCGTCTATATTTTGCCGGGTGGCCGAACGGAACTTTCGGACCTGCGGACCTTGCATGATCGGCTGATCAAGAGTGATCCTCATATCAGCAAGGCGATCGGGCGCAGCGCCGTCATGGACGAGATGAAAGGTGCGCCGCTCCGGATCGGCGGCATTAAGAAAAGCTTCGGGGACCATCTGATCATTCTTGGCGATGCGGCCGGTCAAATCGATCCCTTGACCGGTGAAGGCATTCAATATGCGATGGATGCTGCGGAGATTGCTGCCGATGTCCTGGTCGAGGCCGTCGCTTCGGGCGATTTCAGCGAACGGGCAATGGGTGCTTATCACCGTCGCTGGTATGACAGTTTCGGCCGAGATTTCGTCTGGAGTGCCCGCCTCGCGCGATTCTACCGCAAATGTCCCGTTATGATCGATGCCAGCGCCCTGACGTTGCAGCGGCTTAAAGGGCCGTTTCTGGCGCAATGGGCGGAGATCGTCACCGGAGCGCGGCCGAAAACCGACTTCATGAAACCTAAGATGCTTCTACCGATCCTACGCGACCTACCAGCGGCCCTGATGCTGAAGCAACCCGCCTGACACCAATACTCTGGTAGTATCGGAGTCAGACTCTCTCGTCATTTTTCGGGAGCAGGAGAACCTTTTGTCTGAAATCTTCCATGGTCGGAGCGAGGTTTACGTCAGTACGGAGCCGTCATTCTCTCATGGAGATGCCGGAACGGGCCGGCAACATTCCCGACCGGAGACCGGGCTGATCGCGCTTCAGAACGAGCAGGGTGCGTGGGAAGGCGAGGTGATCTGGTGCCCGATGATCACCGCCCAGTTCGTCATTGCTCGCGCGAGCATCGGACGCAAGGGCGATAACGAATGGTCGGACGGGGTTATTCGGTATTTTCAGACGACGCGCAATGACGATGGCGGGTGGGGTTTGCACCCGGTATCGGCGTCTTATCTTTATGTGACAACACTGGTCTATGTCGCCCTGCGGTTGCTTGGCGAACCCGAGGATGGCCCGAATGCCGGTCCGGCGCGGACCTGGATCGCCAAGCACCCGGAAGGTGTGACCGCGCTGCCCAGTTGGGGCAAGCTCTGGCTGTCCTTTGCCGGGCTCTATTCCTATGACGGGATCAATCCCGTTCCGCCCGAACTGTTTCTGCTGCCGAGTTGGTCGCCGATTCGGGCCGATCATCTCTATTGCCACACGCGCTATATCTATCTCGGCCTCGCCTGTCTTTATGGTTGCCGCTTTTCGGCCGACCTTGGCGAAATCGGCAGGTCGCTGCGCGACGAACTGTATGGCCGACCCTTTGACGAAATCGACTTTGCCGCGAATCGTGATCGAATCGCCAAAAGCGACCTTTATGTCACCCCCGGCCGCCTGCTGCGCGGGGTCAATGCCGCGCTCCGGCTGGCCGGCGGCGCCCGGCGGCATCTCGGGATCGGGAGCGGGTTACGCCGCAAGGCACTGCAGCATTGCCTCAACCTGATCCGCAGCGAGGTCTTGGCGACCGAGGCCCAGTGCCTGTCGCCGGTCAATGGCATTCTCAACTTGCTGGCGCTCCATGCCAGCGACCCGACGGACCCTTTGATCGACCGGTTGCTTGATGGTCTCGAAGCGTGGCGCTGGCAGGACGAGGATGGCGGCATCCGATATGCCGGCGCACGCTCGCAGACATGGGATACCGCGCTCGCGCTTCAGGCGCTTTTGCCCACCGTCACGCCGGAAGCCTCGGTCGTTACGGCGATTAGAGCCGGATACGCTTATTTGTCGGCTGGTCAGTGCCAAACGGAACCGGTCCCGCGCAACCCCGATCGTCAAGCGGCGTTCGGCGGCTGGTGTTTCTGCGACGGCGCTCATAACTGGCCGGTCAGCGATTGCACGGCTGAAGCGCTGACGGCGATTCTGGCGTGTCACGATATCGAGGGGCTGATTTGCTCGGCCGACCGGATCGGCCCGGAGCGTCTGGCGGCGGCGGCCGAATTCATTCTCGATCGGCAGAATGCCGATGGCGGTTTCGGTTCCTACGAGCGTCGCCGCGGCCCCCGTTTCCTCGAAAAGCTGAATCCGTCCGAGATGTTTGGTCGCTGCATGACCGAGCGATCCTATGTCGAATGTACGGCGTCCTGCATCGAAGCACTGGCGCAGTTTGCCCGGCAGGTGCCGCAAGCGGCACCGGGCAGGGTCGCCCGCGCACTCGAAGGTGGGATGGATTTCTTATGCCGTGTTCAGTGGCAGGACGGCTCATATCCCGGATTCTGGGGCATCAATTTCGTCTATGCGACCAGCTTTGTCCTGCGCGCCTGTGCTGCCGTCGGACGGCCGCAGACTGACCGGACGGTGGAGCGTGCCCTGGACTGGCTGGAAGCGAGGCAACGACCAGATGGCGGTTGGGGCGAGCATTTTTCCGGATGTCTCAACGACCATTATATTGAAAACGCCGACAGTCTGATCAGCAGCACAAGTTGGGCGCTGCTCGGTTTGCTCGCCTTCCACGGATCGACGCGGCGGTCGGTCGCGCGCGGACTGGATTGGCTGGGCGGGCGGTTGCAGGCCGATGGGCAGCTTCCGCGTGAGTCGGTGAATGGGGTGTTTTTTGGCACCGCCATGCTCGAATACACGCTTTACAATGCGAGTTTCGGTACCTGGGCGCTGCGTCGCGGCTTGGAAAGGCGCGGTCATGGCTGAACTCGTTACGACCGATATCGCCATCGGCGGCGGCGGCATCGCCGGCTCGGTTGCCGCCTTGGTCCTCGGCCGGTTGGGTTTTCGGGTAACTTTGATCGAGCCGAACCTGCATGGCGACCGCCGACGGGGTGGCGAAATGCTGCATCCGCGCGGGGTGGCCTGTTTGGAGCAACTCGGGCTGCTTGCCGATGTCCAGGCGGCGGGCGTCACGAACGTGGACGGCTTTCACATCCGCGATGCGGAGGCGGGCGATGTGGTTCTCAGCTATGCAACGGCTGGACTTGGCGTGGGTATCGCCCTGGATCACGCGCGTCTGCATGCTGCTCTCTTCGCTGCCGCGCGCAACTGTCCCAATGTGACGGTCGTGGCGGGGATGCGGGTTTAGGACGTGGTCCAGCGTCACGACCAAGTCGAAGTACTTGTTACCGGAAAATGTGGCGAAAGCCGGATAGGTGCCGATCTTCTGGTCGGCTCCGATGGCAGCCGGTCAAGGATCAGGGAGCTTGCCGGCATAAGGTCGCGCGTGCGTCGGATGCCCACGATCAGCGCACTGACGATTCCGGCTGACGCGCTGCCTGATAGCCGGCTGGGTCACGTCTTCGTCGGCGGTGGCCGGGTCAGCTTGGCCTATCCGATCGGCGAGGGCAGGGGGCGTCTGATGGTGGATCATCACGACCGTCCACCGCATTCGGCCAAGGAGGTGGCGGCGCTTCTGTCGCTTGGTTGCCCAGATGATTTTCGGCAGCGTATTTATGAATTACCCGCCGAGCAGCGGGTGCGGCAATTCCCGACTGATGTGGTGGTTGTCGGCAAGCCCCATCGCGGGCGGGTCGTTCTGATCGGCGATGCGGCCGGTACCTGCCATCCTTTGACCGCCAGCGGCATGACCTCGGGCATTGTCGATGCTGTTATTCTCACCGAATCGCTGCGCGATCATCCCGACAATATCGGGCGGGCGCTCAAGCATTATGCCGGACGATGTCGTGACCGGCAGGCGAGCCGCCTTTCACTCGCCAATGCGGTGCATGAGGTGCTGGCCAGTTCGAAACCCGAATTTCGCGTGCTGCGCTTCGGCATGATGCGTTACTGGCGCAGCGACAAGGGCGGCAAACGGGCGGTTGCCTTGTTATCCATGACCGAGGATCGGCCTGCCAAGCTGCGCCAGGCAATGATCGACACATTGCGCTACAGTCTCGGCGAACTGATGCGACCGTCGAACCCGGCCCGGCCGAAGGCGCGTTGGCGGATCGGACTCGCTATCTCGCGTATCATCGTGCGGTATCATCTGGGCTTGGCAGCGGCGTCCGGTGATTCTTCTGGGTCCACTGAAGGCGCATTGCCATGATTTTGATTACCGGTGCCAGTGGTCATCTGGGGGCAAACCTCGCTGGGGCACTGGCGACGAAGGGCGCTCCGTTGCGGCTCCTTCTGCGTCCCGGAACCAATCGGGCCTGTCTCGAAGGTATCAAGGCGGAAGTAACCGAAGGCAGCGTCACGGATTTCGTCGCGTGTCAGCGTGCGATGCGCGGCATCCGTCAAGTCTATCATTGCGCCGCGCAGATCTCGACACACCATCGCGCGCCGGATGACATCTTCCAAACCAACGTGATCGGCACCGCCAATATCCTGCGGGCGGCGGCCCAGGCCGGGGTCGATCGTGTCGTCGTCACCGGATCGCTCAGCGCCACCGGTCATCGCGCCGACCGGCCGACTGACGAGTCCGAGTTGTTCAATCCCCTGGAATCGCATCTTCCTTATGCCTTCACCAAGGCGGCGGTCGAGCATGAATGCCTGCGTGCAGTGGCCGAGGGGCAGAATGTCGTCATCGCGGTGTCGTGCGCCATTCTGGGGCCGCGCGACTTCAAGCCTTCGCGCATGGGCAGCGTCCTGATTCGCTTCGCCCGTCGCCGCCTGCTGGCTTATGTCCCCGGCGGATTCGAATTCGTCGCAGCGCGCGATATCGTGCAAGGCCATCTGTTGGCGATGGAGCGGGGCGAACGTGGTCAGAAATATATCTTCAGTACCCGGTTCGCGAGCTTCGACGAAATTATGGCGATCTTCTCCGACGTAACCGGCCAGCCGAAGCCGCCGCTACGCCTGCCGCCCAATCTGATGAAGGCCGTCGCCCATATTGTCGAACCGGCCATGACCTTGTTCCTGCCAGGCATGCCCCAATTATTGACACCGGCCGCAATTCGCTTGCTCCAGATGGGCCGGCGCGCAGATTGCGCGAAAGCCAGTGACAGGCTTGGCTATCGCCCGACCGATCTCGGCGCGGCAATCGAGGAGGCCTATGGCTGGTTCGTCGAGCGTGGGGTCATCGCGCCGGCCAAACGGCATTACACTGCCCCGCGGGGGCGTCGCCTATGACCGCCACGATCCCTCGCATGCCGGCCGTCTTGCCCTTCGTCGGCCGGGCCATCGCCTTCAACCGCAATCCGGTTCGATTACTCGAAGACGGCGCCCGCCGCTATGGCGAGGTCTTTTCGTTCCCGCTCTTCGGCAAAACCGTCAATGCCCTGATCGGGCCGCGCGCGAACGAAGCGTTTTTTCGCGCGGGCGATGACGAGCTGGGTGCGCGCGATGCCTATCGCTTCACCGTGCCGATCTTCGGACCGGGCGTCGCCTACGACATCGAACCGGAGCGCATGGACGAGCAGTTGCGTTTGGTCCATCCCGCTCTGCGTGATGATCGGATGCAGCTCTATGCCCGCATCATGGCCGAGGAGGCCGACCGCTATCTCGACGGCTGGGGCGACAGCGGTGAACTCGATCTGCTCGCCACGTTCAACGAATTGACCATCTTCATTGCCGGGCGCTGTCTGCTCGGCGAGGATTTTCGTGGACATTTGTCGGCTGAGTTCTCCGATCTATATAAAGCGCTCGAAGGCGGCATCAATTTGATCGCCTTCTTCAACCCATATTTGCCATTGCCGGCGATGCGCCGTCGCGACGCTGCGCGCCGTCGCGTGGTTCAATTGATCGGTCGCGTCATCGCGGAACGCCAAGCGAAGAACAAGCAAAGCGATGATTTTCTCGGAACCTTGATGGCAGCCCGCTACCGGGACGGTTCGGTGCTCAATGAAGAGGTCATCGCCGGCTTGATGCTGACGTTGCTCTTCGCCGGACAGCATACCAGCGCCGTGCTGGCGGCCTGGACCGGCTTGCTGCTGCTTCAGCACCCCGAACATCTCGCCCGCGTCCGGGCGGAAATCACCACCATCGGTCTCTCGGACCCGCCGCGGCTCGCCGAGCTGAAGCGCCTGAGCTATCTCGAATGCTGCATCAAGGAGGCCGAACGCCTGCATCCGCCGCTCGTCATGCTGATGCGCACCGTGCTCAAGCCGATCGATTGCCTGGGCCATCGCCTGCCGGCTGGCAGTCTCGCCATGATATCGCCGGCCGTGACGCATCGTCTGCCCGGTGTCTTTGCCGATCCCGACCGGTTCGATCCGGATCGCTTCGGCGCGGGACGCGAGGAAGATCGGCGGCAGCCTTATTCGCTGATCGGCTTCGGTGGCGGCAAGCACCGCTGCATCGGCCTCGCCTTCGCACAGCAGCAAGTCAAGGTGATCTGGACCCGTATCCTGGCGCGCTACGATCTGGCAGCGCCGAAGTCTGTCGTCCAACCGGATTATACGACTTTCGTCGTCGGCCCGCGCCCGCCTTGCCGGATCAGTTACCGGCGGCGCGCACTCGAAGCCCGTGCGGCAATGGCGGCCTCGTCATGACCGCCACCGCGTTCCGCCCGCCCCTGTGGTTGATCGGCCTGACCTGGCTTTGCGCGCTCGCCACGCTGATCCTTGGGACATACTGGCTGGTCAATTATCGGCATTTGCCGGTTTTGGCTGAGACTGATTCCATTGCTCGCCTGTTCCGGATGCTGGCGCCGGCCGATCGCGGATTTTTCGATGCGGTCGGACAGCGGCAAATCGGCCTGGTCGGTGCGACGCTTTTGATCAATCTGGTGCTTTATCTCGGCCTGGCCGTCGCCTGGTTCCGAGCTTCGATCCTTGCGGCGCCGCTGGCGCTGTCGGTCGGCGCGATCGGTTGCTATGCCGCGATCATCAATGGCTGGTTCGGCATCATCGACGGGTTTTCCAGCACGGCCCGGACCAGCGGGGCGACTTTCTTGCTGTTCGGTCTTTCGGCGGCATGGTTCGGTCTCCATCTCGCACTAATCCTGGATGTAGTCTTTCGGGTGGACCGAATGACCATCGTGCCACGTCAATCCGCCACGCGTGGGGCAGGGCTGCTGGCCGGGCAGATATGGTTCTTCATGCTCATCGCCTGGGGCATCGAATTGCCGTGGCTGTTGTCGTCGGCCGATTTGCCGAGCCTTGATAACGCCTGGCGGGCGGTTTGGGCGTTCTACGGTCAAGCCGATCGCGGCTATTTCGACCAGATATCGAGCTTCGAGCGCGGGCTGGAAAGCTTCCATGTGTTCGTAACGCAATGGCTTTATCTGTGGTTGCTATGGGAGTTGCGACGTCCGACAGTCGCCCGGCGGCCTGTCGGCTGCGCCATGCTGCAAATCATGCTGGGAAGCTATGTCGCCTATTCGACAATCGTCTATCTCGCGGCCAAGCATATCGGCGGCTATCCGCTGATGCCCGAGCATGATCTCGCGGCGTTCCTGACGCTTTATCTGGCCAACCTGCCCTGGGTCATCGGCAATCTCGTCATCGCCGCGGACGGCGCCCGGCAATTGATACAGTATCTTTCCGCGGCGCGGGGGATGCGATGAACCTGCCCAACTTGATCTCGGTTGCGGTCGCCGGCGGCGCCATTGCCGCCTTCGTTGCAGCATTGTTCCTGCTCTCGGTCCTGGTGCCGGGCCGGCGGCTGGCTGGCGTGGTTCAGCCCGATGGGCGGCGGCATCTCTATACGCTGAACGGGCTGGCGCTGTTCCTCATTGTACTGGCCATTGTAATCATTATCGATGTATCGGGCTTCTCTGTAGGAATACTACTTAGATGGTATTGGGCACTGTTCGTCGCGGCCAACATCATGGCGTTCGTGGCGGCATGCCTCATGATGTGGGTTGGACGCGGTACGATACCAATCGGGCTGCGGAGCTATTACTATGGTACACTGCGCGATCCGACGCTGTTCGGTATCGATTTGAAGCTGTTCTCGTATCGGCCGTCCCTGATCGGCTTGGCGCTGTTCAATATCGCATGCGCCGTCTATCAGCGTGAAGCGACTGGCACGACAAGCCTGGCGATGGCCATTTATCTTGGCATGAGCTTGATCTATATCACGAATTATTTTCAATTCGAATATGGCATGATTTTTACCTGGGATATTGTCGAAGAACGGTTCGGATGAATGCTGATCTGGGGTGATTACGTTCTGGTGCCGTTTTTCTACTGTATTCCGGGCATCGCGCTGGCCTTTTATCCGGTTGATCTGTCGATCTCCGCGGCCATTGGGCTGAGTTTACTCTTCGCCTTCGGATTTTGGCTGTTCCGAGGCGCCAATCAACAGAAACATGATTTCAAATCCGATCCAAACACAAGGATCTGGGGGCGGCCGGCGCGGAAGGTCGGCGGGCGTCTGCTCGCTTCGGGCTTCTGGGGCATCGGCCGCAAGCTCAATTATACCGGGGAAATCTGCATCTATCTGGCGTGGACTTTCCCAGCCGGTCTCGCCGCGGGGTGGCCCTGGCTGCTGCCGGCTTGGCTGATCGGGCTGCTAATCCATCGCGCCTGGCGTGACGATGTCCGGTGCCGGATGAAATACGGTGCGCTTTGGGACGAATATTGCGCGCTGGCCCGCTTTCGTATGATTCCTCTGCTTTATTGATGGCAATTATCCTGCCACCCCACGCCACAGAGCGCCGCTTCGGCGCGGCGAAACCAGTTTTCGGCGCGCTGGCCGCCGCCCGGTACGGC
>JBAVTK010000384.1:0-4051 GCA_049696095.1 Aliidongia sp. | reverse complement strand
CACCGCTTCATTTTTTGCCGCTTCTTCCTCAACGGCAGGGTCCACCTCAGTCTCAGGCACCTCCTGCGCTTGCGCAGACGAGATGAAACCAAACGGAAAGCCACTGCCCGCTGACGGTCCCGACGGTGCCGTGACAGAACGCTCTTCCGGTGCCGCGGGTCTTGGCGCGGTCACGACGATCTGTTCCGGGCTGCCGTCATCGGGCGCCGTATCGGTCATTGTCTGGTTGCCCGGACCAAAGCGCGTGAGGAGCGCCGGCCCTTCGGACGACACGATGACTGGTTCAGCCGGTTCGATGGCAATATCGCTCGCCCCGGAATTCGTGCCGGCCAGGGCTGGATCATCTTCGACGAGGCCAGGGCCGCCATTGGGGCTGGTTCCCGGTGATTCGACCGTGGCCGCCGTCTGCTCCGGTCGTTCGATCGCTCCGGCGCTCGGCGCAGCGGCTGATGGGAGGTTCAGTTTGATCGGGTTTGAGCGAGCGAGTTCCGCGGTAAGTGTTCCGGCATCGCCTGCGGCCGGTTGTGCTGAAGAAGATTGACCCTCGTCGCCGGCCGATTGGTTCTTGAAGAGCGTGATCGTGGTGCGGCCGATGATATGGTCGCCCATACGGAAGATGATCTCCTTGCGCCAATCGCGCAGCGCCTGGACATAATCCCGGATGAATTGCAGGGTCTCTTCCTCTTCCGCCCGAACCCGCGCGGACTCGGCCGCCGTCGCTGCACGCTGCATCTCGGCCGGATCTTGCCAGGGCGGAAATGAGGTCGGGCCGCTGGGGCGGCCAGGGCGGCGGCAGCGGTGGCGGACAGAGCGAGCGCCAAAACCCGGCCGAGGGCAGACCCCAGCCGTTGTCATCGGTTGGTTCACCCATGGCAGATCCTTTGAGGATTTCGGGCAAAGGCGGCGCGAAGCCGGGCTGCCGGCCGGCGGTCGCGGATGACGCCGATTGCGCTGCTCTGGATTCGGAGAGTTCTTCGGCCGCTCGGGCGATTAAGCCGACTGATCCATTTCGGTCGGCACCGCTTCTGCTCCTGGGCTGTCCGCGGCACCACTCGACAGGCCGGCCATCGCCCGCTGGGCCGCGCGCAGCCGTTCCGCCAAGTCCGGGGCGGTACCGTCCCCCGCGCCGTCGAGCGCCAGGCGTTCGAGCTGGATCAGTTTCGCCTGTGCCCCGGCCAATGCGTTGAAGGTATCGATCGCACCACCGGCCTTGCTCAGCAGCCGGACTTCATGCTCCGTTGTGCCGCCAATTCCCTCATCAAGCCACAGCGCTTAAAGCGCGATTAACACAACACAACTTTAATTTCTCTGAAACAATCAAATAATATCACATGTTCTCGATTATACTTAACGGACCCTCGTTTAAATCAGTACGCAACCTCTTCAAATTATCTAAATCAAATCTATGAATTACCTCTTTCGAGTTTAGCTAGAAAAGTCAGAATCAATTGACGTTGGTGATAAAGCCGGATATCCATATTTTTACCTTACCTCATATTTGGGGAAATTTGAATTTTGCCACTCCGCCACCATTAATCTTTTTTATCGCCATATTATTAATTTCAACCGTAGTGGTTCGACCATCGATTGCGTCCGATGCTTACCCAGCGGGCCGGTAAGTTACCGCGGTTCCATCGTCCTTGTGGCTGCTACAAAGCAGAAATCGATATATCTGTCAGTTTAATCTTTTCAGAATTTGACAATCCGGACCAATGAATATGAGTCACCAAAGACAATGAAACATCCACGATCTTCGGTGGGTATTGAAACTCCCATGACGTCATTTTCTGGTCGCCACAAGTTGGGCAAGGTGGGAAAGCACCAATCTCAAACTGAAGGTTGTTGTTATCCCTATCGCATGCCAAACCGCCATATATACGCTGAAGCATTTTGGCTCGTTCAACCGGGTTTAGCGTCGAAGTTTTAGGATGATTCAAAAGTATACCATCAACCTCCTTATAGGTTTTATCTTTGAAAGCATTTAGATATGCCGAACTACCCCCCCTAGACCAAAGCAAAAATTCGCCGTAAGCATTATCACAAAGCGCAGGAGATTCAAATTCGTGCGCGCAATTCGAGCATTTGTATTTTACAAGTTCGAGTTTCATAATGTCACCGGACTAATCATTATAGGTTTCAAGATACTATTATAGTTGTTCAGAATGGCCAAATTGGTTCCTCCGGGTACACGTTCAGAAAAGTATCGAATCGCATTATAACCCGAATCGGCCGCGTCCAGCCCGATCTGCCGAGTGGCCGAGGTAATTGGGCCACCCGAATACCCCCAAGATGAGGCAATATTAGGGTCTGTCAAATCCAACACATTTATCGCACTTTGATCAACCGAGAAGCGGACACCTGTTGTCGGATCAATGCCGTAATGTGCCATTTCCGTCAGCGATATTTGTGGCTGCTCCGCGACATAAAACGCCGAGCCAAACCGACTGTTCGGGTTCAGAAACGCCGGATCGATGCCGTTGTCAAGAATCCCATTAGCTGCACCGGTTGTTTTGGTCGTATGCCACACCGAACCAACCGCATTTTCTACTGCGTTTGAGGCATCTCAACACGCCGACGCGGACCCCGACGACGGCGGTGCTTTTATCTTGCCGTCCAGACCAACCTTCAAAACTGTGGTTTGTCCCCAGTTCTTCGTTCCATATTGGCGAATACTCGCAGGCGGGTGGCGTCGGACCTTCGGCGGGCGGTCGGACGGGGCAGCGGGCCAGCATAGCATCGGCACCGTAACTCGCGTTTAAAGAAGGATCAGCGATACCTTACGCAACGCGCCGTCGTTCGAGAATTCATAGCGGAGCGCGTAATGATCTTTGTCGAATTTTACCCACCTATTCTTCTTCCCCAAAAGAGAACTTTGTTTGCGGCTACCTTCACTAGATGGTGCGCCAAACATTTGCTGTAATTCAGATTCCAATGTACTGGCGCTCAGACCGTCTTCTAGCGGTCCTTTATAGGCCTCGTATCCCTCTTGCTCCCTAATGAAAAGGTGCATGTGATTTAAGCGATTTTGTCGAAATCCTACTTCCAGTCCTGTCTTAGTAAATTGGTAGAATCTGGTCTTTCCAAGTGGGTCATTATATTCATCCGGGGTATCCGAAACATTCGGCACCTCACCAATATCAGAGATGAGTGATAAAACACTAGCCGACGCCTCCTCCGCACCAAGAGCGGAGACGAGAGCTTCCCAAGATAGCGTCATCGAATTAACCCCTGATCCGTATTTCTTTGAATGATCTTCTGTATAGTTTGCTAAACCACCGCAGGATCATAACCTCGCTCAATTAAATTATCCCGCAACACATTTGTATCACGGGCAATAGCTGCAGGCAAGTCCGCGGCGTCTGCTGCGATTTGACCCGCCGTATTTTTTCCGCCAAAAGTCGGCCCATCGATATGGACGTCTCGCGGAACCTCTACGGCTGTTGCATTATCGTATAGATCGTTCAATTCCTGTGTGGTCAACGGGCCGCCGTTCTCTGCTTCAGCAGCGGTCCTCAGAGCCGCAAATGAAGGGATGTGATCGTGTTCCAGGCCGTCTCCGACGACAGCACGAGAGCGCAGATCTTGGTACGATCCGACTTCCAACTCCTGCACCGGTCCGGTAGGCCCTGGAAGCGGGCCAACAAAGTCGGCGTCACCCGGAACCGGTACTCTGTTTGGGGCACCGGCCGCCTCGCTATAATCGATGGTCGGCAGTTGCACCGGGGCGGGAGCCGGATTGGTCTGCGCTCTCCGGACACGTGCCGCCAAGGCATCGAGGGCCGGGTTTCGCGGCGTCAGAAATGGCTCCAACGGATTCGACACGTTCGCCGCCGCCGCCTTAATCTCGGCATTTCCCTTGACCGTCGCCAAGTCGGCTCGCTGCGCCAATGCCTCGCGCTCCAACGCTGTTTCTCGTGCGCGCATCACCGCTTCATTTTTTGCCGCTTCTTCCTCAACGGCAGGGTCCACCTCAGTCTCAGGCACCTCCTGCGCTTGCGCAGACGAGATGAAACCAAACGGAAAGCCACTGCCCGCTGACGGTCCCGACGGT
>JBAVTK010000383.1:0-10455 GCA_049696095.1 Aliidongia sp. | reverse complement strand
CCCCTATGAAGGGCCGCATCCCTGGGTCATGGGGCTGGTCAAGGCGGCGCCCGAGCTGAGCTTTCATCGTGCCGTGCCGGAGATTGCCGATCTGGCCGCGGCGATCCGCGCCCATTTGCCGCGCGCGCTCGACCTGACCCGGCAGCTTTGCTGCATCCATCCGCTGGTCGGCCGCGCCGATGCCGCCGCCTATGTCGCGAGCCGCTTTCCATCCTGTCTCTATGGCGTCGAAGCGGCGGCGATCGATCTTTTGCCCTTCGTGCCGATGAGCCTGGGCGAGCGGCCCTTCGTCATGGTGTTCGACGTGATCGGCAATCTGTTCAGCCCGCCGCAGCCCTTCGAGGATACCGAGGTCAGTTCCTGGGGCACGCCATCCTATTGGATAATGCGCGCAGCACTCGAAGCGCCGGCCTGTGCTGCGATCATTACCAATTACCTGGAGGCCGCACCGCTGCTCGGCAGTTTCTTCGGCAGCCGGACGATCGAGCACAAGGCGGTGTTCGTCAATCCGGTCTTTTCGGTCGATGAGATGGGCGAAGCGCGCGCCCGGGCGCGTGCGCCGCGCAATGATGGGGCGGTGACACTCCTCTTCACGGCCAGCGCCAATTGGCGGGACGAGGGGTTTTACATCCGTGGCGGCGTCGATGTCCTGAATACCTTCCTTGAGCTGGCCGAGCGCTATCCGACGCTGCGCCTGATCCTGCGCAGCCGCTTGCCCGACACGCTGTCGGCCCGGCTGCGCGAGGCGGTGGCCGGCCACCCGCGGATCATCTGGCGCCCCGGCTTCGTCGCGTGGGAGGAATTCCGCCAGTTGCTGAGCGAGGCCGACCTCTTCGTCATGCCGTCGGTCGGAATCTATCGCAACGGTCTGGTTCAGGCGATGCGCTGGGGCATCGTCCCGGTGATCAGCGATGCCATGCACGCCCACGAGATGGTCGCCGACGGCACAAACGGCCTCGTGGTCAATGGCCGCGGCTTTCGGGCCTCGGTCTCGGCCACCGACCAGCGTTATGTCGGTGATTGGTCGGATCTGCTGCGCGCGACCGACCGCCCGGCCGATCCGACGTTCCATGCGCGATTCCAGGCCGCACTGGCCGGGCTGATCGAAGCGCCGGAGCGCATTGCGGCCTTTCGGGCCAACCTGCTTGAGGCGCCGAGCCGGCATTGCTATGGCGAGGCAGATCGCCGCAGGTTTGTGACCACGCTGCAAGACGCCATCGCGCGCGCGCCGACGATCGACCTGTCGCCCGAGGCGGTATTTCCGGTCCAGCCGCGGCTCCGGCCGGGGAGTGTGGAGCGGTAAGTCGGCATTTTCTCGATTTGGGTTATCATGTGCGGTTCACCGATCGCGTACCGGCCGGTCGTCGTGAAGCCGCATGCAGATTGATATTGGGTTTGACATGAAGCGACAAATTAACGAATCCTGTCGAACGCCAGATTCACTTGTAGGAAAGGTAAATTGCAAGAAATTTCATTCGTTGATTCGGGCTATACGAGCATTTTCGTACCGCTCTACCGCTCTATATTCCTGAAAATTTTCTGAGACGCGGCCATGTCTGAGATTTGTCCATCCGATGTGAGTTTTATCACGGCGTACCCGAAATCGGGCATTACGTTCCTGAGCTACATGTTGTTTCACGCTCTGTTCGAGCGTTCGGACGACCGACGGGAAATTCGCCGGAAATATATCATTGATGTGCATAAATACCTCGATCTGGTGCCACAGCCAGGGACCGGGCGGCATTATGTGAAATCCCATTTTGCTTTCGGACCCGCTTTGCCGTTGCGCGATCGCGCACGGCGCGCGGTTCTGCTGGTGCGGGATCCAATCGATGTGATGATGTCGACCTGGGACTACAAACACTTGACGGGAGAAGGCAATCTGCCGGCTTTGAGTGAGGCCGAGCGGGCCGTCGCCTTCCGTGACTTTGTCGGCAATTGGATTTCGACCGGTGGATTGGCCTATCAATGGGCAGATAGCTGGCGGAACAATGTCAATTCGTGGCTCGATCAGCGGGAAATTCCGGTCCTTGTTGTACGTTACGAGACCTTGAAAGCATCGCCAGAAGGCGAATTGGCGCGGATTACCAATTTTCTCGACTGTCCCGTGCGCGCGGAAAGATTGGCCGCGGCCGCCGAATTTGGTCGGGTCGACAATATGCGACAGCAAGAGGCGGTCGAGGTACGGGAGGGCGTTGAGGGCGCGTTTTACCGATTGGCGTTCGCTGCCGGGTATAACAAAGGCTACCGGTTCGTCAACCGGCTTCATCAGAATGCCTACCACACCGTCCTGGATGATGCACAGCGCGCGTGGGCCGATGCGATATTCGGCCCGACGCTCGACCGTGTCTGAGAACCAGCATGTTCCGGCTGCGTTCGCTTTTCGTCAGCCACGCGGCTGTCACTTTGAGGTAAATCATGCGTCCGGTGCGTATTATCAGGGGGTTGGGCGGAAACGGTAGCACCTTCATTTCGCGTGTTGTTGCGACGATAGAGAATATCGTCCTTTTAAGCGAAATAAACCCGTCAACCGCGAACTTGTTCGCCTTCGCGCTTAATCCGGTAATTCAAATTGAAAAAAACTACAGCCACTTGAAATTTGATTTTTACAAAGGAAATATGGTGGAATTAGGTTCCCCCAAGTTGTTTCGAAAATACATAGATTTATTATTGGCTGAATGTAATTCAATACGATACGATATTGTTATCAGAGATTATAGTTATGTAGATTATATTGGAATGCCATTTATATGGGCGCCGCCGGAAAAATCATCTCTTGATGAGGCGCTAAATAATCTACAAACATTTGAAATATTAATTATAAGACACCCGATTTCTCAATTTCTGAGCCTCGTGTCTCATGCCGAGTTGAAAAATGTCCTGGATACTGCGACATTTCTACGAGGCTATCGGATCATGCTGGACCGGCATCGTTCGGCATTGGTGGCACGATTTGAGGATTTGTTTGCGACATTCGATCAAAAGATGCCTGAACTCATGGCCCATTTGCGTTTGTCTCTCTCGTCCGACTGGAAAGCGAGGATACCATCGGTCGATTGGGTGACCGGGAACGAGTTCGGCAAAACCTCGACGCAGCCGGAAGCGACGTCGCGGAAGCTGAATTCCGAAATACGCGAGCTTTTCCGTCCGATCGCGGACTACCAGCTAATTTGCCGGGAATGCGGTTACGATCCTTGAAGCCGTCGGCTTCAGCATGTCGATGTGTTTTAACGCCGTCCCGTCGTCGGAAAAAGCCGGGCACGCATTCCGGCCTCGCCTCTGGACTCGCCGTCAGAAGCTTGTAGGCTGGCCGCCAACATACCAAAAGACGGGAAGGAGGCATCTCATGGAGATCGAACTCGTCGCAGCGGGGCTGAAATTTCCCGAAGGGCCGATCGCGATGGACGATGGCTCGGTCCTGTTGGTCGAGATCCAGCGCGGTACCTTGAGTCGCGTCGCGCCGGACGGCGCAATTTCGGTCGTGGCCGAATTGGGCGGCGGGCCGAATGGTGCGGCGATCGGGCCGGATGGTGCGGTCTATGTCTGCAACAATGGCGGTTTCGAGTGGCATGAGGCGGGTGGGCTGACCATTCCCGGCCACAAGCCGGCGACCCATGCCGGCGGCTTGATCCAGCGCGTCGATCTGGCGAGTGGTGCCGTCACCACGCTCTATACCGAATGCGACGGCCAAGCGCTCAAGGGGCCGAATGATCTGGTGTTCGACCGGCAGGGCGGATTCTGGTTCTCCGATCTGGGCAAGAGCACGCGTGACCACAAGGAATATGGCGCACTCTACTATGCCATGCCCGACGGCTCGCGCATCGTTCGCGTGCGCGATCAATTGCTGTCGCCCAACGGGGTCGGGCTGTCGCCGGACGAGCGCGTGCTTTACGCCGCCGAAACGCTGACCGGGCGGCTTTGGGCGTTCGACGTCGCCTCACCCGGCGTGCTGGCGCCGGCCGCGGCGAGCTACATGCCGGGTCGGGTCGTCGCGACACTGCCGGGCTATCAGTTGGTCGATAGCCTCGCGGTCGAGGCAGGCGGCAAGATCTGCGTCGCCACGATTATCAATGGCGGCATCACCGCGTTCGATCCCGGCGGCGCCATCGAGCATTTCCCGTTCCCGGATCTGATCGTCACCAATATCTGCTTTGGCGGGCCGGATCTCCAAACCGCCTGGATCACCGGTTCGGGGACCGGAAAGCTCTTTCGGGCGCGCTGGCCGCGGCCCGGCCTGAAGCTCAATTTCAACGCCTGACTCAAGGCAGCAACAGCGGAAACTTCTACGATGAAACTCGACTCCACCATCGCCGCGGTTGTGACCGGCGGTGCCTCTGGCCTCGGCGAGGCGACGGCCCGCGCGCTTGCCGCCCAGGGCGTACGCGTCGCCCTGTTCGATGTGAACGAAGGTCGCGGCGAGGCGGTCGCAACCGAAATCGGCGGCGTCTTTTGCCGCGTCGATGTCACTTCCGACGAGTCGGTCGATGCCGGCTTTACCAAGGCGCGTGCCGCCCATGGGCCGGAGCGCATTCTGGTCAATTGCGCCGGCATCGCCAATGGCATGAAGACCGCCTCGCGGTCCAAGACCACGGGCAAAATCGGTCATTTCCCGCTCGATGCCTTCAATCTTGTCATTCAGGTCAACCTAGTCGGTACCTTCCGCTGCATTGCCAAATCGGCGGCCGGCATGCTGACGCTCGACCCGCTGCCGAGCGGCGAGCGCGGCGCCATCGTCAATACCGCCTCGATCGCGGCCGAGGACGGGCAGATCGGCCAGGCGGCCTATTCCGCCTCGAAGGGCGGCATCGTCGGCATGACCCTGCCGATCGCCCGCGATTTTGCAGGCGACGGCATTCGGATCAACACCATCCTGCCCGGCATCTTCGACACGCCGCTGCTCGCCACGCTGCCGCCCAATGTCATGGAAGCGCTGGGCGCTTCGGTGCCGTTTCCGAAGCGCGTCGGCGATCCGGCAGAGTATGCCTCTCTGGCGCTCGAAATGTGCCGCAATCCCTATTTCAACGGCGAGGATGTCCGGCTCGACGGTGCCATTCGGATGGGGCTGCGGTAAGTCGGTTCGCGGCCGGGCGTCATTGCCCGGCCGTGGAGGGCACCGGGCAGGCGGCATCGGCCACCGCGGCGGCTTCCTCGCGGCCCGTCCCGTGAATGTCGTTCAGCAGTTTGCGGAAGCATGGGTGCCGCCACAGCAACTCGCCAGCCACTTTGTCAAGGAGCGCGATGTCGCCGTCAGCCAGCGTCCAACTGGTCGCGATCGATTTGACGCGGGTGAGTTCGCCCTGCTCGGCCACGGTGGCATCGGGCAATTGGTCGAAATCGATGCTGATCGGATAGATCTCGAAGGCGGCTTGGGCGACACCTTGACGGAGCAAGCTGGCTCGATCTTCGGCCAAGGTCGCGATGAAAGCCTGGAAGGTTTCAGCCGAACCGGCCGCCGCACTATCGACCAGCACGCCGGAAACCGCCTCGGCCATGTCGAGCAGATCGGTATAGCGCGGCGAGGCGTCGAGCGGGTTGCGGGCATCGCTGCGGGCATTGACCGAAATCACCACGAGCTGGCGCAGCTTGCCCTGCTGGCTGAGGCGCGCAATATCGACCGGTGAGCCGGGCGTCAGCAGCGTGCGTCGAACCGCCCCCAGACCCAAATTATCGACGACCCCGCCATCGACCAGCCGCACATAATCCGGCTGGCGGAACGCAGCGGGGGCGGCGCGTAACGAGTCGCGATAGCGGGCCTGGCGGAAATCGGCGAGGTTGGCGTAGCGCCCAGCCGGCACGCCCAGCGCGTTATGCCAATTGCCCGGCGGCTGCTGTCGGCCGAGACAATTGCCCGGCGGATAGGAATCATTCTTCAGCAGGACCGGCGTGAAGGCGAAGGGAAAGGCGGCTGACGCCGTGACCGCGAGACTGACCGGCACACGGTCGAAACTCATGCACAGATCATCGAACATCGCCGGCTCGAAACTGAAGATTTCCCCGGCCACCATGTCGCTGGCGTTCATTAAAATTACTGGCTGGCCCGGCTGGTTGAACCGGGCCAGGGTCGTGTCCGGTGTGATCTGAAGAAGATCGCCGATCATGTCTTGCAGGATCGTGATCCGGGTTTGATTTTCCAGTTGAAGCGAGATCCAGGTGAACGGGTCCGCCGCCCGCGGCAGCAGATAACCGCCGATGCCGTCGAACGCCCCGATGCGCTGTTCGAAGGCCCGCGCCGTGTTGCCACCGGGGCCGCGCAGGCCGATTTCCGCAGCGTAAACGCTACCGCCGGAGACCGAGGAGACGACGTCGATATCCTGCGACAGTCGTCGCTGCCCGGTCGGTGTCGGATAGGTGATGCCGTCGAGGCGTGCGGTCACCGCGGCCGCCAGTGCCGCCGCCCGCGAGCCGCCGCCCGAAAAGGACAACACGACAAGCGGTCGGTCGGCTTCGGCCTCGATTTGCCGACGGTCGATGTTGCTTTCGCCCGCGGCCAGCGGGTAGTCGATGGCGCGCTTGCCGCAATCAGTCAGCAAGAGCAAGCCCAGGAGAGCAAACAGCCGAAACATCATGGCTGGACCATGAAATGCAGCGTGGACTGGACGCCGTCGACGACCTGGCAGGTCTGCCATAAGGGCCGGTAGGACTCGGTTGAATTCAGTCCAAAGCAATAGGTTCCGGGCGCTGCGATGAACGGTGTATTGGTCGTATACCCAGTGGCTTGCGGGTTTGCGATCGGCCGATCGGCGCCATCCGGCTGCTCGCCGATGACGATCGGGACAGCCCCGCGATCGAAGGTAATAAGCACGGTCGCCATGCCTTTTCTCCTGTGAAAAATTGGGCGTTATTGACGGCGAGGATCAATGTCGCGGCCGATCAATGGTAATAGGACTATTATAGGAAACAACCTATTTCGTCAATGAAAAACGCGGCGCTACCGCCGCTCGGCGCGATCGGCTAGACTGCCCGCATGTCGATGAACGATATTGCCGATCGCGATCAGCGCCCGTCGCCGGAAGCGCTTTTGGCTGCCGCCGCCCGCGAGGGACGCGGCCGGCTCAAGATCTTTCTGGGGGCGGCCCCCGGCGTCGGCAAGACCTATGAAATGCTCCGCCAGGCGCAGAAACGCCGCCAGGAAGGCGTCGATGTCGCGATCGGCGTGGTCGAGACGCATCGAAGGCTGGAGACCGAGGCGCTGGTCGAAGGACTCGAACTTATCCCGCGCCGCCATGTCGCTTATAAGGGCCGCAATCTCGACGAGATGGATCTGGACACAGTGCTCGCTCGCCGGCCGAAGCTCGTGCTGGTCGATGAGTTGGCGCACACCAACGCGCCCGGCTCGCGGCATGCCAAACGCTATCTCGATGTCGAGGAACTGCTGACCGCGGGTATCGATGTCTACACCACGCTCAACATTCAGCATGTCGAGAGCCTGAACGACATTGTGGCCCAGATCACGCGCATCCGGGTGCGCGAGACCGTGCCCGACACCTTTCTCGACCGGGCCGACGAGATCGAAATCATCGACCTCACCCCCGAAGACCTGATCGAGCGTCTGCGCGAGGGCAAGGTCTATGTCCGCGATCAGGCGCAGCGGGCGCTCAAGCATTATTTCTCGCCCGGCAATCTGACGGCTTTGCGCGAATTGGCGTTGCGGCGCACCGCCCAGCGCGTCGACGAGCAGATGCTGTCCTATATGCAGGAGCACGCGATCAGCGGCCCGTGGGCCGCGGGCGAGCGGGTCATGGTCTGTCTCAGCGAGGTGCCGAACACGCCGGGTCTCATCCGCTATGCCAAGCGGGTGGCCGATCGGTTGAAATGCAAATGGACCGCGATCTATGTCGAGGGACCGCGCTTTGCCCGGCTCAGCGACAGCGAGCATAACCGCATTGCCGATGCAATGCGGCTGGCCGAGAAACTCGGTGCCGATGTCGCGGTCGTGCCCGGCAACCAGATCGCCGATGCGCTGGTGCGCTACGCCCAGGCCAACAACATCACCCAAATCGTCATCGGCAAGTCCGGCCGCTCGCGCTGGTTCGAGATCATCCACGGCTCGGTCGTGCATGACATCGTGCGCAAGGCCGGCAGCATTTCGGTCCATGTCATGGCCGGCGGCGTCATCGACGAAAAGTCGGAAGAGACGGTCGTAACCCGGCCGGGGCAGGATTCGGAAGGCAGCGTCTATTGGTACGCCACGCTTGCGGTCGCCGCGGCGCTGGCACTCAGCGAGGCGGTCATGCAGATCGTCCCGTTGCCGAACATTTCGCTGATCTTTCTGTCGGCCGTGCTGTTCAGCGCCGTCGCCTGGGGTTTATGGCCGTCGCTCTTCGCCTCGGTGCTGAGCGTGCTCGCCTATAATTTCTTCTTCCTGCCGCCGCTTTATACCTTCACTATCGCCGACCCGGCCAATGTGCTGGCGCTCATCACGTTCTTCCTGGTGGCGATCCTGACCTCGAACCTCGCCTCGCGCACGCGCGGGCAGGCGATCACGGCCAGCGCCAGGGCTAATACCACGGCCGAGCTTTATGCCTTTTCGCGCAAGCTCGCCGGGACCGCGACGCTCGACGACGTGCTGTGGGCCACCGCCTATCAGGTCGCCTTCATGCTCAAGGTTCGCGTCGTGCTGCTGATGCCCGACGATACCGGCAAGCTTGAGGTCGGTGCCGGATATCCGCCTGAGGATGAACTTGACGATGGCGATCTGGCCGCGGCGCGCTGGACTTGGGACCATAATCGCCCGGCCGGGCGCGGCGCCGACACACTGCCTGGCGGCAAGCGGCTGTTCCTGCCGCTGCGGACCGGGCGCGGCGCCATCGGTGTGATCGGCATCGACCGCGACGGCGGCGGCGCTTTGCTGACGCCCGAGGAACGCCGCTTGCTCGACGCCCTGAGCGATCAGGCGGCGATTGCGATCGAACGGACCAAACTGGCCGAGGATATCGACGAGGCGCGGCTGCTGGCCGAGACCGAACGGCTGCGCTCGGCCCTGCTGACCTCGATCTCGCATGATTTGCGCACGCCGCTCGCCTCGATCATCGGCGCCATCACCAGCCTGCGCAGTTACGGGGCGGGCTATGACATCATGACCCGGACCGAACTGATGGCGACAGTCCAGGACGAGGCCGAGCGGCTCAATCGGTTCGTCGGTAATCTCCTCGACATGACCCGGCTCGAATCCGGTGCCCTCGAACCCAAGCGCGGTTATGTCGATATTGCCGAGATCGTCGGTTCGTCGCTCGACCGCACCGGCAAGATCCTCGGCCGGCACAAGGTCGCGCTCGAAGTCGCCCCTGATTTGCCGATGCTCGATGTCGATGCCGTGCTGCTGGAACAGGTTTTGGTCAATCTGCTCGACAATGCCGCGAAATATGCGCCGGCCGGCAGCGTGATCCGGGTTGAGGCGTATCGCAGCCCCGAGGCGATCACGATCGATGTCATCGACGAAGGGCCGGGCATTCCGAACGACGCGCTTGAGCGCATCTTTGACAAATTCTACCGAGTGCGCGCCGGTGATCGGCAGCGGGCCGGCACCGGGCTCGGCCTCGCGATTTGCCGTGGCTTCGTCGAGGCGCTGGGCGGGACGATCGTCGCCCGCAACCGGCCCGACCGATCCGGTGCGATTCTGCGGGTCAGCTTTCCGGCCGATCTCGGCATCGAAGCCGCAACCCTGATCGGAGCCGAAAATGCCTAGCCGGCCGACAAGCATCTTGGTGGTGGATGACGAACCACAGATCCGCCGCTTTCTGCGCACCAGCCTCGCGGCTCAGGATTACGACGTGCTGGAGGCCGAGAACGGTCGAGAGGCGCTCGACTTGGCGCGTCAGCACAGGCCCGATTTGATGATCCTCGATCTGGGCCTGCCCGATATCGACGGTATCGAGGTGATCACACAGCTGCGCGTGCAATCGGCCATGCCGATCATCGTGCTGTCGAGTCGCGATGACGAACAGATCAAGGTCAAGGCGCTCGATCTCGGTGCCGACGATTACATCACCAAGCCGTTTGGTATGGAAGAACTGACCGCCCGTGTCCGCGCGGCCTTTCGCCATCGGCTTCAGGAACAGGGGGTGATGGCGTCGATCGTCACCGGCGATCTGAAGATCGATCTGGTCCAGCGCCTGGTCAGCCGCGCGGATGAGCCGGTCAAGCTGTCACCCAAGGAATTCGACATTCTGCGGCTGCTGGCGACCCATGCCGGCAAGGTGCTGACCCATCGCTTCATGCTGCAACAGGTCTGGGGCACGGCCAATGCCGAGGATGTCCAATATCTGCGCGCCTTCATCCGCCTGCTGCGCCTCAAGATCGAGCCGCAGCCGGATCGGCCGATTTATGTCGTGACCGAGACGGGGGTGGGGTATCGGCTGAAGATGCTGGAAGAGATTCAGGTCTGAAGGTCACGAACTTCAAGTGCGAGGGGGGGATTGGGCGGAGTCACCGCCCAATCCCCCCGGGCGTCAGTTC
>JBAVTK010000382.1:0-10109 GCA_049696095.1 Aliidongia sp. | reverse complement strand
TAGAGCCCGATGCGTTCAGGTCGAAACGACCTGAACGCTGAATCGATCTCTAAACATCTTGATCTAGCAGGCGTGTGGGCGCTCGTTGATTGAAGGGGTGCGGGATGATTCCGGGTGGGCTCCGCCCAAAATCATCCTGCATCAATGGATCGACGACGCGCCTTTCGGTGGCTCGGCGGCTGCGGTCGTTTTGTCATCCGCCGCGAGCGTGAAATAAATCTTCTGTTCCTTGGAAGCGATATAGGTCCGCAGACGGCCGATGACATCCATGCCCAGCAACAGCTGACGCCGGGCGGCACTGTTATCGGCATCCGGCAGCGATGTGCCAAGCACGGCCCTGCGGAAATGTGTGAA
Source organism: Aliidongia sp. (assembly GCA_049696095.1). Lineage (GTDB taxonomy): Bacteria > Pseudomonadota > Alphaproteobacteria > ATCC43930 > CGMCC-115725 > JAXDMU01. The sequence continues at coordinate 9,755 of JBAVTK010000382.1, read as the reverse complement.
CTCGGTCACCGCGACCTTCTTGTCTTTGAAAGTCAAACCCCCGAACTCAAGCGCGCCGAAGACATGGTCGAATGATACGATCGATCCGCCGGTAATGCCGAGCACCTCCTTTGTCGGGCTGCCGGCGTTTTCCGCCGTCAGGTCGAATAGGTCTCGCGCGGCCGCGGCAGCCAGCGTCGTTACACTTTTCCCGGTATCGAGCCGTGCCCTCACCACCTTGCCATCGAGCATGACTTCGGTCAAAGGCGGCTGGCGCACCGGGTCATTGATGCTGTCGATGGTGAAGAAACTGTCGGCCCAATAGACACCTTGACCGGGACAATGATCCGGCAAAAACATATTGATCACATGGCCGAGCGGATTGATCTCGATGTCATATCCCCCGAGCCATTGGCTGCCGATGGTACCGTCCGTGCCTTCGAGATGCTCGATAACACCTGCCGTCACCTCGTTTCTGACGAGTTTGCCCAGCTTCACTTGATTCAAATGCACGTCAAATCGGATGATCCCGCCATCCTCCTCGATCCGAGCAGTATTGGTGCCCTTTCCACCCCGATCCGTCAGGTCAAGTGACTTGGCGAGACTGTCGGATAAATAGGATGAGCCTCGCGCCAATTCGAGCCTGAGCTTAACCGGCTTTTGATTGATTTCCGCATTCACGAAGATCAAGCCATCGGGCGCTATGTCGATCGGGACCGACGCCACGGGCGTCAGTGAGCAAGTTTCCGCGGCATTGGCGCCGCTTATGCAGAGCGCCGCCAAGACGGCGGCAGTGATATGGTGCATGCAACGCATGAAATTGCAACCTTTTACACGGTTAGCGCGAAGGCAATGAAAACTCTATCGAGATAGTAGCGCGCCGCAAGCCGCCGTGAAAGGTGTAAAATTATCTGATAGAACCTCCTTGGGTTTCAGCCTTCGACCTTAATGGCCGTCGCCCCGCCCGCGCCGTTGCACCCGGCCCCCCGTCCGCCACACAATTCATGGTCACAATGGCGTCGTCGGCCTATTTTACCCCGAACAGCCGGAACACCAACTCCAGCCCGCCCGCGAAAAACAACGCACCCAGGAACACGCAGACCGGCAGGGTCAGCACCCAGGCGAGCAGCAAATTGCGCAAGGTGCCGCCCTGGAGCCCGGAGCTATTTGCCGCCATCGTGCCGGCGATGCCGGACGACAGCACATGGGTCGTGCTGACCGGCAGGCCCAGCCCGTCGGCCGCGCCGATCGTCGCCATCGCGACCAGCTCGGCCGCGGCCCCCTGGCCATAGCTCAGATGGGTCTTGCCGATCTTCTCGCCGACGGTCACGACGATGCGCTGCCAGCCGATCATGGTACCAAGGCCCAGCGCCAGGGCGACGGCGATCTTGACCCAGACCGGAATGAAATTGGTGAGATTGGTCAGGAGCTTGCGGAAATCCACCATCACCTGTTTGTCGGTCCCGGCAAAGCTGTCGGTCTTGACCAACCGATTGACACTCTCGGACACGAGATAAAGATCGGAGCGCAAAGCCCGGCGGCCCTCGGCATCGAGCGCCCCGAGGGAGTCAACTCCTGTCAGCCGGTTGGCGATATCGCGATTTGCCACGGCGACGGCGGCGAGTGTCTCGTCATTCGGCGTGCCGGTGCGCAGATAGGCTGAGAGCGTGTCACCCGGATTGCCGTTATAGGCAAGCTGGGTCTTGCCGGTTTTGTCGAGAATGGCACCGACCCGGCTCGTCGCATCAACCACTTGATGCAGCGTCTGGGGTGAGGCCGAGAGATCGACGGCGAAGGAGGCCGGCACAATGCCGATCAGGATCAGCATGATCAGCCCCATGCCCTTTTGCCCGTCATTCGAACCATGGGCAAAGCTGACCCCGGTGCAGGTCAAAATCAGCAAGGCGCGGATCCACAGCGGCGGCGGCGTGTTCGGCGCGGGCGCGCGATAGAGTTCGGCGCGCTTGACCAGCGCCTTGGCGACGAGCAGCAGCACGGCCGCCAAGGTAAATCCGATCAGCGGCGAGATCAGCAGCGACATGCCGACCTCCTGCGTCTTGCCCCAATTGACGCCGTCGCCGAATTGCTGCCGGGTCGAGAACCACGAATTCATCAGCCCGACCCCGAGGATCGAGCCGATCAGCGTATGCGAGCTGGAGGCCGGCAGGCCCAGATACCACGTGCCAGCGTTCCACACGATGGCCGACAGCAACAGCGCGAAGACCATGGCGAAACCGGCGCCCGAGCCGACATTCAAAATCAGCTCGACCGGCAGCAGCGCCAGAACCCCGAACGCCACCGCGCCGGACGACACCAGCACGCCCAGAAAATTCCAGCTGCCCGACCAGATCACGGCCGTGGTCGGCTTCAGTGTGTTGGTATAGATCACGGTCGCCACGGCATTCGCGGTATCGTGGAAGCCATTGACGAACTCAAACGCCAAGGCCAGCGCCAAGGCGGCAATCAGGAAAATCCAGCTCGTTACCGTCAAATCGTCGAACATCGAAGCCCCGCGCAACACGAAGGTCAACCTAAGCAGACGCCCCGGCGGACGCCTGATTGGATCGGAATGTGACTGACCAACAGCGCAGGAATCGGGTCGTTACCATGACGGTTTTATGACGATTTGCGTATCGCCGATTGAGAACGAGGCAAGATATTATGCCAACCTTGAGCCAACCGGCATAGCAGCCTGACTCAAAAAAGGCCACCGGCAAACCCGGGGCGGTTCACTATCTACACTGGCAAAATTCCGACCGGGCGGTCTTCGCGAGGACCAACGAATTGCTTCAGGACGCGATGCGCAATCCGTTCAAGGCCCTCGGCAAGCCAGAACCGTTGAAAGAAAATCTCCGCGGATGGTGGTCGCGGCGAATTACCGGAGAACAGCGCCTGGTCTACCGCGTCGTCGGCCCGGCAACGGCGCAGCAAATTGAGATTGTGCAGTGTCGGTATCATTATTGATCCGGCTGAAGCTGAGAGTCAGGCGGCCAGATTGGGCACGACCACACCGAATGCGGTGCCGGCCGTGCCGGGTTCGATGAGGATGGGATAGCGCATCGCTTACTCTGCGAGGTCCGCCTGGGACATATCCGCGCCGAGCGTCTCCTCAATGGCCGACAGCACCAGCTCGACATCCGCTGTCGCAGGCTCGGCAGCCAGATCACCATGCACGATCCGGTTTCTAAGATCGACCAGAGCACGCATATTTCGCTCCATCTCAGGCTCGATATAGCCGTTCATGGCGAGAGTCTGCACCACCGTTCCGGGTGTTGCCGGGCGGACGACAGCCTCGCCGTTGAGCGTTCGCAGGGTGGCTTCAAGCAGTGACCAAGCCATGATGAAGGCCGGACGATGATGCCCTTGGGTGGTCAGGGCACGGACTTCGCTCACGCGGCTACGGATTGTCGCGGGCGTCGAAGTCGGGATCGTTACCGACTGCAAGGGGTCGCCGCCCATGAAGACGACGTGGAAATGCCAGTCGGCGTGCCCCTCAAACAGACGCCGAATATCCGTCAGCGCGCGCGCCGTTGCTGGACTCTGCCGCCGCTTTACCTCGATCGCGACGTTGTATCCCGGCTTCTGAGCCAGCGCGTCCGGAACATAGGAGCCCAGGAAGTCAGGTAGTTGCGCGGTCTCGGGATGCGTCGAGAAGGTGAAGCCCTCATCTTCAAAGCGCGCCCGCAGACCTTCCATGAACTGCGCTTCCGTGTCCTGCTCCCAGGATTGAGCCTGTAGAGTCACTAGAGCCTCCTCCAACTCAAATCATCATCGATGCGGACATATACCACGGGTGGGGCGGTATCTAATGCCGCGTCGAGTTGGTCGCTCGGGTCAGCGAAATCTTGAATGTGTGGCCCGAACGGGCTACGCTCAGCCCTCGAATAGAGGATTGCTCATGGCTAACAATGCGGTTGTCCGCGCTCGCATCAGCGAGGAGGTGAGGGATCGGGCATCTTCCGTGCTTGCCGGCATGGGGTTGACGATCTCTGACATGGTTCGGATTACGCTGACCCGCGTGGCGAAGGATGGCGGGTTGCCGTTCGAGTTGACGCCGAACAAGCTGACCGCGGAGACGCTGGCTAAAAGCGAGCGCGGCGAGGATCTGCATGAGGCCGCCGATGCCGACGATCTCTTCCGGCAATTGGACATCTAATGCGGCAACCGGTCTATTCCGGGCAGTTCAAGCGAGACGTAAAGCGCGCCGAGAAGCGTGGCAAGGACCTGAACAAGCTCAAAGAACTGGTCCGCCTGCTGATAGCCGGCCAGCCCTTGCCGGCGCGCTATAAGGATCATGCCCTGAAGGGGGAATGGGCGAATTTCCGAGATGCCCATATCGAGCCGGATTGGCTTATGATCTACAAAATCGACGGAAATGTGTTGCGGTTCGAGCGTACCGGGACACATGCCGATTTATTCGACGGGTAGTGGCCGAGCGACAAGCAACTCTCCGGCGTCGGAGAAATTGCTGATCACGACATCGCCCTCGGGAAAATGCGCCACGACGCGCAATTCCCCACCCATCGCCTCGACGAAGCGGCGAAGGCTGCTGACATACATGTCGGTGCGCTTTTCCATCTTGGCGATGGCTAATTGATCAACCTGCAAAGTGTCGCCGAGCGCCGCCTGGGTCAGGCGCCGGGCTTCGCGCAGTTCATGCAAGACCATCTCCTGCCGCAACTCGGCTTTCTTCCGCTCGATCCGGGCGTGGCTTTCCGGCGGGGTATTGGTGGTCAGGGAAGCGAAGCTCTTATGGCCGATGATCCGATCAGACCCTCCTTACGGATCTCGTCTAGATATGTGTCGTAGAGCCAGTCGGCGATCCGGACCATTCGCTCATAGAAACGCTCGTCTCCGGTCTTATCGCCGCCGATCAGCAAGATTGCCGGGCGGCACGGGTCGAAGGCGTAGTTCGAACTCGTCAGTATGTTCGATCACCGTTGCCATGACAGATAGAAATGTGCCATCAATGGCATAAATTCAAGAGGGTGTGAGATGAACCTGATTTTCTATTTTCGATCTAATGGTGGTTGCCAGCGACCTCATTAAGCGTTCAGAAACTAGACATTCAGAGGGCGACCGCCCCATGATGGAGTCGCATGGGATGAAGCGGTACTAGCTTGATTGAGTGAGGGGCTGACTGTGCGATAGAATTGGACAATATCAGGAGGGTTCAATGGCGGCTCTATTTATCGAGGAAATCGTCGGGAAACTTAAGCGGGGCGAACTGAGAATCCCCGCCTTCCAGCGGGGATTTGTCTGGTCTCCAGAGGACGTGGCCTTCTTGATGGATAGCATCTATAAATCGTACCCTTTTGGCAGTGTGCTTCTTTGGCGAACAAAGGTGAAGCTTACTCAGGAGCGGGATCTCGGCCCGTTCAAGGTGCCAGAGCCGACGGCCGACTATCCTATCGATTATGTGTTGGATGGGCAGCAAAGGCTCACGTCGATTTTAGGAGTTTTCGCGACGGGGCTTGCCCGTAGTAATACGGTCGAATTCAAGGACATATATTTTGATCTTTCGGCACCAGATCATTCGCAAACCTCACAATTCTATGCCCTTGACGCTTCAGAGACTGATCCGAGCAAGCATCTCCCTTTAAATATAATTTTCGATTCTGTTAAATTTAGACACGCGACCGTTAATTTTTCGGAAGATTTGCAACAACGAGCGGATGTTTTACAGAAACGATTCCAGCAAGCCCAATTCCCATGCTACATGGTCGAGGCAGAAGAAATAGATACAATAGCAATCGTTTTTGAAAGAATAAATCGGAAGGGCATACCGCTTGACACGTTCCAACTTCTAACTGCTTGGACTTGGAGTGAAGAGTTTGAACTGAGACAACAGTTTGAAGAGCTGGCAGGAGAACTGGAGCCATTCGGTTTCAAAGATGTAGGGGAGGATACAGAACTAATCCTACGTTGTGCAGCAGCTGTGCTGATTGGGCGTGAGAGTGCTGAGAGTTTGTTAAGCATTACTGGTGCAACGGTCCGGAATGGCTTACCTAGTGTTAAGAAGGGATTAAAGGCCTCTCTCGATTTTCTTAAACAAAATCTACCCATACAGAAACTTGACAATTTACCATATCCGACATCCCTCATTCCCCTGACAGCATTTTTCGCGGGACCAGAGGACGAGCAACTGTCATTAACCGACGTTCAGCATCGTACGCTAGTGGAATGGTTTTGGCGGACCTTGTTCTCACACCGCTACAGTAGTGGGACGAAGCGTAGTCTTGAGACAGATATTCGTGAAGCTAAGAAATTAAGGGACGAGGGTGCTAGTAATCTAGGAAATTTCGATGCCACGGTTCCGTTGGGGATGTTTTCGGAAAGGCGGTTTCTCACGAGCAGCGTTGATACCAAGACTTTTGTCCTAATGCTCGTTAACCAGAGGCCGAAATCTCTAGTAAGTGGGGCTGATGTACAGGTTGGAAGAGTCCTAACCGCGGGAAACAGGTCCGAGTTCCATCATCTGTTTCCACAGGCGTACCTAAAGGCGAATGGGGTGGACCCGGCCAAAATTGGCTGCTTGGCGAACTTCTGTGTTATTTCGGCCTCCGATAACAAGAAGATCGGCGGCAAGCAGCCCTCGTCATATCGCAGCCGTTTATCACCAAGTGTAGTTGGTCTTCTGGCAAGCCACTTAGTCCCGGAATCCCTCTTCAACGATAACTTTGACACCTTCGTTGAAGAGCGAAGCCGCTATTTGGTAGCGGAGGCCTACAGGCTCATGGGGAGGCCGCAGCCTTGAGCCGTGGGTTCCAAACGTTTGATCGGCGACATGCCGTGTCTACCTCCATTGGAGTTAGCTGAAGCATCATCTCACTCTCACCATCGGCTATCTTGAGAACCGACATCGCACTGGCGGCCAGCACTGGCACTGAACTAAATGTTCGGTATTCGTCATCCGGTCCCAAGAACAGAAATTCAACGCGATGCACCATCGCGTCCCTGCGGCCGACGAATCCTACCCCGCCCGCAACACCCCCTCGATCCTTTCCAGCGCCCAATCCACCTCATCGCGCGTGATCACCAGCGGCGGCGCCACGCGGATCGTATGGCCGTGCGTGTCCTTCGCCAGCAAGCCCTTGGCCTGCAACGCCTCGCAATACCTCCGCGCGCCGCCGGCTTCCGGGTGCAACTCGATCGCCAGCATCAGCCCGCGCCCGCGCACTTCGCGTACCACATTGCTGCGCATCCCTTGCAGCGCCGTCTTGAAATACGCGCCCTGCACCGCGGCGTTCTCGATCATGCCTTCCTCGGTCAGCACCTTCAGTGCCGCGCGCGCCACGGCGCAAGCGAGCGGGTTGCCGCCGAAGGTGCTGCCGTGCTGGCCGGGTTTCAGCACGCCCAGCACGGCCGTGTTCGACAGCACCGCCGAGACCGGATAGAAGCCGCCCGACAGCGCCTTGCCGATCAGCGTCACGTCGGCGACAATGCCTTCGTGCTCCTCGGCCAACAGCGTGCCGGTGCGGCCGAGGCCGGTCTGGATTTCATCGAGGATGAGCGTCACGTTTTGCGCCGTGCAGATCTCGCGCACCCGGCGGAAATAGCCTTGCGGCGGGATCATGACGCCGGCCTCGCCCTGGATCGGCTCGACCAGGAAGGCGACCGTCGCGGGCGTGATCGCGGCTTCAAATGCTGAGGCATCGCCGAACGGCACGATCTTGAAACCGGGGGCGAACGGGCCAAAGCCGGTACGGGCGTCGGGGTCGGTGCTGAATCCCACGATGCCCAGCGTGCGGCCATGGAAATTATCGGCGCAGACGATGATCTCGGCCTTGCCCTCCGCCACGCCCTTGACCTCATAGCCCCATTTGCGCACGGCTTTGATCGCCGATTCCACGGCTTCCGCGCCGCTGTTCATCGGCAGGATCTTGTGGGAATTGGTCAGCGCGGCCAGTTCCTCGTACAAGAGTGCCAGTTGATCGTTGCGAAACGCGCGCGAGGTGAGCGTCAGCTTGCCGGCCTGCTCGATCAGTGCGGCGCGGATCTTCGGATGGCAATGGCCCTGATTGACCGCAGAATAGGCCGACAGGCAATCGAGATAGCGGTTGCCATCGACATCCCAGACCCAGACGCGCTCGCCGCGGGTCAGTACGACATCGAGCGGCTGGTAATTATGGGCGCCCAGCGAGCGTTCGATCGCGGCGAAATCGGGGTGGGTGTTGGTCATTTTGCCATCTCCTGACCGCGCGGCCGGGCCGGGCGGTCGAGCACGGTGCGGCCGAACAGGCTCGCGGCCAGTTCGGCCAGCGCGCGGGCGCTGCGGCCGCGTTCATCGAGGAACGGGTTGAGTTCGACCAGATCGATCGAACCGACCAAACCGCTCTCGTGCAACATTTCCATGATCAGATGCGCCTCGCGATATGTGGCCCCGCCCGGCACGCTGGTGCCGACGCCCGGTGCCAGCGACGGGTCGAGGAAATCCAGATCCAGGCTGACATGCAGATGCGCACCCGCCTGGGCGACCCGGTCGAGCAGGCGCTTTAGCAGGACCGAGACGCCGAATTCGTCGATCAGCCGCATGTCAATGCTGTTGACGCCGCTCGCGTGCAGCGCCCGGCGCTCGGCGACATCGATCGAACGCAGGCCGAACAGGTGGAAATCGGCCGGCTCCAGCGGCACGAAACTTCGGTCACCGAGCAGCGGACGCAGGCTCGGCTCGCCGGTCAGGAAGGCGACCGGCATGCCGTGCATGTTGCCGGTCGGGCTGGTCGCGGGCGTGTTGAAATCGGCATGGGCGTCGAGCCACAGCACGACCAGCCGGCGCTCGCCCGCCTGACAGCGTCGAGCAATCGCGCTGATCGTGCCCATCGAGATGCTGTGATCGCCGCCGAGAAAGACCGGCAGCGCAGCCGCGCCGGCCATGTCATAGGCGCGGTCATGGATCGCACGGGTCCAGGCGGCGATCTCGGCCGGATGTTTGCACCGCGCCGCATCGCCCGGCGCCAGATCGAGGGCGATGTCGGTCGGGCGGGCCAGATCGCCGTGATCGATCACTTCGTAATCCAGATCGCGCAGCATCCCCGGCAGCCCGGCCGTGCGCAGCGCCGCGGGCCCCATGACACAGCCGGGCTCGCCGGCACCGAGTTCGAGCGGAATGCCGAGCAGCGCGATCGGGCGGCTCCGTCGGTCGGGCGTCTGGTCGGACATGGCGATCAGCTTTCGTGAAAATCAACACTGCGAAGCGTGCGCCAAACGCCCGCTAACAAATAGCCAAAGAAGTGCTACGATTTGCTTGAATCAGCGGCAGATCGGCAGGTCATCTTGACGGATCGACAAATCTCCATTTCTCTCGACGCGCTCGACCAGAGATTGATCGAACAATTGCGCGACAATTCGCGGCTGCCGACGGCGACGCTCGCCAAGATTCTGGGTGTCTCGCGCGGCACGGTGCAGAACCGGATCGACCGGCTGCTGGCCGGCGGGGTGCTGCGCGGCTTCACCGTCCGGCTCGGCAGCGAGGCCGAGGCTGGGCTCGTTCGGGCGGTCACCACGCTCGAACTCAGCTCGGGCGAGGTCAAGCCGGTGGTGGCCGCGCTGAAGCGCAACCCCGAGGTCAGCCGGATCTATTCGACCAATGGCCGTTGGGATCTGGTGGTCGAACTGCGTGCGGCCGATCTGGCAGCACTCGACCGGGTGCTGAACGGCATCCGCGCGATCCGGGCGATCTCGCATTCCGAGACCAATATCTTGCTGGCAGACCTGGCGTGACCGGGCCGGACATCGTGATTCTGGCCGGCGGCCGGGCCTCCCGCCTGGGCGGC
>JBAVTK010000381.1:0-6849 GCA_049696095.1 Aliidongia sp. | reverse complement strand
GAACTCATCCCGACAATGCCGGAAATCAGGCTAGCGCCGCTCATGGCGCGCTTCGCCGACACAATTTCCGAGTGTCATGCATTCAGTGGGCTGTTTTCAGTTGTATAATATGAGGGGATTGGTGAGGCTGGGAACCCAATATCTTGGGCCACCGGAAACAACGGGAGGAGCCGCGCTAAGGCAATACAGCTTGGGGCAGGAATTATTCAGCATCAGGGACGTTGCCTTATGGTAGACTTTGGCGCAGGGCCAGGCACCGCAGCATTAGCCTGGGCTGAACATGTAAAAAACCAAACTAGCAATCCACTCAGTCTAACATACATCCACCTAGATCAGTTAATCTGGATGAAAAAGTTGTTCAAATGCTTCTTGACCTCCGACCCGATGGCAGCGTTCGTAACTGGCGGGACAGTGTCGGGCAAACTGTGTATGATGTCGTCCGGATACAATAGGTGTACGATGCGTTCCTACGACCTGTTCGATAGCGGCGTCAGTGATCTAACGCGGGATCCGGCAATGGTTCCCGACCTGATCTATGCCGAGGATTTCGTCACCCCGGAAGAGGCCGCACGCGTCGTTTCGCAAATCGACTCAGCCGAGTGGATTACCGACCTGCGGCGCCGCGTGCAACACTACGGGTTCAAGTACGACTATAAGGCCAGGTCAATCAACGAAAGCATGCGGGCCGCGCCGCTCCCACCCTGGGCGGTGAGCATGGGTAACCGGCTTGTGAAGCGCGGCCTGTTCTCTGCAGTTCCCGACCAAGTCATCGTCAATGAGTATATGCCGGGTCAAGGCATAGCACCGCACGTGGATTGCATTCCTTGCTTCGGCGACGCCGTGGCGTCGGTCTCTCTCCTATCTGCATGCATAATGACGTTCACATCGGTGGACGGGGCAGAGGTCGTGGATGTTGACCTGCGGCCAGGCAGCGTCATCCTGTTGAATGGAAGGTCCCGCTACGACTGGAAGCACGGCATTCCGGCTCGGATGTCCGATCGGTTAGATGGCCATAACCGTCCCAGGGCTCGACGTGTTTCTGTGACATTCAGGACGGTCATCCTGAAAGAAGACCGCCCAGCACGGCGCAATACCAAGCGTTCCCAATGGCCTAGACTATCTGCGCCCACCTAGAACTATCTGGGAGTTCGGGTACGGTACGCGCGCCCGATCGCCCCTATCTGGATCGTCGGGCGGCCGGAATACCGACAACCTCGACTCGAACGCGGCCCATCGCTCAACCCCGCCTCCCATGCAAGGCCCGCTATTCCGGCGCCCATGTCACATTGACCGTGGTCACAGTCGCGGCCGGTGCTGCATTCGATGTACTGAAAGGCAGCGTACCACCGGGCGGCAACGGCGCCTCGCTCGGCTGGAACAGCCAGCTTGCGACGATTTCGTTTTGCGCATTGACGAGCGAGATGCGCAGCTTCGGGACCGGATGCGGTGCCGGCGAGACATTGACGATCTCGCCGCTGATCGTCACCGCCGGCTTGCCGTCGATCGTACTATAGGCCGAATGCGCATCGCGCACCTTGAGCCAGTCATCGACCCCGGGCGCGGTCAATCCGGCCAGATTATAGAGCCGTTGCGTTGCCGGCCAGGCCGCGCCGATTTCGGTGTGGAAGAGGATGAGGCCGCCCAGCAAGATCACGACAAATCCGGCAAGTGCCGCCCAGCCGACATGGATCGGTCGGACCAGCCGTGGTGGCGCGCGCAGCGCCGGCAGGTTCGCCATATCGCCACCGGCCTGAGCGATGAAACTCGGCATCGGCTCGGTCCGCATTGCCGACGGGCCGTCGGAGGATAGCGCGGGCGTCACGACGGGTGCGAGCGGCGCCATCGGCTCGGGTCGTGCATCCGGTGGGGTCGCCTGAAGCCAGGTCTCGGCACAGCGCGCGCACCGCACCGTTCGTCCCGTCGGGCCGAGAGCGGCTGGATCGACGACGTACCGGGTGGCGCAGGCGGGGCAGGTGACGATCATGCGGGCGCCGAAATGAGCAGCATTAGATCGTTATAGGCAGGCGGCCGCCACAAGCGCAAGCGGCACTTGCATCTCGGGCAATCGGGATGAAGGCTGATTCCACGATCACGCCTGCGAAGAACCAAAACGTGTCATGCCATTTGACGGTGGAGCAGCGGGACTCTGCCGCCATGCAATGAACCCCCTTGCCGATCATCGGGTGCCGCGCAGTGAATCGACGTGTCTCATTGCGTCCATTCGATTCTCATGGCCCCGAAAAGCAAATCGGAATAATTGTCAAGTTTGAGCCTGATCGTGGCAGAAGTCGCGAACTAACCGGCGCAATCGGGAAAGGTTCGGCTCTTTGGTGACGGCGTGTAAAAATTTATTGCGTCGCATCGACTCGTTCGCATTCTTAAAGGGATCGTAACCACTCTGGCATTTGCTGGTGAAAGAGCGGGTCCGAAGTGGTCGAGGGCGTAGCGGAACGGCACCTTCGACACGTTGGGTGATGCTGACACAGATTAAGATCCGCGGCGGCATTGCAATGCCTCGCGCGGCTGGGAGCAAACGGTGCAGTTCTTGGAAAGCCCGCAGGAGGCCGAACAATATTCCCGCGCCGCAATCGCCTGCATGAAGCGGCTGGGTATCCCGCCGCATCCGAACAATCATTTGCTGTGGTATTGTTATTCGGCGGACTGTGTTCCCGAACTGAAATTGACCTTGGACATCCTTCAGTCGAATCAGCGGGAGTTCACGCCGGAACTCAATGACGAACTCTATGACCGTTTTTTCGGCCAGAAGCGGATCGCGGCAGCAGCCCAAAGCAGCACGCTTCGGGTCGAAGGGCTATTGCAGCAAATCTTGCGTGAACTCGGCGCGGTCGGGGGCGACAATGCGCGTTATGCCGACACGCTGAAGGATTTTCACGATCACGTTTTGCCGGGCACCGGCACGCCGGACCTTCAGCGAATGGTGGCGAATATCCTGATCGAAACCCAGCGGATGGCCGAGCATAATCAGATCTTGGAGTCGCATTTGAACCGCTCGGCCGGCGAGGTTGAAACCTTGCGGCGCGACCTGGTGAACACGCGCAAGGAAGCGCTGACCGACGCGCTCACCAACATCGGCAATCGAAAGTTCTTCGATGCCAAGCTGCGCGAGGCGGCGACCGGATCGATGGAGACCGGCGAGACCATGTCGCTGCTCATGGTCGATATCGATCACTTCAAGAGCTTCAACGACCGTTTCGGGCATCAGGCGGGCGATCAGGTGTTGGTCATGGTCGCGCATGCCTTGACCGACTCGATCAAAGGCCAGGACACCGTCGCCCGGTACGGCGGCGAGGAATTCGGCATCATCTTGCCGCGCACGGAATTGGACGGTGCTGCGGCATTGGCCACGCAGATCTGCGACAGCCTGGCTCATCGCTATATCCGGCCGAAGAGCACTGACGAGGATTTCGGGATCGTAACCGTGTCGATCGGCGTCGCCGCCTTTCGTCTCGGCGAGCCGTTGACGGTGTTGATCGACCGGGCCGATTGCGCGCTTTATCGCGCGAAGAGCAACGGCCGCAACCGTGCGGTCGCGGAAACTGCGCTCGATTGCACGCTCGCCCTTGAGGGCCGGCCCGAATAAAATGGTCGATCCCGGTCCCGCCACGGCGCCGACCGGCACTACCCATTGCAGCGGCGATCACCTGAGTTTACACCAGAGCCGGATCGGCTGAGGCCGGCAGGCATGGTAGAGGTTGGCATAGGCGTGCTCAGATTAGAAAACGTCGCAATGCGCTATGGCCGTGGGCCGGAAGTGCTGCAAGACGTCAATCTCGAACTCGCGGCGGGAGATTTCCGCTTCTTGACCGGGGCGAGCGGCGCCGGCAAGTCCACATTGCTGCGCCTGCTCTATCTTGCCGAACGACCGACGCGGGGCCGGGTCTCGATCTTCGGTCGTGATGTCGCCGCGGTGGCGCGGCGCGATCTGCCGAATTTGCGACGTCAGATCGGCGTCGTGTTTCAGGAATTTCGCCTGCTCGATCATCTGTCGGCGCTCGACAATGTCGCCCTGCCATTGCGGGTCGGCGGGGCCGAGGAGCCGGTCATCAGGGAGCATGTCGTCGATCTGCTGCGCTGGGTCGGGCTGGAGGATCATATCAATACGCGACCCTCGCACCTCTCGGGCGGCCAGCAGCAGCGCATCGCCATCGCGCGCGCCGTCATCACGCGGCCCAGCCTGCTGCTGGCCGACGAGCCGACTGGAAATGTTGACGACTCGATCGGGCTGCGCCTGCTTCATCTGTTCGAGGAACTCAATCGGCTCGGCACCACAGTCGTGATCGCCACGCATAACGCCGCCCTCATCGAACGCTTCGGCTATCCGACCATCCTGCTGCGCGACGGGCGGTTGAGTCAGCGACCGGGCGCGGCGCGGAGGCTCTGACCAGATGGCCGGCGGCTCGACCCTGCCCCTTGATGGCGACGGCTCGTCCCGGTTTCTGCCGTGGCTGGTCGGGCTGATGGTGTTTCTGGCGGCATTGGCGACCGGTGCGGGCTTTGCCGTCGACACGGCCCTGCTCCGCTGGGATAACGGGCTGCGTGGCGCCTTGACGATCCAGCTGCCGCAGCCGTTAACCGGCGGAACCCTGGCCGCAGCGACGGTGAATCAAGTGATGACCGTCTTGCGCGGCACAGCTGGGGTAACCGGCGCCACGACGCTGGATGGGCAGGTCGAGGCCGCCTTGCTGCAACCCTGGCTCGGCGGCGCGGTCGAGGTCGATCAATTGCCGTTACCGGTGCTGATCGATGTGCAGCGGGCCGATTCCGTGCCGCTCGATCTTGCGGATCTCTCGCGGCATTTGGCGGTGCTGGTGCCCGGGGCCAGCGTCGAAACCCACGGCGCCTGGGTCGAGCAATTGTTGCGCGTGGCAAAACTGCTTGAGATCGGGGCGGCGGTTATCGTCGCATTGATCGGTCTGGTGGCGGTCTCGACGGTGATCTTCATCACGCGCACCGGCCTGATGATCCATGCCCCGATCGTCGACCTGTTGCATATGATGGGTGCGACCGACAGCTACATCGCCCGACAGTTCCAATGGCATGCCTTTCGTCTGGGATTGCGCGGCGCCATTATTGGTCTTTTGCCCGCGCTGCTGACCTTCGGTGCCTTTAAACTCGCGGCGGAGCGAGGGGGGGCGGCGGTGGCCGATCTGGCGCCGGGCTTGACGCTCCCGTTGGCGGCCTGGGTGGTGCTGGCAATGCTGCCCTTGGCCATGGGCCTGGTCGCGCTGGTGACCGCGCGGGTCACGGTGCTGCGCACCCTGGCGCGCATGCCGTGAGATATCGCGCGTGGCGTCTGCTCCTGGCGGCGCTGATCATATGCTGGCTTGCCGGCTTCGTTTGGTTCGTCAGGGGGGTCGAGCAGCCGGTCGCCGACCCTGACAGCATCACCGACGCCGTGGTCGTGCTGACCGGCGGCAAAATGCGGCTCGAAAACGGCCTCGCTTTGCTGGCTGGAGGGCGCGCGGGCAAGCTGTTTGTGTCCGGCGTTCATCAAGGCATCGACATTGATGCGATGCTCCGGCAGATGCCGCATGCGCCGCGTGGTCTTGAATGCTGCATCGTGCTCGGGCATATGGCGGACAATACCCATGGCAACGCGTTGGAGACGGCCGGATGGTTGCGGGCCGAAGGATTGCACAGCATTCGACTGGTTACCGCCAATTATCACATGCCGCGTGCCTTGCTGGAATTCAGACGAGCATTGCCGCCGGGCATTCGCATCATTCCCCACCCGGTCTTTCCCGACGGCGCCGAACCGGATAATCTCTGGTCGCTGCGCGGCACGGCACGCCTTATCATCATCGAATATGTGAAATATCTCGGCGCTCTCGTCCGTTTGCACCCTCTGTCCAACGCGACGCATCAAGGCTCGACATGATCCATTTGCGTGCAATCCTATTCAATGTCGGCTATTTCGGGTTTACGGCGGCAATGGTGATTTTCGGCCTGCCGTTCCTGTGCCGTCGCCGCTGGGCCGTGTGGTACAGCGAGCGTTGGACCGATGTGCTGGTCGCCTGGCTCAAGGTGACGGTCGGCCTCGATCATGTCATCGTCGGCCGGGAAAATCTGCCGTCCGAGCCCTATATCATTGCGGCAAAACATCAGTCCGCGTTTGACACGCTGGTGCTGAACCGCTTGGCGCACGATCCGGCGATTGTGCTGAAGCGCGAGCTGACGTTGATCCCGATTTTCGGCTGGTATCTGGTCCGACCCGGCCACATCGTCGTCGATCGCAAGGCTGGGGCGAGTGCTGTCCGCAAGCTGATCGCTCAGGCACGGTCGGTCGTGGCGGAGGGCCGGTCAATCGCGATTTTTCCCGAAGGGACGCGCGGCCCGGTCGGCGGAAGCTTGCCCTATCAGCCGGGTGTTGCGGCACTCTATTCGCAGCTCGGCATTCCGCTGGTTCCGGTTGCGCTCGATTCAGGGCTGTTTTGGCGCCGAAACAGTTTCGGCAAGCAGCCGGGCCGGATTGTGATCGAGATTCTGCCGCCGATCAATCCAGGCCTGGATCGACGGTACGTCCTTGGCGAACTCGAACGGCGCATCGAAACGGCAACTGCAAAGCTGCTCGCGGCCCAGACCGGTCCTATCATGCCTGTGGATAACCTTGTGGACAATAAACCTGTGACCGGGCACAGCGGGGAATCAAGCGGCGCCTGACAAATTCCGGCATGGCGCCGCACCGGTCGTCATGATAGAAACGTATCGGGAACAGTTTATGGCCGCGAACATCGAACTCTCATTCGCCACACATTGCCAATGATTGTACCGAATCGCCGAAAATTCGCTAAATCACGACGTGGATGGAACCTGTCGGCACGATCGCAT
>JBAVTK010000380.1:0-2029 GCA_049696095.1 Aliidongia sp. | reverse complement strand
ATCGTATTCTCCGAAGAGATATCCGCTATGTTCACGGATGATGAAGCTACCATCCCAGTATTAACGGATCTATATGATTTTAAAACAACATATACCTCTGCCTTAGTAAGCCGCGCTACGGTAACTCTGAACAATGTGGTAGTCACAATGCTAGGAGCATCTAACGAAGAATTACTTAGACCCGTATTTAACAATAAAGCGATCTACGGGGGACTCTTATCGCGTTGCCTCATCGTATATGGCGACAAGGTGCGCCATAGGAATAGCCTTATGTTCGAAGGTGCAGCTAAGTATGATCCTTCGGAACTGCAATCTATTGTGGGTGAGGTGGCTAAACTAAAAGGGACCTTTTCAATGGCGCAAGAAGCCAGAGCACTATATAACGATTGGTATCTTAATGTCTGCCCTACACTTGAAGAGTATGGTAGCAAGACAGGTGCCGAAGGTCGAATACATACGAATATCCTGAAAGTAGCCATGCTGTTAGCGGTGGCAAAAAACCGCGCCCTGAAGATAGATGTACCTATACTAGAAGAGGCTATATCAAAATGCCAGTCGCTATTCTCCAACTATAGACGTTTGACAATGGGAAATGGGAAAAACAAGGAAGTTGAACCGACAGTACAGCTACTCAAGGTACTCTGGGAAACTCCAGAATATTACCTTACCAGACAAGAGGTAATGTATCGCTGTTGGAGTGACATGAGTGCAGAAACCCTGGACGGGGTAGTAAGGACACTGATGGAGGGGGGACTTATTACGGTGCGAGAAGAAAAGAACGGTAGCACATTCAAACTTACTGATAAGAGCATTGCATTCTTCGCCAAGAAGATACCGGGAGGTACAAAGTGACAGAAACTACTACAAAAGTTGTAATAAAATTCCCTAGGGTGGTCATTGTCCTAAAGAATGGCAAGATTGAGACAATAAAAATTATAAAAGTAGGAGTGAGGTACATGTCAGACACTTCTACATCGGAAATGGAGGTTAGCGCTTTAGTAGATCTGGAAGGGCTTAGGGCGGATATAGATCTTGCTCTAAAAGAGTGCCAGAAGCACCAGAAGGCACTCTAAGGTGGAACGGGGCACACTCATATGTTGTGTGCCCCACTCTCCTATTTGCTTAGATCACTACCTACGTCGCCCGCTACATTAAAGCCAAGCCCTGTAAGAAGTTTCTGTAAGGGGCTTAATCCAGGGGAGGATTGTAGTAAGTTCTTTAATAGTAGGGGGGGATATCCAAATGCCCCCGACCCTTTAGTAATAACCCGTTGGCCGGGTTGGGTTACCCCGGAATTATTAGTTTGCATTCGAGATTGGCTAGTTCCCTTAGAGGTGGTCTGTGTACCGGGTACTTGGTTAGCTTCATCTAATGCGTCTAGCACAGCTTGATGCTTGCCTATAGCATTCTGTATCTGTGTTCCCTGCGAAGGAGTTTTCACCGTAATACCCTGCATCCGCTGTATTTCTCCTTGACTATACGCGCGGGCCGCAGCTTGCGCGGGGTTATCGGCGGCGTTTGGTATAGGGCCAGTAGTAGAAGTTCCTGTATTGTTAGAGGTAATTGAGGTACCGCCCGTACCAGAACGGGTAGTGGGTTCCGCATTGACAGTATCGTGCGGCATCCATCGATCGGGATCTAGCCGGATACTGTCCACAGCCCCGAGCCCTTTACTAATAATTGAAGGTAGTAAACCCTGTACCACAGTTCGCCTCACAGCATCCGCCGCAACATCCCCGCCCGATTTCCCTGGATTCATCAGTGAGTCCAATAACCCACTGCCCCCATCAGAAAGTACCGCACGTAGCGCCGCCGCACCTAAACTGCCCTCGGGTCCAATGGCGTATGGTATAGCCGCCGCTGCATCAACGCCCATATCCTTGGTACCTTGTACTATAGCATTAGCCCCTCCAGCAGAAGGCTTAAGGTTATTCCTCGTATCCTTCATCCAAGTATAGTCCGGCGGGCCACCGGGGCCTGGGCTAGATTGATCCCCATCTAGTTGGCTAATTAACTCACCTTTCGAATT
>JBAVTK010000379.1:0-20602 GCA_049696095.1 Aliidongia sp. | reverse complement strand
ATCCTCGGGCCGTCGGTCGCCATTCGCGGCGCTTTGGTGCAGATCGGCCCACATGCGATCGATCGCAGCAAGTGGGATTGGGCCGAGACCGAGCGCAACCCGTTCTGGTGCCCCGATGCCGCCGCGGCGGCCGGCTGGGCCGACTATCTGGATAGCATCCGCAAATCTGGCTCGTCGATCGGCGCCATCGTCGAGATTGTCGCTTCGGGCGTGCCGGCCGGGCTCGGCAACCCGATCTACAGCAAGCTCGATGCCGATCTCGCCTCGGCGATGATGTCGATCAATGCGGTCAAGGGCGTCGAGATCGGCACCGGCTTCGCCGCAGCATTGCTGACCGGCGAGGAGAATGCCGACGAGATGCGCATGGGCAATGAAGGCGTGCAGTTCCTGTCGAACCAGGCCGGCGGCATTCTGGGCGGCATCTCGACCGGCCAGGACATTGTGCTGCGCTTCGCGGTCAAACCGACCAGCTCGATCCTGACCGAACGGCGCACGGTGACGACCGGCGGCCAGGACGCCACGATCCAGACCAAGGGCCGCCACGATCCCTGCGTCGGCATCCGCGCCGTGCCGGTCGGCGAGGCGATGATGGCCGTGGTGCTGGCCGATCATGTCATGCAGCATCGCGCGCAGATCGGTGCCGGGGCTGCTGCACCTTGAATTGAATTTTCGGGTCGGCTATCACGCTCGCTAAATGCGCAAAAAGGGTGAAACCATGAAAAAGGGCGTTTTAGCCGTGCTGTTGGCCGCTGCCGGCCTGATTGCCGCCCCGTCATTCGGACAAGCGAAGAGCGACGGCCTCGACCGCCGCCTGGTCGAAGCGGGCAAAACCGTCACGCCGCAACAGCTTCGCGCCGATGACGAAGCCCTGGTCGCGTTCGGCACGCGCAATATCTTTTCCGAGGATCAGGGGCCAAGGCGCGGCATTACCGCGGCACGCGACTGGATCGAAGCCCAGTTCCGCGCGATCGCCGGCAAATCGGCCGGGCGGATGAGTGTCAGCGTCGATACCTTCCTGCAAAAAGCCGATGGCAAGCGGGTCGTGCGCGATGTCAATTTGTCGAACGTCCTGGCCGTGCTCAAAGGCAGCGAGGAGTCGACCCGCACTTATGTCATTTCCTGCCATTATGACAGCCGCATCACCGATGTGACCGACGGCGTGCATGACGCGCCGGGCGCCGACGACAATGCGTCGGGCGTCGCCGTCGTACTGGCCGCGGCGCGCGCCCTGGTCAATCTGCCGGCCAAGGCCACGATCATTTTTGTCGCTTACACTGGCGAGGAGCAGGGCTTGCTCGGCTCGCAGCACCACGCGCAGGCCTTGAAGGATGCCTCGGTCGATGTCGAGGGTGATCTCAACAATGATATCGTCGGCGCCTCAGTCGGGCCGAAGGGCGAGAGCAACCCCTACACCATCCGAATCTTCTCCGAAGCGCTGCCGGGCAACGGCACTCTGACGAAGATCAACCAGTCCGGCGGGGAAAACGACAGCGACAGCCGCGAGCTGGCCCGCTTCGTCAAGGAAATCGGCGATCAGGCCGACGCGCCGATGAAGGGCGATCTGGTCTATCGCTATGATCGCTATCTGCGCGGCAGCGATCATATGTCGTTTCTGAAGGTGGGATTTCCGGC
Organism: Aliidongia sp.; assembly: GCA_049696095.1. Lineage (GTDB taxonomy): Bacteria > Pseudomonadota > Alphaproteobacteria > ATCC43930 > CGMCC-115725 > JAXDMU01. The sequence goes on along the minus strand of JBAVTK010000379.1, from coordinate 18,970 downwards.
CCTGCGCCTGACCGAGACGGTCGAGAATTTCAATCACCAGCACCAGGATGTCCGCGTCGAGGGCGGCGTGCAGTTTGGCGATCTGGAGCAGTTCGTCGATTTCGACTATCTGGCGCGCGTCGCCCGCTACAATATCGCCGCGATCGGTGCCCTGGCGCTGGCCCCGGCCACACCGCGCGACGCGGTCACCGTCACCAAGGAACTGACCAACGAGACCGACCTCACCTGGTCCGCCGTGCCGGGTGCCGCCCGCTACGAAATCGTCACGCGCCTGACCTACGAGCCGTTCTGGAGCGGGACCCAAGATGGCGGCACCGGCCTCACTGCGCATATCCCCCTGTCGAAAGACAATTACCTGTTCGGCGTCCGCGCCGTCGATGCCGAAGGCCACAAAAGCCCGGCCGCCTTCTCGACACCGGGGCGGTGAACGGCGATGATGGCTGTGGGGCGGGGCGATTGTGTGACGCCGTGTCGGGTGCAGATGGTGCCGCATTCGTCATGGTTCACACACGATCGCTGTCCTCGGCCGCGTAAAGGTCAGAGCGCCATTTCGGCAAGCGCTGCCGCGGTTCCGCCCCGGCAGCGTCGATCGCGCGTTTGAAAAAGTAGACGCTCACCAGCATCATCGCCATCGGCAGGATCAACAGATAAAACGCGGTCTGACCGCTGAAAGCGTCGAAGACCTGGCCGATGATCAGCGAACCGGTCGTCCCGCCCAAGGCCGAAAAGACGACGATCAATCCCACCATCGCGGCATGCTCCGATCGCGGCAGCGACGACAGCAGCGCTGAGTTGATCGCCGGATAAATCGGCGCCATGAACACGCCGATCAGCGGCAGGACAAAGGCCGCAACAGGGGCATCAAACCAAGTCATCCGCGGGCTCGGCTGGAGCCCTTGTGTCAGCGGTAAGGTCAGCAGGACCAAGATCGCCATTGCGCCCAAGCACAGGTTCAGCACCGGATACCAATCGACCCGTGCCAGCGCAAGCGCCGCCAACAAGCGGCCGACCGCCAGGCCGAGTGCGAAGATGCTGGCGGCCTGAACGCTCATCGCGGCCGGCAGGTTCAATACCTGATTGTTGAAGGTCGGCAGCCAAGTGCCGACGCCCTGCTCGATCAGCACGGACAGGAACGCCGAAATGACGAAGACCAGCACCAGGGGCCGCAGCGTCAACCGCAGCATCGCCATGAAATCCCCGACCGGATTGGACCATGCCGGATGCGCCTCGCTTTCGTCGAGCCGGCTGAACGCCAGCAGAATCAGAACGAACACGACGAAACCGGCCAGCACCCAATAGACCCCGAGCCAAGCTTGCGAATGCGGGCCGGCCGAATCAATGAACGCGCTGAACAGCCAATAGCCACCGAGCACGCCGAGCATGAACATCCCTTCGACCATATTGGTGAAACTGGCATGGTCGCGCTCGGTGCGGGTCAACAAACCGATGATCGAGTAGACGGATACTTTGATCAGGGCAAAGCCGGCACCCGTCACGATGAACAACAGCTTGACCATGAGGAACGACGGCAGAAGCGGCATGGCCGCGCATGCAAGCGCTATCGCCGCCAGCCCGATCATCATGGCGCGACGATAGCCCAGTCGGGGCAGAAACGACGCCACCAGGAAGGATACGATCGCGATCGGCAGATCCTTGAACGCCTCCAGCAAGGCGGCTTCGTCCTTGGCGACACCGAGGCTGTTGATCGATTGCAGGATGACCGTGCCGGCACTGTTGAGCAGGATCGCGAGCACGCCATAGCACAGCACGATGGACAGCCGGATCGCCACCCCGCCGCGCCGCGATTCATCTGCGTGGATCGCGGGCGCGACGCCGACCATCAGATCGCCCCCACCAGATAGTCGGCGAGACGGAATTGGCCGATGTCGGCGATGAGCGCATCAGCCCGCGGCAGTGTCGCCGCTTCCCCGATGCCGAGCGCCCACATGCCGGCCGATTTGATCGCGGCAATGCCGGCCGCGGCATCCTCAACGCCGAGGCAGTCGCCGGGCGGTACGCCCAAAGCAGTCGCAACGGTCAGGAAGATTTCAGGGTCAGGCTTGGCGCGCCGGATCGATTGCGCGTCGGCGACATAATCGAATCTGTCGGCAATGCCCAATCGGTCGAGCAGGAACGGCGCATTCTGACTCGACGAGGCGAGGCCGGTCTTCAGGCCGGCGGCGCGGAGCACTGTCAGGGTCGCTGCGGCACCGGCAAATAGTTCGGCCGGCGAGAAGGCCGCGATCTCGCTCTGGTAGCTGGCATTCTTGCGCGCCGCCAGCGCGCGTTTTGCATCATCGCCCAATACCAACCCGCCCCGGCGCAGGATAAGATCCAGCGAGCCCATGCGATCGATGCCCTTCAGCGATTCGTTGGCCGTGGCGTCGAACGGGATACCCAACTCATCGGCAAGTTTCTTCCAGGCACGGAAATGCGCTGATGCCGTGTCGGTCAATACCCCGTCGAGATCGAAGATCACGGCGCAGAGCGGCCGTGGAAAGCTCATGGCACCGCCTCCGAGCCGAGGCGGCAAGCGCCACCACCGGGCAGGTCGACGTCACGACCGTAATGACGGATGCGTAGTGCCGGCCCGGCATCCAGCGTATAGCAGACGCTGTCGCCGGTCACCGCGACACGCAGCCTGCGATTGCGCCAGACCAGGCCGAAATCGTACCCACGCCATTCCGCCGGTAATTGTGGCGCGAAGGCCAGGCATGGCCCCTCGCAGCGCAACCCGGCAAAACCCCAGGTGAGTGCCAGCCAACTGCCCGCCATCGCCGCCATATGCGCACCATGGCGGACATTGCCGTGCGAATCATCGAGATCGACCCGAGCGCACCGGGTGAAATAGCGATAAGCTTTGTCGCGATCGCCGATCTCGGCGGCCAGGATACTGAAGGTGCTGGGCGACAGCGTCGAATCATGCACCGTAATCGGTTCGTAATACTCGAAATTACGCCGCTTAGCGGCTGGCTCGACATCCAACCCAGACAACACCATGGCCAAAATCAGATCGGCTTGTTTACAGAGTTGGTAGCGGTAGAGCGTCAGCGGGTGGTAGCGCAGCAGCAGCGGCCGATGGTCCCCGGCCTCGGTCGCCGCCGGCGCCCAAACCGGGCGATCCAGGAACCCGTCATCCTGCTTGTGGATGCCGAGTTCCTCGTCATACGGCAAATACATGGCATCGGCGGCGCGGCGCCACTCGACGATCTCAGCCTCGCTCAGGCCGAGCCGGGCCGCGAGTGCGGAATATGTCGCCGGCCTGTCGGCGCCAAGCCGAGCGGCGACGGAAGCGGCGAAACGCAAATGCCGCTGCGCCATGGCGTTCGTATAATAATTATTGTCGACCAGGGCGGTATACTCATCCGGCCCGGTCACGCCCGCGATACAGAACGCCCCGCCTTTACGCGCGTTGAAATGGCCGATCTCCAGCCAGATTCGCGCGGTTTCAAATAGGATTTCTGCACCCATCGCAGCCATGAACTCGTCATCGCCGGTACCGGCGTCGTAGAGTCTGATGGCATAGGCGACAGCCGCATTGATGTGATACTGGGCCGAACCGCTGGGATAGTGACTGGAGCATTCGTCGCCGGAAATGGTTCGCCAGGCAAACAGCGCCCCACGCTGATGGCCCAACTCGCGGGCATGGGCGCGCGCGCGATCAAGCGTCCGATAGCGCCATTCGAGCATGGAGCGGACCAGTGCCGGCGCCGTAAAGATCAGCATCGGCGCGGCGAACGCCTCGGTATCCCAGAAATAATGCCCTTCATAACCTTCGCCGGTCAGGCCCTTGGCGGCAAGGCTGGCGCAGCCGGACCGGCTGGTCGACTGAAACAGGTGAAAGAGGTTGAAGCGCAACGCTTCCTGCGCCTTGGGGTCGCCGTCGATGGCCAAGGTCGAATCGGCCCAAAAATTGTCCAGGATCTGGGCCTGCGTCGACGCGTTCCGATCGAAATCGCCGGCCGCAAGCCGCCGGAGCATGGCGCCGCTTCGATCGAACAACGTGCGCACAGTGTCGGCGATGCCGTCGCGACCGGTCGGTTGCCAGGCATAAGCGACAAATTTCTCGATGCCGATGGTGTCCCCAGGCGCCAACTCGGCCGCGAAGCCCTGGCTCACCCCCTGCGACGTCACCGCCGGGGCGAGGCGCGCAACGTCGGCGGTCAGCACGCGTTGGCTTTGCCGGCAGGCAACGGCGATGCGGCTGTGGCGCGTTTCCTGAACCAGCCCCGGCGCCTCGGCATCGAGGATCGTATCGACCACACGCAGCCCGCCACCGGCCAGTTCGGCACCGATGCGCGGATCGTCGCCCTGCGGCTCGACCGCGCGCGCCGCGGCGATGCCGGAGACCAGCGTGACCCGGCCGGCGAAATTGACCGCGGTGACCGTGAAGCGCAGCGCCATCGTCCCAGGCTGGGCAAAAAACAGCGTCCGTTCCGCCGAAAGCTCGACGAGCCGGCCGGACGGTGCTTCCCACAGCATATCGCGCGTGGCGCGACCGGTGCGCAGATCGAGACTGCGTCGAAAGCTGCGCACCACGCCGCAGGTCGGATCGACCGGTTCGTTGTCGATAAGCACCGCGATGCGCTTGCTGTCGGCAACCGGGACGCGGGTGTCAGTGGCCTCCGCGAAACCTGGATGGCGTTCATGGTAGTGGATTTGAGTTCGCTCGAAGACTTCCGCGAGGAACATGCCGTCGCTCGGACTGGTCCATTCTTCGAGGCCGCCGCGCACGCCGAGCGCGCCATCAGCCAGCGCAAACAAGGTTTCGTGCTTGGCTTCGAGGTCGGGATCGAAACCTTCCTGCACCATCACCCAAGGGTCGTCTGCCGAAACCCCCAAGCGAATTGCGGCATCGCTCGCCATCGGCTCAATCAGCCAGGGCTCGTCCGCCGGAATCCTCGATTGAATTGCGGCGTTCCTCGTCATCGATTCAGTCACATTCAAACTCGCCACTTGAACAGGGGTCGGGACGGGCAGGGAACATGGCGAGCGGCAGGTTCTTGGGAGGAGATCTTCTCCTGCCGCTCGCCACGACCGGACCGGACGGTGCCCGGTCCGGTTTACCGTCAGAAATGCAAGGTGGCCGAGAGCTGCACGTCACGGCCGAACTCCGGCCGGGCGATACCAACCCCGTTTGACACACCGGTGCCCGTCTGCTGTGCCGCTCCCTCGGTCAAAGCCAAGGAGTTGGTGAGGTTGGTCGCTGTTACGCGAATATCCCACGCATCGCCGACATAGGCGATCGCACCGGCATCGAGCGTGTCGTAAGACGGCAATGGCTGCGAATTGGCGAAGTCGGCATAGCGCGGACCGGAATGCGTCCAGGTGCTGAACAGCTTCACCGAACCCCACTCGAACGGGTAGGTGTAGGAAGGGGTCACGCGTGACTGGAACACCGGCTGGCGGGCCACGGCCGCACCGTCGAACGGGTCGCCGGCGGCGGCGGTGGCGGCCGCCAGTGCCGGATTGGTCGACAGCGTCGCCGGGGTCGGGCCTTCATCATTCTTGGCATGCAGATAATCGCCCGTCACATCCACCTCGAAATGCGGGAAGAATGGCGGACGGATCGCCCCTTCGAAATCGGCGCCATAACCCTTGGTCGAGGTCTCGAAGAACTCGACGGTGTTATTGACGATCAGCTGGGTCGGTGTGGCGTAGAATTGCTGGTGATAGAGATCGATCGAGCCGCTATACCAGGAGGTAGCCGTCTTCGCGCCGATTTCGTACACCACCGCCCGTTCCTGCGGGACGGTGCCATTCGCAGCACCGCGCAGATCATCGAAGGACGGCAGATGAGCGCCGACACTGGCACGCGCATAGACCGCCAGATCGTCCTCGAGATAGTAATTGGCGCCGGCGGTCCAAGAAAACGCCTGAACGGTGTTTTGGATGGTATCAAAATTGCCGCCTGCGCAACCGCCGGCCACCGAAGAGCACGGCACGGAGGCGCCGATGCCCCACAGATCGAGCGGATTTGACGACAGGTTGGTCGTCGTGTCGTTGCTGACCTGACCCTCATCCTTCTGTAATTCGCGGCGGACGCCGACATCGACGCTGAGCTTGTCATTGATCTTCCAGTCGTCGGACAGATACGTCGCGATATTGTCGCCGGTCCAATCCTGTGTGATCTGGAAGAAGGAGGCCGAGGCGAACCCGTTATGGGTCACATTGTAGATCTTGCCATCGGTGCCCTTGACGGTCACGTTAAGCGGCGAGGCATTATTCTGGAAGGTCAGCAGCAGGTTATTGCCCAGATCCCAAAAGTCGTCATCGGTCGAATGGGCGTAATAGACACCGGCGGTTAGCGTATTGCCCGCGAACAAATCCTTGCTCAACCTGAATTCGTTGGTGAAGGACGAGACCGTCTTGCTGACGGTCCAGACCTCGGCGCTGGTGATCTGCTGATTGGGACCGACGGCGGCGCCGGAGTTAAGCAACGTACCGTTGACGCTGGCGACCTTAACCCCGGTCGGCAGGCCCGGCAGCGACGTGCCGACCAGCGCGCCAAGCGTCCCGATCGCGTTGCCGCCTTGCGTCCCTTCGATATAGTTGCCGACATTGAAGGCACAGTTGCATGTCGTGGTGCCGCCATTGTAGCCGCCGACATCAGTGACGTTCCAACCGTCGCCGAATTTTTTGTCGAAATTGAACGAGAAGGAATGGAGGTCGACGCCACGCCCATCCGCCAAATTGCGCGACAGTGAACTCCCGGGCAGGTTGGGAATGTCCACATCCCGCCAAGCATTGCCGAGCAGCGTGCCGGTAAGCGCGTTGAAATTGGGCAGGGACGAGAAATTGATCGGTTGGCCGGTGCCCGGGCCACCTGTCACCGCCAGCGGGATGCCAACGAAAAAGGCATCGTCGTCCTTGGTCTCGTTGGCATAGAAGGTGACCTGACCGCCCTCGAAGGTATGCGTCAGATTGGCGTGGATGGCGCCTCCGTCGGCCTCCGGAAACTGGGTGTCGCGCACGCCATCTTCAGTGCGGTAAAAGCCGCCGATCGCGCCATACCAGTCATCCGCAATCTTGCCGCCGTAATAAACATCGGTGCGGTAGAGATTGTCGCTGCCGTAGGTCACGCGGATCGAACCGTCGGGATCGGTCAATCCGGTCTTCTGGATGAGGTTGATGGTGGCACCGGGCTGCCCGGTGTTGAAGATCGCGGCCGTACCGCCGAGTTCGACCTCTTGCCGTTCGATCATGTCGTCCAAGCGGATGAGCGAGGAATTATCCATGAAGGACAGTGTCGAAGCAGGGTAGATCGGCGCGCCGTTGATCAGATAGGTGACGAAAGGCGCATCGCTATTGCCGGGAAAGCCACGAACCTCGATGTTCGGGCCGGATTCGCCGCTGCTGCTTTCGGCAAACACGCCGGGAACGACCTTCAACAGGTCGGCGGTCGATGACGGCGCCGCCTGTTTGATCTGCTCGTCGGAAATGCTGGTAATCGAATACGACGCATCGAGCTTCTTTAAGCCGCCCGCCCGCGCCGTGCCGGTGACGATGATCTGTTCCGCCTCGGCCTGAGCGTCTCTTGCGCCGGCCCCAGGCGACTGCACTTGCGCCGTTTGCTGGACAGCTTGCTGGACCGAGATTGGCTCATCGGCATGGCCAACCAGCGGCGCCAACCCGATCAGACCAACCGAAGACAGAAGAATTTTTTTGGTGTTCCGCCCCATATTTTCACTCCCCCGATGACATTTTTATCCCTTCCGCGTAGCCATGACGGCGGCGCGCGGCGGGTTCTGGAACCGACCATGCAAGCCACGGGCGGTACGATCAACATCAGGGCTGAAGGTTAGGCAACGCGATGCAAGACCCGCAGCGCGCATAAAACCTCGATCCGGGCCGTGTGCCGAAAACCGGGATTTGACATCCCCGTCCGGTGTAACGACCGGTGCGATCAGCATTGATACCGGTCGCCCGCCGCGCGCACATCGGCGTAGGCAGTTCCGTTCTTGCGCGCATCTGGACGAATCCTGATATCGATGTCAACAGGGTTGCTATCGATAACATCGAAAATGATATCGATAGCAACTCGCCAATATCCTTGATCGAGTCTCGGCCCGTCGGGGATGCGCTGTGGCTGGCCGCGGCACCGAACCAGCCAGCACAATTCCCGGCGACGCCGATCCGCCGCGCAGGAGTTCGGGAAGCCCAGCCCACATCCCCGATTCGAGGTATGCGCGGATACCGAGGCTGTATCGTGCCGGTGGAGTGTGCTAGAGTCCTATGCTTGTGAAAGCTAAATCGACCTCCGGCCCCGCGGCCATGACCATGGAAGACCTCGCCGGTCTGGCGGGCGTTTCCAAGATCACGATTTCCCGAGCGCTCCGCGACAGCGCTCTGGTGGCGCCGGACACCCGCGCGCTGATTCAAAAGCTGGCTCAGCAACATGGTTACAAACTGAACGTCAGCGCGCGCAATTTGCGTCTGCAACGCAGCCGGATGATCGAAGTCGTGGTCGAGATGAGCCCGGCGGCTGATCGGCCGATGTCCGACCCCTATCCTCTCGAATTGCTGGGCGGCATCTGCCAGGAGTTGACCACGGCCGGCTACAGCATGCTGTTGCAGGCTCCGCCGACCGAAGGCCCTTTGCTCGGTCACGCCGCTGACGGCATCATTCTTTTGGGCCAGGGACGACATGGCGATGCGGTTCGCGAATTGGCGAAATCCGGTCTGCCGATGGTCGTGTGGGGTGCCGAAGATCCGGTCGGATCGACCATCGTGGTCGGCAGTGACAATCGGCAGGGCGGCGAAACCGCTGCAAGGCGCTTTCTATCACTCGGATGCAAGGATCTCGTCTTCCTGGGCGACACCGATCATGCAGAGGTCGCCGCGCGCCACGCCGGTTTTGCCGAGACGCTTGCCGCCGCCGGCGCTTTCCTTATCACCCTCCGGCCGAACGCCTTTACCTTCGGCGGCGGCAACGAGGCGGTGCGGGCATTGCTTCGGTCGAGCGCCGTATCCTTCGATGGGCTGTTCGCCGCCAGCGACCTGCTGGCCATCGGCGCCATAAGCGCGCTGACCGATGCCGGCCGGCCGGTTCCCGACGCGGTCTCGGTGATCGGCTATGACGACACGCCGATGGCAGCCAGTTTCGTTCCGCCACTGACCAGCATTCATCAAGATTGGCGTGAAGGCGGTGCTTTGTTGGCCAAAAAAATCTTGCAACGGATCGATGGCGAAACGGTCTACTCGGAGATGCTGCCGACACGTCTGGTCGTGCGCAAAACCTGATGGTCGAGCGCCATCCGGTGTCGCGTCGGTTTCCGGCGGCAGCGCCAGACTTGTCGCTCCGCCCACTGAAACGCTGACTCCGTCCATCTTGCTGCTCCGGGATGGGTTGGCACCGGTCTCTTGGAGACCGGATGATGCGTGCGGCACGCCGGCGGCGCCTTGATCTCGATCAAGGCGCCGCATGGCGCCAGAGAACAATATCAAGCGGCATCGGGCGGCCCAGCCCGTTCGACATTATGACCGCGGCACGGCGCCTGCCATGATCGCGGGCCGACGCCCGGCCCGATCGGAGAGGCGGCATGGAGTGCATCGAAAACCGTACCTTCGACGAGCTGCGGCCGGGCGAATTGGCAAGCCTCGTCCAGACCCCACCGACAAGGACATCGAGCTGTTCGCGATCATGTCGGGGGACGTCAATCGGACCCATGTCGACGAAGAATTCGCCCGGAGCGACGTGTTTCACGAGGTCGTGGCGCACGGCATCGCTGATTTCGGCCCTGCTCGGCACGCAAAACTCCCTGGCCCGCTGGTCCGACTGGGCTCTTGCGCGCTCGCACTGCTGCCGGCGCGTCATAAACTGGGGGTGAAGCCGTGACTGATGCTATTCTCGTGCTGAATGCCGGCTCGTCGAGCCTCAAATTCGCTCTGTTCGATGCGGCGGTGCCCCCAAGCCGGGCCAGCCTGATTTGCAATGGGCAATGCGCGAACATCGGGCATTGCGGTCACTTCACGGCGAAGGACGGTGCTGGTGTCGCGCTGGTCGATCGCCCGCTGGCGGACGGAACGACCTGCGAGACCGCACTGGCGGCGCTGCTGGATTGGCTCGCGGCGCATTTTCCGAAAGACGATTTGGTCGCCGCCGGCCACCGCGTCGTCCATGGCGGGGCGCGCTACAGCGGGCCGGTGCGGCTCGACGCGTCGGTGATCGATGAACTGCGCCGCTTGATTCCGCTGGCGCCGTTGCATCAGCCGCATCATCTGGCGGCCATCGACGCCCTGACGCGGCTGCACCCGTCGCTGCCGCAGATCGCCTGCTTCGACACCGCGTTCCACCATTCCCAACCACAGGTCGCCACCGCCTTTGCCCTGCCGCGTCGGCTGACCGACCAGGGGATTCGGCGCTACGGATTTCATGGGCTGTCCTATGAATATATCGCCAGCGTGCTGCCCGACCTGTTGGGGCCAGCCGCCGCCGACGGGAACGTGGTCGTCGCTCATCTCGGCAGTGGTGCCAGCCTGTGCGCGCTGCACCGGTGCCGCAGCGTGGCGACGACGATGGGGTTCACGGCACTCGACGGCCTGGTGATGGGCCGCCGCTGCGGCGCTCTCGATCCGGGCGTCGTGCTCTATCTGATCGAGGAGCGGGGCATGACCGTTCAAGCGGTCAGCGACCTGCTTTACAATGAATCGGGCCTGCTGGGCGTTTCCGGCCTGAGCGACGACATGCGCGTATTGCTGGCGAGCGACTCGGCGGCGGCCAGGGACGCGATCGACCTGTTCGTCTACCGGATCGGGCGGGAACTGGGCTCGATGGCCGCCGCCCTGGGTGGCCTCGATACCTTGGTTTTCACCGCAGGCATTGGCGAGCACGCTGCCGAAATCCGGCGCCGCGTCTGCATCGCCGCATCCTGGCTGGGGGTCGATCTCGATGCGAGGGCAAACTCCACCAACGGTCCCCGGATCACCCGCGCGACGAGCCGCGCATCCGCCTGGGTGATTCCGACCGACGAGGATCTTATGATCGCGCGTCATTGCTGGGCGGCCATGAACCGGCGAGCGGCCTAGGCCCGAGCAATCCGGTGCTGTCAGGTTGCCCGTCTCTCAAGAGGCTACGTCAGAAAGTAGAATTGATCATCCCCCCAAATCGCACGACAACGACCGGAAACCAATCGCTTCTGACCGTCCAGGCGTTCTGGCCAATTATGCTGGCGGCTGCAAGGATCGACGAGGGCATCGGGTTATTCGCCAAGGACCTGAGATTCGTCGAATTGCGGCGGCCGTGTGCGATCGCTTGACGAGCAATGTCCGAACTGGTCGCCCTCAATGCCGACGGTTGTGGGATCATTTTTGTGCTTGAGCCGGCCCCAACGTCATAGCTTAAGCCTAGCGTCCGGAAGGAGACTGCGATGGTTGACAAGGGGGAGGATACCCTGCTGACCGCGGCGGATTGTGCCCGGCGCACCGGTTTGACCGTGCGGGCGTTGCGGGTCTATGAGGCACGCGGCTTCATCCGTCCGATTCGGACGGAAAAGGGCTGGCGGCTTTATCGCCGCACAGATCTCGAAAAGCTGGCGGCGATCGTCACGCTGAAATCGCTGGGCTTGAGCCTCGCCGAAATCGGCAAGACGCTCCAGGGCGAGCCCGATCTGGCTCGTTTGTTTCGGGCTCGTGTCGAAGCCTGGCAGGCATTGATCGAGCAGGCCGAGGAGGGGCTGAAACTGTCCCGCCTCGCGCTTGCGGCCGTGCAGTCGCCGCAATCTCCGTCCATCGAGCAACTCTGCGAATGGGTCAGGAGCCTGAAAATGATGAAGATGCCCCAAAAGCTGCGGGACGCGGCGAACGCCCTCTATACACCCGAAGAACAGGAACAGCTTGCCGTGCGCAAGCTGGCCCTCATGGCGAATGATCCGACCGGCGGGCACGCCGCGTGGGACAGTCTGATCGCCGATATCCGGCGTTTGATGGCCGAAGGTGCCAACCCGGCCAGTGTCGAAGCCCGCGCGGCGGCCCAGCGCTGGGTCGATCTGGTTAAAGTGTTCAGCGGCGGCGATGCCAAGATCGAGGCCAAGAGCAAAGCCTTGTGGGAAGGCGCCCTTGATCAGGACCCAGAGGGTAAAGAGCTTCCCTTCGGCCAAGCCGAATGGGCGTTCGTCGCCAGCGCATTACGGGCGGCGTAAATCTCGGCAAGCCGTCTCCCGCCCAGGCGGGAGACGGGTCGATCGGGAAATTACTCGCCGGCCTTGGCGGTCGCATGCGTCGTGCGGGCGCGTTCGCGGATGCGGGCCGACTTGCCGCGGCGGTCGCGCAGGTAATAGAGCTTGGCGCGGCGCACGGCGCCGTGGCGCAGCACTTCGATCGCGGTCAGGCGCGGCGAATAGAGCGGGAAGACGCGCTCGACCCCTTCGCCATAGGAAATTTTGCGCACGGTGAAGTTGGAGTTGATCCCGGCATTCTTGCGGGCGATGCAGACGCCCTCGAATGCCTGGATGCGTTCGCGGTCGCCTTCGACCACCTTGACGCTGACCTTGAGCGTGTCGCCCGGACGGAAATCCGGCACGCCACGTTGGGCGACCAGAGTGTCGACCTGCTCTTGCTCGAGCTGTTGCAGAAGGTTCATTTCAGTACCTCTTTCCCGATTGGGCCGGCGCGTCTCGCCGCCCGCGTTCAATGACATGTCCCGGTGACCGGCCGGGAGCGGTAGCGCTCCCACAGATCGGGGCGGCGCGCGCGCGTCGCCGCCTCCGCTTCGGCCTTTCGCCAGGCTTTGATTTTCGCATGATTGCCCGAGAGCAAGATCTCCGGCACCGCGCGCCCCCGCCACAGAGGCGGCCTCGTGTAATGGGGGTATTCCAGCAAATCCGCTTCGAAACTTTCCTCGATCAAGGTCTCGGCCGCACCGACCACGCCCGGCAACAGCCGGACGCAGGCATCGATCAGCGCGATCGCCGCCGGTTCACCGCCCGACAGCACGAAATCGCCGAGGCTGATCTCCTCCAATTGCCGTTCCGCGATGACCCGCTCGTCGAGCCCCTCGAACCGGCCGCAGAGAATCACCGCCCCGGGTCCGGCCGCCAATTCACGGACCCGCCGTTGATCGAGCACGCGGCCGCGCGGCGAGAGATAGATCCGCGGTCCCGGCCGCGTCTGCGCCGCGAGTGCGGCATCGACGACATCGGGGCGCAGCACCATGCCCGGGCCGCCGCCGAACGGCGCGTCATCGACGGTGCGATGCGCATCGGTGGCGAAGGTCCGGATATCGACCGCATCCAGTGACCAGATCCCGCGGCCCAGCGCCTTGCCGGCCAGCGAGAGGCCGAGCGGCCCCGGAAACATCTCCGGGAACAGCGTGAGCACAGTCGCGTCCCAGCTCATGGCGCCGCCCCCAGAACCTCGGCCGCCGCCTGTTCCTGCTCGACCAACGAAGCCGGCGGGGCGGGCTTGTCGAACAGCCCGGCCGGCGGGTCGATGGTCAGCGTGCCGCTGGCCAGATCGATCGCCGGCACTGCGGCCTTGGTGAAGGGGACCATCGTGACCTCGCCTTTGGCACCGGTGATTTCGACCGACTCGCCGGCGCCGAAATCATAGAGTCCGGTGACCTTACCGAGCGCGGTGCCATCGGCCAGCCGGGCTTCGAGACCCAGCAGATCGGCGTGATAGAACTCATCCGCGTCGGCCGCGGGCAATTGCGCCCGATCGACATAGAGATGCAGTCCTTTCAGCGCCTCGGCGGCATTGCGATCGGCAATGCCATCCAGTTCCGCCAGCACCACGCCCTTCATCATCCCGACCACGCGGAGCGGAAAACGCCGCGCGCCGGTCTCGTCCGAAACCGGGCCATAGGCACCGAGATCGGCTGGATCGGCGGTGAAGCTCTTCACGCGCACAGCACCCCGGATGCCGTGCGGCCCGGTGACGATGCCGACGCAGAGGCGCTTCGCCGTGGCGGCGGGGGCGGGGATCATCGAACCGGTCTCTCGGTCTCTTGGCCCTTACTCGGCCGCCGACGCTTCGACGCCGGCCTTGGCGGCGCGAACCTTGGCGCGTTCCTGCGACTTCTGGCCGGGGGCGGATTTCACCGGGGTCGCGCGCTGGGCCGGCTTGGCGATCAAGTCGGCATCGCCCAGAAAGCGGGCAACGCGATCCGTCGGCTCGGCCCCGACCGACAGCCAATGCTTCAGCCGCTCGGTCTTCAGCACCAGGCGTTCCGGATGGGTCTTCTCGACCATCGGATTATAGGTGCCGACGCGCTCGATGAAGCGGCCGTCGCGCGGGCTGCGCGCATCGGCGATGACGATCGCATAGAATGGTCGCTTCTTGGCGCCGCCGCGCGACAGCCGGATTTTCAGGGACATGGGTGATCCTTCTTTCGGTTGAACTCTTGTTCGGCTCAGCGGCCGAACGGATTGCCGCCGCCGGGCATCAGCCCGGCCAAACCCTGGCGCAGGAAGCCTTTTTTCCCCAGCTTGGAGACTTGCTTCATCATCTGCGCCATATCTTGATGCTGCTTCAGCAGCCGGTTGACATCCTGGACGCTGGTGCCCGAGCCGAGCGCGATCCGGCGCCGGCGCGAGGCATTCATCAGCTTGGGATTCTTCCGTTCCGCCTTGGTCATCGACGAGATGATCGCCTCCTGGCGCTTGATCATTTTGTCGTCGAGATTGGCCTCGTTGATCTGCTTCTTGAATTTGGCGATGCCGGGCAGCATGCCGAGCATCCCGGCCATGCCGCCCATCTTGCGCATCTGCTTCAGTTGCGAGGCCAGATCGTCGAGATCGAAATTGCCCTTGGCGATCTTGGCGGCCAGCTTCTCGGCCTCGGCCTGATCGACTGTCTCGGCCGCCTTTTCGACCAGGCTGACAACATCGCCCATGCCGAGGATGCGGCCGGCGATGCGGTCGGGGTGAAATGTTTCCAGCGCATCGAGCTTTTCGCCGGTGCCCAGCAGCTTGATCGGCTTGCCGGTGATCGCGCGGATCGAGAGCGCGGCACCGCCGCGCGCATCGCCGTCGATTCGAGTCAGCACGATGCCGGTGACGCCGAGCCGATCATTGAAACTCTTGGCGACGGTCACGGCGTCCTGGCCGGTCATCGCATCGGCGACCAGCAGGATCTCATGCGGCTTGGCGACATCGCGCACTGCCGCCACTTCCAGCATCAGCCCTTCATCGATATGCAGCCGGCCGGCGGTATCGAGCATGACCACGTCATAACCTTGCAGCCGCCCGGTGGTCATCGCGCGCTGGGCAATCTCGACCGGCTGCTCGCCGGCCACGACCGGCAGCGTATCGATTTCGATCTGGCGGCCGAGAATGGCCAATTGTTCCTGTGCGGCCGGCCGATGTACGTCGAGCGACGCCATCAGCACCTTTTTTCGGTCGCGCGTCTTGAGGCGCAGCGCGATCTTGCCGGTCGTCGTGGTCTTGCCCGAGCCTTGCAGACCGACCATCAGGATCGGCACCGGCGGGGTGGCGCGCAGGCTGATCTCGACCGACTCGGTGCCCAGCATCTCGATCAAATGGTCATGGACGATCTTGATTACCATCTGGCCTGGCGTCACCGAGCGGATGACATCCTGGCCGATCGCCTTTTCCTTGACCGCGTTGATGAAATCCTTGACCACGAGCAACGCGACATCGGCTTCGAGCAGCGCCACGCGCACTTCGCGCAGCGCGGCCGTGACATCGGCCTCGTTCAGCGCGCCGCGCTTGCGCAGCCGGTCGAACACATCGCCCAGCCGATCGGTCAAGCTTTCGAACATCGAACCCCGTACACTCCACCGAACATAACAAAAAGGCCAGTGCGCGACACTCGCGGACTGGCGTGGCGCCTCTCAAGAAGGCAGCCGCTTGGCTACGGGACGATCCCGCAGTGTGGCGGATGGATAGACCAGCGCTGTGGGCGAGTCAAGGCGGTAAGATGACCGTTGGTATCGAGCATTTGGATCGGCAGAGTGAACCCGGCAACCGCGTGAAAACCTAGACGTCACAGATGATTAACGACCGAGCCGGAATCGGCACGGAGATCGGCAGATTTTGTGATTGTATCGCTTCTATCTGTTATATTTGTACGTATTTTTCGTTTCCACGGATCGGCATGAACATCATCGCGGAACCCCCAGCGCGGATCGAACCCTGCCTGCTGGACGAAGCCCGTTCCGAGATCGTCGATCTGGTCGCTACCCTGTCCGCCGCTGCCAGCGGCCTCGGCGCGCGGCTGCATGCGCGCTCGGCTTCCGCGCTCGCCGAGTCCGTGCGGATCATGAATTGCTACTATTCCAATCTGATCGAGGGCCACAATACGACGCCGCGTGAGATCGAGCGTGCTTTGAGCGGCCAGTTCGACATCACGGCGGAACGGCGCAATCTTCAAGTCGAGGCACGGGCGCACATCCGGGTCCAGCGGGAGATCGATCGCTGCCACAGCGCGGGCGCATTGCCGGAGCCGGCATCGGCGGAATTCATCGGCTGGCTGCATCGGGAGTTCTCGCGGACGCGCCCGATGGGATGCTGCTGATCGGGGAGGGCGACAGGCGTGTTCGCATGGTGCCCGGCGCCTTCCGTTCGGTCGCGGACCCGGAAGTGATGGTCGGCCGCCATTGGCCGCCGGCCGGCGAGCGAGTCGCCGTGTTCATGGCGTATTTCGAGAAAAGATACCGCTTTGCCGCGCTTGGCATGGGGCAGCGGGTCATGGCGATGGCCGCGGCACATCACCGCCTCAACTACATCCACCCGTTTCTCGACGGCAATGGCCGGGTCAGCCGACTGATGAGTCATGCCGTGGCGCTCGAAGCCGGCATCGGCGCCCATGGGCTGTGGTCGGTGTCGCGCGGGCTGGCGCGCGGCGATGCGGATCGGGTGACCGGGCTAAAGGAGCGGACCGCCCGCGACCTGCTCGCCTCCCTGGTGAGCGACGGCATTCTCGGCTCCGACACGCCGAAGGGGCCGGTTTCGCTACGCTTCCCGCTGGATGCGGTTGAGATGCTGTTTCCGGGGCTATTTCCGGAGATATAGTGGATAAAATCCGGAATTAGGGAGCAACGCGGGAAGCGCGAACCTCAGCCTATCCTGCGATCGCCGTCTTGAACCGCCCCGCCAGCGCCTCGGCATGGCGGGCCAGCAGGCCGACATCCGAGCCGACCGCGACGAACACGCAGCCCAGTTCGAGATAGCGGTGCGCCACCGCTTCGCTGATCGTCAGGATGCCGGCCGGTTTGCCGCAGGCGCGGATGCGTTTGACCGCGGCTTCGATCGTGGCGCGCATGGTCGGTTGTTCCATCTGGCCCAGATAGCCCAGATCGGCCGACAGGTCGCCCGGTCCGATGAACAGCCCGTCGATGCCGTCGACCGCCGCGATCGCCTCGATATTTTCCAGGCCGAGTGCCGATTCGATCTGAACCAGCAGGCAGAGTTCCGCCTCGCATTTCTGGGCGTAGTCCTCGACCCGGCCATAGAGCGAGGCGCGCGTGCTGCCGGCGACGCCGCGCACGCCCTTGGGCGGATAGCGCATCGCGGCGACCGCCGCCCGCGCCTGCTCGGCGGTTTCGACATAGGGGATCAGGATGGTCTGCGCGCCGATATCGAGAAAGCGCTTGATCATCACAGTGTCGTTCCACGGCACGCGCACGACCGGGTGGGCCGTGCCGCCTTTCGCCGCTTGAAGCTGGTTCAGCACCATGGGCAATTCATTGGGCGCGTGCTCGGTATCGAGCGTCAGCCAATCGAAGCCGGCACCGGCCACGATTTCGACGGTGATCGGGTTCGCCAGCATGGTCCAAAGGCCGATCTGCGGCGTGCCGGCGGCGATCGCGTGCTTGAATGAATTGACGGGCACTTGCATGGATTTCTCCATCAATCGAGGAAAAGATCGGGATAGAGCGCATGGCCGGGCGCCACCGCGTAACGGTCGAGATCGGTGATCCCGGCTTCGGCCAGCACCGCATCATCGATCAGAAATTGTCCGGTCCGATCGCGGCTCGGCGTGGTTAGCACCTGCCAGGCGGCATCGGCCATGATTTCCGGCGTGCGGCAGCCTTGCATGTCGAGGCCGGGGATCATCTGCAAGGCCGCGGTCGCGATCGTCGTGCGCGGCCACAGCGCATTGACCGCGACGCCGTCGCGCCGGAATTCCTCGGCCATGCCGAGCACGCACAGACTCATGCCGTATTTCGCGATGGTATAGGCGACATGGGGGGCAAACCATTTGGCATCGATATTGAGCGGCGGCGACAGCGTCAGGATATGCGGATTTGCCGCCTTGAGCAGGTGCGGCAGACACGCGCGCGAGGTGACATAGGTGCCGCGGGTATTCACATTCATCATTAGATCGAAGCGCTTGGCCGGGGTCGCCAACGTGCCGGTCAGGCTGATCGCACTGGCATTGTTCACGCAGATATCGATGCCGCCAAAGCGCGCGACCGTCTCGGCCACCGCCGCCTCGACCGCCGCCTCGTCGCGAATATCGACCTGGAGCGGCAGGGCTTGGCCGCCGGCCGCGGTGATCTCGGCCGCCGCGCTATGGATCGTGCCGGGCAGCTTGGGATTGGTCTCGGCCGTCTTGGCGGCGATCGCGATATTGGCGCCGTCGCGGGCCGCCCTGAGCGCGATCGCCAACCCGATACCGCGACTGCCGCCGGTGATGAACAGCGTTTTGCTCGCCAGCGTGGCCATGATCATGCCTTCCGACTATTCGGTTGCAAAGTCTATCGCGAATTGCCGGCCGACGCCATGCACCGATCGTCCTCGCATCGGGCCGACCGCCGGACTAGACCTCAATGCCGCCGCGTGCCGACCGATCGCGCAGGGTCGGCAGGCTGGCCAGCCGGTTGAGCGCCATGGTCAAAGCGGCTTGCGCCTGCTTGAATTCCGGTTCGTGGATGCTGGAGCACCGCTTCATGATCCGGCCGAGCGCCTGGATTTCGGCGAGGGCGCGGAAATGGTCATCGCTGATGTCGGGCATGGCCGTTTCTCCTCTCGGCGGTCGGCGCCAGAATACCCGATCGACCGCAAGC
>JBAVTK010000378.1:0-13019 GCA_049696095.1 Aliidongia sp. | reverse complement strand
GCGCTTCCGCTGCTCACGTACCAAATGTACGCTGCGCTGCGGTTCTCGGAAAACCGCCATTTTCGCCGCGACCTGACGCAACTGACGACACGCCCTAGAGAGATGGTGTCGATGAGGTGAACTGCATGCGGGCGGTGGCACCGCCTCTCACAGTGTCTTGATCGTATCGATGACCTGGAGCGCCGCCGGTCCGCAGACGACGAGGAACATCGTCGGCAGAATGAAAATCACCATCGGCAGGGTCAGCATCACCGGCAGCTTGGCCGCGTTGGCTTCATATTGCAGAAACCGATGGACATGCATTTCCGCCGACAGCGTGCGCAACGATTGCCCTAGCGGTGTGCCGTACTGCAGTGTCTGAAC
Organism: Aliidongia sp.; assembly: GCA_049696095.1. Classification (GTDB taxonomy): domain Bacteria; phylum Pseudomonadota; class Alphaproteobacteria; order ATCC43930; family CGMCC-115725; genus JAXDMU01. Next base: position 12,656 of record JBAVTK010000378.1, on the reverse strand, counting down.
CAGTGTTCCGACCAAAAGCTGAATCGGACGCGACTGGGTGCGCGTGGCGAGATTGGTCAACGCGTCGCGAATCTGCGGCAACACACGCATTTCCGCCAAAGTGAGCTGTAACTCGGCTGCCAAAACCGGTCGGCTGGGGGCAAGATCATGCGCGACGCGATCCAGCGCCTGTTCCAGCCCCAAACCAGCATCCGTGCAGATCACCAGGAGATCGAGCGCATCGGGCAGACTGTCAGCAAGGACCAGACGCCATTCATTGATCCGCCGGTTGACCCAGACATCGGGACCGCGCCAGCCGGCCAAGGTGCTGCCGAGGATGAGCGGCATTTGTCCGAGTACGGTGCTCGGCCAGAAGCCGATATAACTCAGACCGATCCAGGTCAGCACCGGCAGAATAATCGTCAGACCAAACTTTACGCAGACGAACATGGTGAGTGCATTGGGGTCTCGCAGGCCGCAATTGGCGAGCTTGCCGGCAAGCTTCTCACGCTCCGCGGCGCCGAGCAGCGGGCTGGCGAGGAGGGATCGACCGACCGCCTGAAGACGAACGGCGATGGCCGCCCCAGGCGCCGCCCCCATCGATGGGCCGCGCACCTCACCCGATACGCCGGCGACACGCATGCGCAGGCGTTCGCGCCGGCCCGCAATATCGAGACCGATGAAGCCGGCGAGAATTCCAAGCCCCGCCAAGATCAGAAACAGAATCGAGATCGTTCCAAGCGAAAGGGGAATCATTATCGTAGCGCCCTGTTGACCATGCCGCGCATGATCGCCATCCCGATCAACAGCATCGCCAAGGCACAGCCCATGATGATGTTGCCTCGCGGGTCGAAGAACAGCAGCGACATATAGTCCCAATTGATCAAAGAGACCATTCCGCTACCAACGAATGGCAGTGCCGCGAGCACACCGGCCACGGTCCGTGCCTCGGCCGTCATCGCCTCGCCCTTCTTGCGCAGTTCCTTGCGCTTGCGGACGATCGCCGACAGATTGCTGATCGTCTCGACGATATTGCCCCCGCTTTCCCGCTGGAGAATCAAGGCTGAGGCGAAAAAGCTGAAGTCAGGGATCCCCAGCCGCCTGACCATGCGCATGAGCGAGTCTTCGAAACTGATGCCGACCCGATTTTGGCTGGCGATTTCGGCGAAGATCGATTTCACCGGTTCGGGACTTTCGTTGCCGGCGACCTCAATACCGGTCGAGACTGGAACACCCGCCCGGACGATACGGGCGATCAGATCGAGCCCATCGGGAAATACTTCGAGAAAGAGCGTCCGATATGCCAGCCGTTTGCGCCGGAAATACAGCAGCGGCACGAAATATCCAGCCGCGAGCGCTGCACCGATCGCGATCGGTGCCGCGAAGTTGAAAAAGTAACTGAGAAAAAGCGTGACGATCGTCGCAACTACGCTGATGATCAGCAGTGAGACCGGCCGAACCGTGCCACCGGTTGTCGCCATGGCCGCTTCGATTTTCTCACCGGTATTGGCGGGCAGGGTACGCATCAGCCGAGACACTCGGCGGTCCAGACCTTCACGTTCCTGCTGCGGCGACGGTGCCTCGTCATAGGTTCGAATCGTGGTGACAGCCTCGATTCGAACCTTGAGAGCAGCCCTTCGCTTTTCTCGAACCTCCAGGACCAGCAAACCACCGATCGCGGACGCAAGAAAGAGCGCAGCAATAATGATCGCTGTCGTACTATCCATAGGCGGCACCGATTCCCATGGCTTCGTTCAAACGCTCTTCGAGGCCGAAGAACGCGACCTTCTGATAGAAGAGCGGGCGGAAGCGGCTGGAGACGAAGCTGCCCTTTAGAGTTGCGTCTCGGTTTTCGCCCTCATATTTGTAGGTGAAGAGATCCTGGGTGATGATGACGTCGCCTTCCATCCCGGCGACCTCGACCACATGCTGAACCCGCCTGATACCGTCGCGCATGCGTTCAATCTGAATGATGACATCGACCGCGCTTGAGATTTGCTGGCGGATCGCGCGCGCCGGCAAGCCCATATTGCCTTGAAGCACCATATTTTCCAGACGCGACAGCGCGTCGCGCGGGGTGTTGGCGTGGACCGTGGACATCGAGCCGTCATGCCCGGTATTCATTGCCTGGAGCATATCGAACGCTTCGGTACCGCGGACCTCGCCCAGGATGATCCGATCGGGCCGCATGCGGAGCGCATTTTTTAGCAGATCGCGCTGGTTGATCTCACCGGTGCCTTCAAGATTGGCTGGCCGGGTTTCCATCGGCACGACATGGGGTTGCTGAAGCTGTAGTTCGGCGGCGTCTTCGATCGTGACGATGCGTTCGGTCGGATCGATGAGCGAGGACATGGCGTTCAGCAGCGTGGTCTTGCCCGAGCCGGTGCCGCCGGAAATAACGATATTGAGACGCGTGCGCGCGACGATTTCCAGCAACCGAGCCAGTGGCTCACTCATATTGCCGTTCCGCGCCATGATATCGAGCGAAATGCTCCGCTTGGAGAATTTACGGATCGAGATGACCGGTCCCTTCAGGGCCAGCGGCGACAGCACGATATTGACCCGACTGCCGTCGGCGAGGCGGGCGTCGCAGAGCGGGCTGGTTTCGTTGACACGCCGGCCGACCGCAGCGGCGATGCGCTGGGCGACGCCGGAAGCATGATCGGCATCGCGAAAGCGGGCGGTCGTCAGTTCCAGTTTGCCGCGCCGTTCGACATAGACTTGGTGCGGGCCGTTGACCAGAATATCGGTCACAGTGTCGTCGGCCAGCAGCGGCTCCAGCGGCCCGAGCCCGAGCATATCATCAACGAGTTCGGTTATGAGCTGTCGCTGTTCGCGGGCGTTCAGCTGTACGCGCTCTTCGGTTGCAATCTCGGCGACCAAACGATCGATTTCGGCGCGCAGGCCGGCCGGTGACATCCGCGCTGTGACCGATGGATCGATCCGCATGAGTAACGCGGCGCGGACCAGTTCGCGGGATTCCTCCAAGCCAGCCACGTCGGACGTCACGGCGGCCCGAGCGGTGGTGCTCGATTCCTCTTTTACCGGGGGAGTCGTCGAAACACGGCGACCGAAGCGGGATTGATCTTTCATCGGCCAAACCTCCACCAAGGCTTGGTGACGCTACTGCCGGTAATTTCACTCGCCAGCGCTTCGATTGCGCCACTGAACGGGCCTGATTCCAGGGCTGCGATTTTGCCGGCATTGGCTGCGGCCAGCACGGTTTTGGGATGGTACGGCACCTTGGCATCGATCGACATGCCAGCGGCCTTGCCGACCGCCGGAAGTTCAATGGCGCCGGAGGATTGTTCGCCGACACGATTCACGACCAGCAAATTGCGTTGGCCGGATTTCGGTGCATCGAACAGGGAGCGGAATCGGTGCGTATCGCGGATCGAGCGAATGGTTTGATCGGTCACGAGCAGGCGCATATGAGCCTGTTCCATTGCGGCTTGGCGCAGCTCAACCTCGGTTCGTGGCAGATCGAGGATGACATAATGGAACTGCTGGCGTAGCAGCGGCAGCAAGGTATCGAGCGCTTTCGGAGCGATGTTGACCCGCTGATCGACGCGCTCCTCGGCTGCCAGCACGAAAAGCCGGTCACCATACTGCGTCATGACGCGATCAAGGAATAGATGATCGATGCGCTGCGGGTTTTCCAGAACCTCGCGCACGCCGCCCGCCGGTTTGATGTCGAGCAGCAAGGCCGCGTCGCCATGAACCAAATCCAGATCGACCAGCGCTACCCGCGAACTGCGGCGGTGCGACAGATACCATGCCAAATTGGTTGCGACCGTGGTTGCGCCCACACCGCCGCGCGCGCCCAGCACGGCGACGACCTTGCCGACCTTTTGCTGGAGCGGTCCGGTCGGCTCGGCCGGCCCCTGGAACATCGGCTGCAGCACATTATGCAGCAAGGTCCGCGTCATCGGCTTTACGAGGTAATCAACAACGCCGGCTTGAACCAGATCACGATACAGCCCGACATCATTGCGTTCGCCGATTGCCACGACCATCGTGTGCGGTTCGCAGACCTCCGACAGGCGGTGAATCTCGGTTGCTGGCAGTTCGACACCGGTCAGATCGACCAGGAGAACCTGAGGTGACCGGTTGGTTGCCAGATGCTCAATCGCTTTGGAAATCCCGCCGCGATGGACCGAGGTGAAGGGTACGACCAGATCGTGCAGACATTGGCGCACGACACGCTCGCTGCCCTCATCAACCAGGAAGGCGGTGAAATGTTCGCGACCGGCTGTACCCTGTGCCAGTTCCGGCGCGTCGATCGAGTCGGTGATCGCGTTCATGGTCAATTGGCTTTACTGCTCTCGACTGTCAGGGGCTTCACCTTGTTGGTCAGCAGTCGTTCGATCGCGGCCGTGGTCAGTTCGGCGTCGGTATGGCCGCCGGTCTCGCCGACGACCAGGTCACGTGGGTCCGACACCATGGCACTGAGATTATAGAGGCTGGTGCAGCCGAGATTGCTGTCATCGGGATTGGATGTATCGAGCAGCGACAGGCGCGAGTGATCCGGGCAGACCGGTAGGACCGATTTCCACCGTTCGGTTTCGACATCGACGACCGCCATGCCAGCTCGACCGGGCGGGAGCTGTCCTTCAGCCGGCCGGTTGGCCCGGTACTCGATCTTGTCGGGATCGATGCCATCGCCAACGAGCGCGCGGGTCAATTGCGCCAATTCCGCCGGTCCGACCGGGCCGGTCAGGGCGACATGAACGGCGGCCTTGCGGCCTGTCGCCTGTTCCGCGATGAAATTACCCAGGCTTGCGCGATCCGGCTCCGACAGATTGCCGGACCCGCGCGCGACATAAACGTAGCGATGCGCCCGCTGCGCCTCGACAGTGTAGTTCTGATTGTCGGTCGCGACAGCGTTTAACGAGAGATCGGCCGAAGCTGGATCATTGTTGCAGGCCGCAAGCGTGCCGAGCAGAAATGCGGTGAGAAGCGGATGGATCGCGGATCGCATGGACCAACCTCTATTCGATATCGAAGCCGGCATCGCCGGTAATATGCAGCGCGCCGGTATTGGCCGTCGTCGCGACGACTCCGTCGGCCGCAGTTGGGTTGCGGGCATTGACCCGACCGCGCAGGATAAGGTCGATGTCATTCGGCGGCGCCAGACCATCGGTCGGCAGCCGAATGTCACGCGGATCGGCGATCGGTTCAGTGATATAGGGTGTCACTATCACGACCAGTTCGCTTTCATTGCGAGAAAAACTCGTTGAGCGAAACAGTGGGCCGAGCACCGGCAGGTCGGCAAGACCGGGATAGTTCGAAACATTTGCGTTGGTGTTGTTCTGGATCAGACCGGCAATCGCGAAACTCTCGCCGCTGCCCAATTCGATCGTCGTTTCCGCGCGCCGGACGGTGAGGCCCGGAATGGTGAAACCGTCAATCTGGACAGCACCGGCACCGGTGCTGGTCACCAATTGGCTGACTTCCGGTTTGACATGCAGGCTGATCCGGTTGGCGTTGACGACCGTCGGCACGAAGCTCAAAGAGACGCCGAATTGCTTGAAGTCGATCCCAATGGTGGCAGCGCCGCCGGTACCCGGCTGAACGATCGGGATCGGGAACTCACCGCCGGCCAGAAAACTGGCCGGCTCGCCGGAGAGCGCGGTCAAGGTCGGCTCGGCCAGCATCGTCACCAGACCCTCGCTCGCCAGGGCATCGATGACCGTCTGCGTGCTGAAGCCGCCGGCAGAGCCGGACAGGAAGGTCGATCCACCGGTCGCATTGGGGATAAATTGGGCCGGTGTCGTGGGCGTGAAGGTCTGGCGGCCGATCACGGCCCCCAGCGAAAACTGGCCGATTTTCGTCGCTTCGTTCCAGTTGAAGCCCAGCGCCTTGATGATGTTGCGATCGACTTCGGCGATGCGAACGCGCAACGTCACTTGGGCCGAGGTGAGAACCTTGGCACTGTTCTGAACGGGCTGATCCTTGCCGATCGACGTGGTGGCCGCCCGCGAAACGGCTGAGCCGGTTTCCGGGGTCGCGACATTGCCTTGCAATTCGAGACCGTTGTTCGCGCCGCGGATATGGATGGCGCCGGGTGCGGCATTGTCCACTGCGGACTGCGCATCGGCCACGGAACTCTTGACCGAGATCAGCATCGACACGATTTGCTTGCCGTCGTCGCCCAGGACGAACAATGTCGTTTGGCCCGGTTTCTTGCCGAAGACAAAAACCTGCCGATCTGACGGCACCTGAACGCCGGCGATCGCCGGATCGGCGACGAAGACACTGGTCGCCGGCTGAGCCAAAGTGACCAACTGACCGCGCGACACATCCAGTTGCAATTCACGCTGGGCAGCGTGGGTTGAGGCCGGCAAAATGAAAACAAGTGCCAGCGCTGCGGCAAGGCAATTTGTAAATTTCTGACTATGCCACATGTAGAGTCCTCGTTTGGCCGCTCGTCCCGTCGCTGGCTGCCCGGTACCGTTCGGCTTGGCACCGGATGCATTTCACTAAATATTACCGGCCTGTTCGTTTGTCACGCTCAATCAAGCCCGCTTAGCCGTCTGATACCAAGTCGTATTTGACCGGAACTCCGGTTAATTTTTCACTGCGGTAGGCGGTGCCGTAAGATCCGTGACATTGTTTGTGGTCGCTTGATCCCCACGATAAACCATGACGACCCGCGGCGGCGCCGGAGGTGGCACAGGTTTCGGCGTCTCGGTCACCGGGGCATATTTCGACAATTGCTGAAGCGCATTCGATGTATCGACGGCCCACACCTCGGGATTTTCGATCTTCGGGACAATGCCCGTGTCCAGGCTTCGCAGAATCAGCGACAATTTACCAAGATCCGAAGCGACTTCGATCTTCACCGCGACGGTTGGATCCGCCTCGAGCGTCACGGTTCGCGCCGAGTTGCGCAATTGAGGTTCGTTGTTGTTGGCGACCGTGCCGCCTTGGGTATAATGATCGATGGCAAGCACGCGCAGATTTTGCGCGATGTCCTCGCCGACCGTGCGTCGGCCGATCGGCAGATTGGGCTCGTTGAATTTCTGGGTCAGCAGAAGATCGACATGGTCGCCCGGGTAGATCAGGCCGGCCGAAGAACCTGAGAGCGTACTGACCGAGACCGTCACGGCGCGTGCGCCCGGCGCCAGCACGGCCGGCAGAAAATCGCGATCACCCGGCTTCACGACATCGTTGGTCAGCAGCGCCTCGTCGGCCGCGATGTCCCGGCGTGTAATAGCGCCGACATTATCGCCGAGCGCTTTTGCGTCGACCTGGATCGGGCCGCCGCCGGGTTGTGTGGCAAGCGCACCGGCGACCGCGGCGGCGGGCAATTCGTCCGCGGATTTCCATTTGACATCTTCGGGCCTAAGCAAGCGGCCCCGCGGCAGATTCGCCGCCGCCACCAACACCTGATTGGCGATGGCGACGGGTTTGTCCGTCGGTTTTGCGGCAAGTAGGGATTGCAAAAATATGCCAAGGATCACGAAAGCCGAAACGGCGATCAGGCCGAACAGGAGGGACCGAAGAGACATCAGAGGTCACACATGCTGATATTGGAGGAAGAGCACGATCGATGCGGCGAGGGCGACCGCCACGGCATACGGCACCTTGGCGTGATCGGACGTGGGAGGCGGCGGGCCGGTGAGCGTGGGGCTCGTAACCCGATTGAAGCGTTCGAATTTGAGATGGATCAATAGGGCCAGCGCGAGAGCACTGCCGATCAGCGACATGATGAAGAGAAAACGCGGAGTGTCCGGGCCGCCGATCAGCAAAGCCGTTGCCGAAATCAGCTTGACGTCGCCGCCGCCCAGCCAGCCCAAAGCGAACAAACCGATCCCGATGGCGAAGAGCGTGATCGCGGCAAGCAGCGCCCAAGCTGCTGGTGCAGGCTCGGATAAAACTGCCCAGCGCACAACGCCCAAAAGGGCGATCCCGACGCAGAGCAAATTAGAAACCCGTCGCTGCCGCAGATCTTGCGCCGCGACGATCATATAGATCGCAATCGCCACGGCTAGGAGCGTAATTGCCACCCGATCTATACTCCCTCACTCGATATCAGGCTTAAATTCTTGCTATTGATACCCGGCAAAACCGGCCTCACGAACCGCTGGAATGACTCGTCAATGTGATGCCGATATTCGTGAAGACTGTCTTCAAGGGTAGCCCAAGATTGACAGCGGAAACGATGATGGCAAACATAAGTCCGGCGATAAGCGCATATTCCAGCGCCGCAACACCGTGATCATCCTGGAAAATCTTACCAATGCGCGGTATCATCGAATACTCCAGCCCGGCCGATTTCAAATACCGTTGATTTGTCCGGTACTTTAAAGCGCCTCGGCATCGCCAAGCTGGGCGAATTATGTTGACGGAATCATAATGGCCACCACGTCACCATCTCGCCTCAGCTTGCGTGCCTTAATTACAGCCGCAGCAAATAATTCTTGCTGCGCAAACAGGCTTCGGTTAGCTACCGGAAGAGTGGTTGGTCAATGTCGTTCCGATATTCGTGAACGCCGTTTTCAAGGCGGTACCCATCGTCGTGACGCCGGCTACGATGAGTGCGAACATCAGGCCGGCGATAAGGGCATATTCCAGTGCCGCAATGCCCTTATTGTCGCTAATAAACCTACGAAAGAATTGAGTCATTTAGAATCACCCTTCTGAGATTAGGTCAAACGGGGTGACCCGCCCTGGGTCGCCATCCCGCCCGCAACCCGGAACGCCCTGGGCCTGCGTGTTCTTTTTATGATCATAAATGGCCGAAGAGGCAACAATTATTTTGCATTGGAAGCGCCAATTTGGCTATTTTTACTAGGGCGCTGGTTAACGTCTTCGAAAGGGTCCAGAGAAATGATGTATCGTGCGAGTCGTGCGGTCGGTGTGATTTCGTCATGCCAAGTAAGTTCAGCCGAACTGCCGCCGTTTAGCACTGGTCTGATTGAGCGTGCGGCGGTTTTCGGTGGATGATCGCGCCATATGGCCGTATACGGGCGACCCGCGGGAGAATGAGGCATGCAGTTCAAGATCGAGACATTTCTGAATTCCTATCTGTCCGTCGGAAGTACGCGGGTCGATGCGGTATTCAGCATTTCGGCGGCCGTCCCGCAAAAGATTGAATCGGTTCGGCGTGTCCTCGGCCTCATTTGCGACATATCGGGGTCGATGGAAGGGTACAAAATCGGCGCAACGCTCCATGCCATGCGCATCGCCATCGATCAAATGGATGAAGATGCCGAGGTTTTCATCGTTACCTTCAGCAACGAGGCAAACCTCGTCCTGGATCTGACGCGGATGACCGCGGACGGCAAGCGGGTCGCTCAAGAAGCGATCGCCACGATCGAATGCGGCGGCGGCACCGTCATGTCGAAAGCGCTAAAAATCGCGCGCGAGCGCTTCGTCAAGCGGCCGGGTTCCGTCCGCCAGGCGATCGTGCTGACCGACGGGCGCAACGATGATACCGACCTTAGCGCGCTCGAAGCCGAAGTGCGGGCGTCATCCGGGATCTTCCAGGCGCATTGCCGCGGCATCGGCACGGACTGGTCGCCCGCCCAACTGCGTCTGATCGGCGACGGCCTGCTCGGTACGGTCGCGATGATCACGCGACCGAACGAACTTGCCCGCGATTTCCACCGTACCTTGGCGGCGGCGATGTCAAAGCTGTTGGCCGATGTCCGCCTGCGGCTATGGATGCCGAAGAATACCGAACTTAGACAGTTGAAGCAGGGGTTTCCGACCGAGATCGATTTGACTTCGGCGATGGCGGCCATCGACGAGCGGACCCTCGAATTTCGTCTCGGAGCATGGGGCGAAGGGACACAAGATTATTGCGCGAGTTTCAAGGTCGTTGCGTGTGCCCCGGGCGAGGATATGCTGGTCTGCCGCCCGAGTCTGGTTTATGTCGATCCAAAGAGCGATCAGAGCGTGGTGGTCAAGGGCTCGGCGATGACGGTGGCCTGGACGAATGATATCCACCTCTCGGCGCGGATCGATTCGGCCGTGGCACATTATTTCGGCCAAGGCGAAATGGCGCGCTTTATCCGCGACGGCATCGAAGCCATCGAGCGCAACGACGACGACACGGCGACTGTGCGGCTGAACGAGGCGCTGAAACTGGCGACGGAATCAGGTAACGAGGACGCCACTGTGCGCATCAAGAAGGTAATCGATGTCGTCAGTGCCAATGAGGGGACAGTCAGATTGCAAGGTGAAGTGAAGAAAGTCGCGGTCATGGACCTCGATATCGGCTCGACGCGAACCGTGAATCTGAAACGGGGTGCTGCCAAGATTCCACCGCCGAACGGCGACATTGGCACCCACACCGTCCGCGCCAAACGCTGATCCGAGGAGGATAGACGCATGGGTATCCATTGCCCGAAATGCCAGATGATCTCCGCAGACTCGGATTTCTGCTCGGAATGCGGCTCGCCGATCGTGCTGGCGGATCCGATGGCGCAACAATCGACTGCCGTCGCCTCGGAACCGGGTGCCGCGGTGCGCGAACAATCCTCGGCGCATGCCCCCCCGTCGTGCCCGGCCTGCGGCGAACCGCGCGATCAGGTCGATTCCCGATATTGCAACAATTGCCGCTATGATTTTCTGACCCACGCCGCCTATGTCGACCATGGCGACGTTTTCGAGATCGACCACGGCGCCGCGGCATCGCTGGGCGGCAGCCATTGGGAATTGACCGCCGGTGTCGACCTGTCGCTGCGCGGCCCGGACGATCCCATGCCGACCGATCTGCGCGAGCGGATTTTCCCGGTCGAGCAAGATCGCAATACGATCGGCCGCCGCGTCAATGGCCGCGAGCCGCAGCAGGAAATCGCGCTGGACGATCCGGGCGTTTCGCGTCGCCACGCCCAGATCAAACGGCAGCCGGACGGTTCGCTTGCCCTGCTCGATCTGGGGTCGACCAACGGCACCAGGATCAACGGCATCGCAATCGAAGCGAATATTCTGGTGCCGCTGAAGGATGGGGACCAGATCATCCTCGGCTGCTGGACCCACATCACCGTGAATGCGCGATAGGGCGGGGAATGGTGCAGATCGGATTCGTCGCGCCTGGCCGGCGCGGAAAATTTCGCGCGGGGATCAGCCTTCCGCGGACAACCCCCCGCGTGATCGAGATCATTGCGCTGATAATGGCGGTCCTTTCCGTCGTCACCTTCGTCATGTCGTTCATGGCGATATCGCGGACCGGCGATGCGGTTATGCGGATCGGTTTCGTGACCAAACCGTCCGTCGTCACGGCCGAGAAGCTGAGCGTGGCACTGGCCGACATGGATGCCGCAATCACCAACAGCTCGCTCGGCAGCCGCAGCAGCTGGTGGCGTTACGTGGCCGATGCCGACACCGCGGTCGCGATGTCGGTCGAGGCGGGTCGCCATCTCGATACCGGCGATGACGAAGCCGAGGCGCTTCGCCATATGCTTGCGAACCTGCGGACTTATTATCAGTTTGTCGGCGCCGCCAACAGCCTCACCGCAGACAGTGAGACCGATCAGAAGCTGCCGCTGTCCATGACCCTGTGGGCCTCGCACGATTTGCGCCAGGATGTCATTCCACAGACCGAAGCCATGGCCAAAGATGCCAATGCGGCGCTGGAACGCGCCTACGAAACCTATCGGCAGACGGCAGCGCCGTCGGTTGTCGAGGCGGCGATCGCCGCAGGCTTGCTATGGCTGGTGATAGTCGGCGCGCAGATTTTCCTGGCGCTGCGGACGCATCGTCTGGTCAATATCCCGCTGGCGATCGGGACGGTCGGGCTGACGGTTTTCATCATCGGATTTTTCGTCATCTCGTTTGCCGATATGCGGGCACTGCAAGCCACCAAAGAAGATGCTTTCGACAGTATTCTCCATCTCTATCGTGCCAAGGCCGTGTCGTTTCTGATGAAAGCCGACGAGTCGATGTGGCTGTTCGAGCAACGCCAAGCACGTGCCGATTACGCCCAGAGCTTCGCCGACGGGTCGCGGAGGGTGCTCGATATCGGCAATGCCAGCCAACTGGCCGTGGCCGATTCCGGTCGGCAGGCGGCTCCGGTCAATCAGGGTGCGATCGAACAGTTGAAAACCGCACTGGCGGATGCCGAACGCTTTGCCGCCGCCGGTAATTACGACGCGGCGGCAAAGCTGACACCGAAGAACATTCCAGGCTATCTCGGCGAAGAACTCGTCCACGCTGTGCGGTATCCGGCGGAGCGTAAATCCGCGACGGCGGCGATTTCGTATTTTCTGCGCCACATCGACATCGACATGCGGCTGCGCGCGCTGGAGGCGTCCGGCCATCATGCCGAAGCGGTTCGACTGTGCATCGGCGACAATGATGGCGGCAGCAACTGGGCTTTTCAGGGCATGAACGCGGCGATCGACGATATCATCAGCCTCAACGAGGCGCGGTTCGCCGCCGATATCGATCTGACCAGCCGTCATGTGGTCTTGCTGATCCAGGCGCTGACCGGGGCACTGCTGGGCGTCATCCTGTTCGCGGGATGGGGGTTGTGGCTGCGCTATGCCGAATATCGATGAGGCCGCGACCGCGATAGGTTTAGAAGCGGGCGAAATGGCGGGGTTGGAAAGGACAGCGGGATGAGCGGTACGAACTGCAAATGGCCCTCATGCCGAGGAACGATCGAAGACGGGTTCTGCGACACGTGCGGCCGGCCGCCGCTCGGCGTTGCGACCACACAATCC
>JBAVTK010000377.1:0-18798 GCA_049696095.1 Aliidongia sp. | reverse complement strand
TCGGCAAGCTGGTCGATCGAAGCGAGTGGGTCATGACGCCGCCGACGGTCAACGCCTATTACTCGCCGGAGCATAATAACATCAACTTCCCGGCAGGCATTCTCCAGGCGCCGTTCTTCAATCTCGCAGCAGACGATGCCGCGAATTACGGTGCCATCGGCGCGGTCATCGGCCATGAAATGACCCATGGCTTCGACGATCAGGGCCGCCGCTTCGACAAGGATGGCAATCTCAATGATTGGTGGACCAAGGACGACGCCAAGAATTTCGAGGAGCGTGCCCAGTGCTTGTCCGATCAGGCCGGCAATTTCACCGCGGTTGACGATGTGAAGCTGAACGGCTCGCTGACGCTGGGCGAAAACACGGCGGATAATGGCGGCACTCATATCGCCTATGCCGCCTACAAAGCTCGCACTGCCGGTCAGCCGGAAAACAAAGTCGGAGGCTTCACGGGCGATCAGCGCTTCTTCCTGGCCTATGCTCAGGTCTGGTGCAGCGCACAGACGCCGGAGACGGCACGTTTCATGGCGTTGAACGATCCGCATCCGGCCGCGGAGTTCCGCGTCAATGGCGTGATCTCTAACATGGCCGAGTTCGGCAAGGCCTTCAGCTGCCCGGCCGGGGCACCGATGGTGCGGCCGAACGCTTGCCGGGTCTGGTAAGAATGATTGGGGGCCGATCCGCGAGGGTCGGCCCCGATTGCGCCAGCATCACGACGGGTCTTTCGCGGCGACCTGGATCGGCAGGCGGGGGCAGGTGAGGGTGACTGCATTAACCGCCGCGCCATCGGCCGCGAAGGCTTGGCTGTAAGTCGTGGTGCAGCCATTGTCACTTGCGACGACTTCGATCGTTTCGGCACTGACTGGCACGATGGCGAGGCTGCCAAAACCCAGCCCGACGATGAGTGCCAATCCATATTTCCGCGACGTCGGTGACGTTGAGGCCGTGAAATACAGGATCGAAGCGGCGATGAGGGCGAGGAACAAAAATCCGAAAACGACCATTTTAATCTCCTGAATCTGCCGGCGGTTTGCCGTGATCGGCCGAACCGCGATGATTGACGAGCCGCCTCGCGGGGGACTCGCGGGGCAAATCTGGGGCGGCGCCGCGACAAGGGTCGCGATCGATCTTCCGCCTGAATGGGTTGGGAAGTGACGGGCGGGCGGTGCCCCGAAAGGGCGGTACTCGGTCGCCCGTCACTTCATGCAGTTGTTGCGATGTTCTCGGCGATCCTGTCCGGTAACCACAAGGGGATGGGGGCTATCGGAACTTCGAGACACCGGCCAACTCCGGCATATCTAGTCTATTTCACGTCCCGTGCCAGTCCGGGCGGGTTCGGCAACGCATTGATAATACAGGGATTATAAATTCCGAACCAGGCAGCCGCGATCGGCGGGTGGTGTAAACCGCTATCCCTTGGCGGATTAGGTCATTTCATTTGGCGAAATTGACGATCGAGTCTCGCCAACCATCATTCTTGTTGGTTCGGATCATGCCGCGGCCCGGGATTCATCGACGCTGAGCAGCCTTGCATAGACGCCGCCCGGCCGTTTGGCCAACTCGCTATGGGTTCCGTCTTTGACGATCCGGCCGCGATCGAACACCAGGATGCGGTCGGCATGGCGAATGGTGGACAGGCGATGCGCCACGATGATCGTGGTTCGCCCGGCCATGGCCTGATGCAGCGCCTGCTGAATGGCATGCTCATTGGCGGTATCGAGGCTGGACGTCGCCTCGTCGAACGCCAGCACCGGCCGTGCCGCGGCCAAGGCCCGCGCAATTGCGACGCGCTGCCGCTCGCCGACCAAAGTCTCAAATCCCTTGGGCCAGAGCCTGGATCAGGCCGTCGAGCCGTGCGCGCCGGGCCGCCTCGCAGATCGGCGAGGCGGACAACGCCGCAGCGTCATAACCGAGATTGTCGGCGATGGTCCGGTGAAACATCGCCGGATACTGTGGCACGAGTGCGATTACCTTACGGACGCTGGCCCGCGTGCAATGGGCAACGTCCTGACCGTCGAGCACAATCCGCCCCTGCTGTGGCCGATAGAGGCCGAGCAGCAGCTTGACGAAACGGCTCTTGCCGCCGCCGGACGACCCAATATATCGTCCGACATCGGAATTATCGCGATGACGCAGGTATTTTCCCGGTTTGACCGGTCGACGAACTATCCCGCCCTCAAATCACGCCTCGCGATAGGATAGCAGGAACAGGCCAACGAGCAGAAAGCACACCGGCCAGACCCAGCCGGCATAGCGGTTGGCCGGTGGATCGAGGCGCAGTTCGAGCCAGCGCGCCCAGCCGGCCGCGATGGCGGCGAGCGCCAGCGGTGTGTGGGTCAATTCGATCAGCAACTGGTCTTTGACGTTGGCGATCGCGTGCTGATGGGTCAAAAGCGCCGCGCCGCCGATCGCGCAGACCAGCGGAAAGACCAGAGTCGCCCGCGTGTGGCCGAGTCCGCCGGCGCGGACCCGCCATTCGAACAGCGCAAAGATCACGACCAGCACCACGAAGAAACGATGCTGCACCACCTCGACATCATAGAGGCTGACGAAGAAGCCGATATCGCCGAGTGGCCAGACCTCCGGATCGGATCGGACGAACAGGAAGGCGGCCAAGCCCAGAAACACCAGCGGCCAATGTCGCGCCCAGCGGATGCCCGCCTGATTGAGCAAGGCCAGAAGCCCGATCGCCAGCACGAACAGCCCGGCCCAATGGTGGTTATATTCCGACCAGGCGATATCGAAGGCATTGCGCGGCGGCAGATAGCCAGCACCCTCGACGAAGGCCGGAAGCGGCGCCGTGGCGTGCGCCGCGGCCTCGGCATCAAGTTGGCTTTGCAGCGCCGGAATGGCCAGATCGGCTCGGTCGGGTGAGGCGAGGCGCGGCCAGACCGGCGCATTGCGCTCGACGATCTCGGCCCAACTGACCCGGTCCTTGGTGAGGTCGATCGCCGGCGGCGACGAGGTTAGCGAGGCGGCGGCGAAGAACAGGGTGAAGCCGATGCCGATCTCGATCTCGGCAAAGCGCTTCAGCCGCGTAACCGGTGTCGCCGGATCGACGCGCAGCCGCTCGACCAGCAGGTAATTCATCCCGCCCAGCGCCAGCAGCGCCAGGAACATCGTGATCTTGGCGCCGACCATGACACCATAGGCCGTACCGTAAAGACCGTCCCAGGCGCCGACATAGAGCAGCCCCATGGTGACGCCCGAGACGAGGATGCAGGCAACCCCGACCATCGACATCTGGGAGAAGCGCTTGCCGACGCGGCGCCAGGCGAGGCCATCATGGCAGCGGGCCAGCGCCATGATGAAACTCGGGATGCCGCCGATCCAGATCGCCGCGCCCAGTTGATGCAGCGCTTCGACGATCATCAGCGGCACGCGATCTTCGAGCCGTGCCGCGGCATGGGTCGTGCCAGTCGCGGCGGCCAGCACGATGACCAACCCGCCCAGCAGCAAAGCGGCCGGCGTCCGATCGTCCCGCCCGGCGAGCAGCAGCGCCAGCAGAATGGCGCCCGCGATCTTGACCAGGCTATAGAGGGCGAATTCGGCGCCGAGCACGCCGAGCAGATCGAGATCGACCGTGCCGGCCAGCACCGAGCCTTGCAGCGCCAGCGTGGCACCCTCGGCCAGAATCAGGGCGAGCATGCTCCAGAAGGCGATCTGCCGGGTCCGCCGCCGGATCACAATGCCGGCATCGCCCAATTCCGCTTCGAACGGCCGCGCCAGAAACACTAGAAACAGCACGCCGCCCAAAGCCATCGATTGCGCAACGATGGTCAACCCATGGACGATGACCGACAGATAGGCGAAAAGATCGAGCAGAAGCGCCATGGAACTGCCTAATTGCCGACGGTAAAGGGCACGTCGCCGCGGGTGATGTGGCCGTCAGTCGCCAGCACCTGCCAGCGCAGGGAATAGGCGCCGGGTGGCAGTGCCGCGGCGGTGACCAGCTCATCGTCGGGCGAGGACTCGGCGATCGGCAGCACCTTGGTGGTTCGGTCGGGCAGCGTAAGCGTCAGGCGCGAGCGCTTGTGATCGATCCGAGTATTGTAGCGCAGCGTGAAATCGACCGGCTGACCGGCGACCGTGGCATTCGCCGCCGGTGTCGAATCGATCAGAATGGCGTGCGCCCACGCCGCGGCCGGAACCGCCGCCAGCGTCAGCGAGATCAGAAGGCAAGACAATAGCCGCATCATCGGTCCTGCGTGTTCGAGGGAAGGGAAAAAGGCTCGCGCGCGGTGTAGCGCAGCCACGGCGGCGCTGTCCATCGTGGCGCTCCGATGGCAGGGCTTCGATCAGGCGGCTGGTGATCGCCGACCGGCTCTTGACGGTGCGAGATTGGCCATCATGGCGCTGCGAAGCGAATGCCGCAGCACCCAGGTGCCGCGCACGGGCATCACCTGGGTTTTGCGTCCGATGCCGGTTCCGCTCACTCGTGTCCGGGTGGCGGATAGGCCGGTATCAGATCGGGCGGGACGGGCAGGGGTGGTGTGCCGGCCGGTCGGCTTTTCAGTTGATCAAGCACATAGGTCACCGCCGTCTCCAACTGGACATCGCGGCCGGCGAGCAGGTCGCTCGGCAGATCCTCGACTTCAATGTCGGGCTTGACGCCTTCATTCTCCATCACCCACTGCGAATCGAGCCCATAGAGGCTGTCTTCGGGCACGGTGATGTAGCCGCCATCGAGCAGGGCCCATTCGCCGCGAATGCCGCGAACGCCGCCCCAGGTCCGCGTGCCGATCAGCGGGCCGAGGCCGAATTTGCGGAAATAGAACGGGAAAATATCGCCGTCCGATGCCGAGTAATGGTTGATCAGGGTGACTTTTGGGCCGTTGATCAAGGTGTCTGGAATCGTTTGTGTGATGCGCTCACGGTTCGTCGACATGCCGACCAATACCCGGCGCAGCCGTTCGAGCACGATTTCGTCGATGAAGCCGCCGCCATTGAACCGGTCATCGACGATCAGCCCCTGTTTGTCGATCTGATTGTAGAATTGCCGGACGAATTGCTGCATGCCGAGCGGGCCCATGTCGGACATATAGATATAGGCGACCCGGCCGCCCGACAGCTTGTCCACCGCGGTGCGGTTATGGTCGATCCAGTCCAGCTCGCGCAGCGACAATTCCTTTTTCACTGGCTCGACCTCGATGTCGCGCGGTTTGCCCGACGGCGCCTCGGCCACGGTCAGCCGTACCGTTCCCTCGGTCTTGCCGACCAGCAGGCTGTAGGGATCGACATTGGGCTGAAGCATGTGGCCATCCACCGCCAGCAGATAATCGCCTTCCTTGACGGCGTTGCCGGGCTGGCTCAGCGGCGCGCGGTAATCCTCGCGGGTATTGTCGCCGCGATAGATTTTGGCGAAGACATAATGGCCGGATTTTTTGTCGAAGGCCAGATCGGCGCCGAGCAGTCCGGTCGGTGTTTTGGGCGTCGGATTATCCTGATCGCCATCGCCGACATAGGTGTGCGAATTATTGAGTTCGCCCAGCATCTCGCCGATCAGGTAATTCAGATCCTCACGCGAACCAGCGAGCGGCAGCAGCTTTTCATAAGCCGCTTTGACGCCGGCCCAATCGACGCCGTTCATTTCCGGGTTATAGAACATGTCGCGTTCCAGCCGCCACGCCGACAGGAACATCTCGCGCCATTCCTGGCGTGGATCGACGATGATATGCATGTGATCGAGATTGAGCTTTTTCACGTCGCTCTTCGGCTTGCTGCCATCGGCCGATGCCACGGCATCGATCACCGACCAATCCTTGTCCTTGACGTAAAGCAGCTTTTCGCCATCGGCCGACAGGCTGAAATGATCGAGATCTTCGACCACCAGGGAATCTTTCCGTTCCTTCATGTCGAACAGCCGGAATGCCGCCTTTTCGCCGGGCAGCCGGCCGCCGATCAATTGCGGCGGTTCGGTCAGGTAAAATACCTTGTCCTTGCGGACCTCAAGACCGTGGATTTCCGCGGCTGGGACCGGCAAGGGCACGGCGCGGTCGGCCAGGCCGGCGAGATCGATCTTGATCGGCGCGATGGCACCGGGCTTCCAACCTTCCTTGTCGGCCGGTTTGGCGTCGGCACCCGGCTTTGGTGTTTCGACCGCCCCTTCATCGGAGCGCGGTGCCAGCGGCGATGCCGCATCGGCCGTGAGCGTCGCGACATAGATGCCGGCGCTCTTGATCGTCGCGATATTCTGTTCGCGATCATGGGCGGCGGTGTTTTCGTGACGTGACGACAGGAAATAGAGATACTTGCCGTCGGGATCGAAGTGCGGCGATGAATCATTGTCGCGTGACGCACTGACCCGCGTCGCCTTGCCGGCATCGAGGCCGTAGAGCCAGATCGAGCTGATATGGTTGGGATCGGTCAGGCTATAGGCCAGCCAGCGCCCATCCGGCGACCAGCTGTAATCATGGATCTCGCTGAAATTGTCCTGGGCAATTTGTTTTGGTTCGCCGCCAACCAGATCGACCAGCCAGAGCCGGTGCGCGCCATCGGAAAAGGCCAGCCTGTCGCCACCCGGTGACCAGATCGGCTGATAGTAATAGCCGTCAGTGAAATGGGTCAGGATTTTTTCCGCGCCGCCTTGGGCCGGCCGGACGGCGATCTGCTGCTCGCCGGTGACGTCGGTGGTATATGCCAAGGTCTGGCCATCGGGCGACCAGGCAGGATGATCCTCGTCGGCATTGGAGGTTTCGGTCAGGTTGCGCGTATTGCCGTGTTCGACCGGCAGGCTGAAAATCTCGCCACGCGCGTCGAGCAGCACGCGCTTGCCGTTCGGCGACAGCGCGAAATCGATCTGGCCCGCGGCATCCGGGTTGCGGATGAAATCCTTGGCATCGATCGAGCGCGGCCGGGTATGGATGCCGTCATCCGGCACCCGGACATCAAGCTTGTGCAATTGCTCGCTCGGCAGGTCGAGCACATAGAGATTGCCGCCCTGCTGAAAGGTGATGCCGTTATCGCCGAGCGACGGGAAATCCGCGTCGTAATCGGTGAAGTGCGTGATCTGGCGGAATTCCTTGGTGCCGGTGTCGTAGGCCCAAATATTTTCGCGCTTGGCCGCATCATGGTCGGCCAGGAAGTAGATCGTCTTGCCGGACCACATCGGTGCGGTTTCGGTGCCGGGCCAGTCGGTGACCGGGGTCAGAGTCTTGGTCGAAAAATCATAGATGTCGATATTCTGCGCCAGCCCGCCCTCATAGCGCTTCCAGGTACGGAAATTGCGGAAGATCCGGTTATAGGCGATCTGCTTGCCGTCCGGGCTGTAGCTCAATAGCCCGCCGCGATCGAGCGGCAGCGCCTCGGCCGGGCCGCCTTCGACCGGTACGGCGAACAATCGGCCATACCAGCTATTCCACGCCTCGCGCCGCGACAGAAAGACGATCGATTTTGAATCGGGGGTCCAGGTCACGACCATATTGTCTGGACCCCAGCGCAGCGGCGCATCGGGTGCGACATCGGAATGAAAGGTCAGCCGGCGCGCTTCGCCGCCCACTGCCGGGATGACATAGACATCGCGATTGCCGGCATATTGCCCGGTAAAGGCGATCCATTTGCCATCGGGCGAAAAGCGCGGCATCAGTTCGAATCCGGGTTCGGCGGTCAGCCGGACCGCGGTACCGCCCGTTCGATCGACCGACCACAGCGTACCGTGCGACTCGAAGACGATCTTATCGCCATGCAATGTCGGAAATCGCATCAGACTCGTATCGTCGGCCACGGCCGGGCGCGCGACGAGCAGGACGAGCAGCAAGGTGAGGAGGCCCAGTGGGCGGATCAGGACGGTCAATTGACGTTCACCTCGATGGCAGCGGATATCGTTCCGGACCAAGATGCCGGCCGAGCAGGCCGTACAGTGCCACGACTCATGCGTCACGGGAAGTAGATCGAGGGATTGTCGCGCGTTCAGTCCCGCACTTCATCGGCGAACGGATGCCGGCGTTGCCGTGAAGCCGCCCGGGACGGCAGCTTCACCGCGCCCGGAAACCGTGTGCCGAGCGCGGCGTGGCAGCGAGAGAACCAGGTCCGATCAGGTCGGCTGTGCTGACGTGCTTTGCCGGCTCAGAAGGCGTTTTCCGTCGTTAGAATGCTCGTGATCGTCTTGAGCATGATCTTGAGGTCAAAGAACAGCGACCAGTTCTGGATGTAGAACAAATCAAACTCGACCCGCTTCACCAGATGGTGGGCGTCATTTGTCGCACCGCGATAGCCGTTCACCTGGGCCCAGCCGGTGATCCCCGGCTTGACGCGGTGCCGATGGACATAGGTTTCGACGATTTCATGGCACAGCCGATCTTGGGTACGCATGCCGACCGGGTGCGGGCGCGGGCCGACCAGTGACATGTCGCCCTTCAAGACATTCAGCAATTGCGGCAATTCATCAAGGCTGGTCCGCCGCAAGAGGCTGCCCAACCGCGTGATCCGGGCGTCGCCGCGCCGGGTTTGGACCCCGCCGGTGGCGTCGGCCATATCGGCCCGCATGCTGCGGAATTTATAGACCTCGATCTCGCGATTGTTGAAGCCATGGCGACGCTGGCGAAACAGCGCCGGGCCGGGACTGTCGAGCCGGACGGCCAGCGCGATGAAGCACATCAGCGGACCCAGCAGCAGCAAGGCGAGCGAGCCCAAGAGAATGTCTTCGCCGCGCTTGACGATCAGCCCCCAGTGCCGCAGCGGCCGTTCGGCCAAAGCATAGAAGGGCAGTTCGCTCAGTTGCGCGCACTGCAGCGACGTCGCGGGGAACGGCATGCCGTCCGGGCAAAGGAGCACATCGACGGCCAGCGCCTGAAGCTTGTCGCGAATTTTCAGAAGGCGTTGTTCGGCCGACCAGGGCAATGCCACGAGAACCCGATCGACCCCACCATCCCGGCCGAGTGCCAGCAGATCATCGATCGTGCCCGTGGTCGTCAGACATTCCGCCGGCAAGCGATTATGGCGATCATCGAATATCCCGACGACTTCGATCGGGCAGCTGCCCTTCTGCCATAAATGGAGCGTCGAGAGATGAGCGACCAGCCGGTCGGTCAAGGGGCCACCACCGATGATCGCGACCGTATCGCGGATCGCCCCCCGACGCGTCAAGGCCGCGATCGTCCAACTGACCGGAAGGCGCGTGACCAGGAACATCAAAAAGCTGCCACCCAACCACAAACCGCCCGATAGGAGCGTTGAATAGTCGAGCGTCCTCGTCACGATGCTGGACACAAATACAAATAAGCCGATCGTTCCATAGGCTTGACCGGTTGCGATCAGCATCTGGCCGGTCGATCGCAGAGTCTTGAGGCGATAGAGTCCGAACGCCTGAAACAAGAGCGGTGCTGCGATGGCGCCGGGCAGCACATTGAAAAGATGTGAACCCCAGGCATCGGATGGCAAGTTCGAGATCGAGACGGTGTAAAAGAAAAAAATCGTCAAAATCAGCACCGTACAATCGACAAGACGAAGTGTGTCGAGTGTCAGGCGCAGCATTTCCGGCGAAAGACGATGGCGGCTGATGGTTTGTGCCACGGACGAAACGCGTGCGGACGTGCTGTTAGGGGTGCCCCTCTCAAGTTTGTCGATAGCCCGGACAGCGGCGGTTGAAGCCATGGCGTAACTCCAAGTTGGAAAGAAGGCGCATAAATATTTACTTAAACTTTATGTTTAGGTTCGGACAAGGCCCATCGGATCAATTACGAATTGATCCGTCAAAATTCACCACACAGCGGAACTGAATTCATTTTGAATTAGGGCCGATGAATACCTTTGCGATTACAGAATGGATCTTTATCGCATCTTGCATTCTTCCATGAGGTATCGTGCGTACAAACGAGAGCGGTTGGAATAAGTTCCGGGCGTTCAACGGGCTCTTGCGCGTTCGAAGGCGCTTCATTTCCACCCATCAAATTGGGAGAAATTAGCTCTCGTCTGGCGAGTGTGACTGGCCGAGGCGACGGCCGCCGACCGAAGTCGGAACAGCGTCGAAATCAGCGAGATTCATGCGCCCTGCGTTAGGTCACCCGCGCTGAATGCGGCATCGAGCCAATCGGCATCGCCCAGGCGACGGGAAAGCTGGTTCAGCCGGGAGCGGACGCGCGCCGCGACGAGCGGCAGGCGGTCTTCATACCACGGCTTGTCGCGCTCCAGCAGCCTGGCGTTTGCGTATTCAGGGATCGACGGCTCCATTGTATTGACCGTGGCAAACATCCAGGTGATCGCGCGTGCGCGGGTGTTGGCCTCGCCCGGCAGCGGGCCCGCATGCCGCTCGGCGATTATGTATTGTGGTCCAAGGCCCCCAGAGTCTCCGGGCCGGCCGGGACGGCCCAGTTTCGCCGAAATCGACGGGCTTACGCTTCGAGCGGTGACAAAACCCGGTGCCGGGTGACAATCGGTCCATTGAGGTCATCCAGCAATCGATGCAAGCGCCGCACATCGTCTTCAACTTCCGGCGCGTCCCTCGCGTCCGAGGCCGGCAGGGTGCCGCGGGCTTCGCGCGGCGAAATGCCGAATCGTCGGCGAAAGACCCGGCTGAAATGCGCCTCGCTGCCGAAGCCATAGGTAAAGGCGATCTCGCCGATCCCGACGACGCGACCGCGATGGCCGCCGAGCCCGGATCAGCGCGGCCACCCCGTCATCCGCCTCGAACAACCGGTACAGCGTGGCGCGCGACATGCGGAAGATTTCGGCCAAACGCTCCGGAACCCGATCGGGTACCACGCTGTCAGTGGCGGGTGCTGCTGCTCCTCAAGCCAATAATCGGGCCTGTTGCCCCTGCTTGGCGATCAAGGACACCGCCTTTTTATCGAAGGAAACGAAAATGTCGCCGCCGAGCCAACTCCCCTCATAGGCGATCAGGCCATCGGCGAAGTCGCCACCAGCCTTGAGGATTGCCAATCCGGCCTCCACGGCCGGGCGATTGACGGCGACATTACCGGCATTCAACAGGGCCTCAAGGGCCGCCGAAATATCGGGCGACCCGAAGCCGTAAACCCGCCGCAGCACCCAGACGAATTCACACAGGCAAGGCAGGGAAACGGCGATGCGTTCGGCGTCTTTGAGCAGCGTGATGGCGGCGCGTGCCTGTGTTTCGTTGTCGCGGACCAATGCGCGGACCAGAATATTCGTATCGACGGTGACTTTCATTCCTGCCCGGCCCAACCGGCTGCCGCCGCCTCGGCAATCTCATCGAGGGTGGCGATTTTCCCGGTCTTGCCGGCGAGCAAGCCGATGAAGCCGTCGATCGTCCCGGCGGGCCGCGACGCCTTGAGCGTCACCTGGCCGCCCGGCAGCTTGTCCAACTCGATCTTCTCCCCCGGCCGGATACCGAGATGCTGGAGCACATCCTTGCGAAACGTGACCTGCCCCCGAGCGGTAACGGTCAAAATCGTCATGGCCTGTGATCCTCATCGAGAAGATCACACGATAATGCAAAAACGCATTATCCGCAAGTTTGCCGGATTGCGGTAGGGATTGTCGCGAAAGGGAAAAGGGTAGGGGCAACGCTGCTGCCCATCATGCCCGGACAGGGCCGGTTTCGCCGGAATCGACGAGCTTACGCTTCGAGCGGTGACAAGACCCGGTGCCGGGTGACAATCGGTCCGTTGAGGTCATCCAGCCATCGATGCAAGCGCCGCGCATCGTCTTCGGCTTCCGGCGCGTCCCTCGCGTCCGAGGCCGGCAGGGTGCCGCGGGCTTCGCGCGGAGAAATGCCGAATCTTTGGCGAAAGATCCGGCTGAAAAGCGCCTCGCTGCCGAAGCCATAGCTAAAGGCGATATCGCCGACGCGGGTGCGAGGGCTACCGCGCGCCAATTCTTGAAAGCAGCGATCCAGCCGCCGAGCCCGGATCAGCGCGGCCACCCCACCATCATCCGCCTTGAACAACCGGTAAAGTGTCGCGCGCGACATGCGGAAGATTTTGGCCAAGCGCTTCGGCGACAGGTGCTCATCGGTGAGATGCGCCTCGATATAATCCTGCACGGCAAGACGCGACGCGGCACCGGGCGGCATGCGCGAAGCCACCGCCGACTCGCGCGATACCCGCAATCCTCGTTTGAGCAACAGGAGGGCAACGCTCAGCAGATCCTCGGCATCGGCCGGGGCGAGAAGGTTGGCCATGCGGGTCATGAAGGCGAGCAGGACGCGCATCGCCATGGCGAGGACAGACCGCGCGGGCATCACCAAGCCATGGACGGAGCCGGCGGCCAAGATCTCGGCGACTCGATCGCGTGGCAGCAGCAAGACCATGCACCGAAACTCACTCCATTCGCAGGTGGCGGCGCGCGCCAAATCCAGGATGGCGATATCACCGGCCGCAAGATGGGTGACGCGGCCCTCGGCCTCGATGGTTGCGGTTCCGAGCGAACAGGCAAGAACCAAGATCTGCTTCAGTCCGCTTGCGGCGGGTAGCCCGGTTGTCCGGGCGAGCCGCTGCCGGACACCGGACAGCCGCCCCACGAGGCAACAATCGAAACGTGCGATGCGAAGGCTGGCGTAAAAGCGGTCAATCGCCTTTTCCGGCACGTCGGCCGCAAACAACGGCCGCAAAAGTATGCGCCATCGGGCGAACCGTTCGGATTTTGGTGTCGTATCTGTCGAGAAACGAATCTCATTTTGCGTGGGAGTGGTCAACTCAGATAACCTTTATCTCAGCATAAGTGAAATTATTATTCGACTTTAAAAAATTAAACCGAAATTGTATTAAAAAAATACAGCACTTCATCAGCATTTTAATGGCACTCCATCGATTTTAATTAGATTTAGTCTCGCGTATTAAAATCGTATATTCTGGAGTCGATGCTGTCACCCTTAAAGAGGGCGTGTTTTGAATCTGATACAATCCATCAACTGTTATGAGATATACGGACAAACGCGGATCGGGCGTTTGCCCTATTCTCCTCATGTCAGCCAACGTCATGGTTGACATAACCGGGGCAGGTCATTACTCCCATTTCAAAAAATGGTAAGTGATGAGAATTCCTCCACCAAATGCAAGGAAAGGTAAAATGGACTTACTAAAATCGGTAAATATGACGCTTGGGGGTTCGGTACGAGGCGCCGATTTCAGGTTAAATGCACTATCACCGTAATAGTGCTACTATAATTTCAACGTGATCTCGATCGAGTCAAAGATAATTTAGGCAGCTTTACTCGATGAGGTTTCCAATTATCAAAAAATCGGCTAAATGGAGTCAATTATGGCAACGCTGATCACCATCAATGTGAAAAACAACAACCCGTTTGCACAGAAATTCTTCTTCTTTCAGCAGCCGGCAATATACACCGGCGGTGCTAAGGTCTACTCGAATAGTCTCTATTCGAACACACTGTTACCCAACGCGGAATCTGGGGCAAGATTGACGTTTCAATTGCTACTCCAATATTGTGCCGGGGCGCAGTCACAGGCTTGCGTTCCGGTCGTGGGTCAGCCCTGTGGCCAGCTCTCGGCCATCCAACCCATCGATCTAACTCCCAATCCCACGGCAGCGACGCCAACCACCGTCATCGCCAATACGACAAACATGACGGTGGCGCCATCCTTGGGTCTCAGCCAGCCGACGTCAACCGAAGGCGTTCAGCCTGGTGCGTTCAGAATCGTCGTGCCGACCTTCGACGCGAACGTCGGCCGATACAGCGTCGGTTCCGCGGTTACGACACCGAGCGGTGGAATCACTTTGTCGAGCTTCACGAGCGCCTGTCCGACGACAAATATCGACTGCCAACCGGTGCTCAAGTTTTATGTACAGACCGGTGGCTATCAGCCCGGCGTGGTCATGAACTTTACATCGTCGTCAATCGGCGCAGCACTTTGTGATGCGACGAATGGCTTCACGACTTTCGATGTCGTATACAATTCCGACGGAACTTGGGCGTCAAGTCCAGCCTAATACACTCTGCTTATATAATGGAGTGTTGGTACAGAGCGCGCAACGGCTTGCCGTGACTGTACGCTAAACGTTCATCAATCGGGAGTTACGGTGACGGCAAATTTACTTAAGACCTCAAGGGTCGTAGTCGGTCAACCGCAACAAATAAATGCACCGTCACCGTAACTCTAAAATAAATGAGGAGATGAGATATGCCTTGGGACATGAATAAATGCCTGTGGGGAGTACCCAGCGGTTTCACCAATGTCGATGCACAGACGGCAGTCGAAAATGCCAAATATGAATTGTCCGTCTATGTGAATATTTCTGCCCAAGATCAGAACACGAAACAAGCCTATACCTATTATGTCTTCGGTGGATTTCGGTTATGTGTCGTGGCGCACGTACATAAAGATACTAATGGAGAGTTTACCATCGCTGGAAACTGTTTCATTCCTGGATGGCAAGACTGGGAGTTAGAAACCCCTGAGAACGTGATACAAACCGTGGGCGCCCTACCTATTAAGGGTAGCTTTCCGGGAGACGCCCGTTATCCGCATGCCGTCTAGTAGATATGATTTGGTGTGATCGTATCGCGTTGGATGGATTTCGGGACACGGTTTGGGCTCGGCACCCAATACCCTAGTCGATTCCCAGATCCGATAGACGCCGAGGCCGAACGCGATAGGCTCAACTTCGCGATCCGCGTCGAGGCCGCACGAACCAACCCCGATCAGGCCGCACCCAGCCTGATCGGGGCAATCGATACCCTCACCGCTTCGCCTGCGCCAATTGCGCCAGGATCGTCGCGTGGCTCAATATGCCGTTGCGCAGGCATTTCAGTTCGAATTTTTCGTTCGGGCTGTGGATGCGGTCATCATCGAGCCCGAACCCGACCAGGATCGAATCCAGCCCGAGATATTGCTTCATCCAGCCTACCACCGGGATCGAGCCGCCGCAGCCGGTCAGCACGGGGTCCCGTCGATAGATATCCTTGAGGCCGGCCTGGGCCGCGCGCATGAAGGGGTTGGCGGTGTCGATCTGCACGCCCGGCGCCATGCCGAAATCCTTCACCTCCCAGCGGCAATCCGGCGGGGTGCGGGCGTCGAGGAAGCTTTTCAGCCCTTCCATGATGCGCGCGGGGTCTTGCGCCGTGACCAGCCGGCAGCTCAGCTTGGCCGAGGCGTGGGCCGCGATCACGGTCTTGGCGCCTTCGCCGGTATAGCCGCCCCAGATGCCGTTCAGATCGCAGGTCGGCCGCGCCCACAGCCGCTCCAGCACGGTGCGCCCGGCCTCGCCGACGCTGGTGTGCAGGCCGATTTCGCCGAGGAAACCCTTTTCGTCGAAATTCAGCTTGCGCCACGCCTCGGCCTCGGCCGCGCCGATTTCGACGACATCGTCATAGAAGCCGGGGATCTGGACGCGGCCATGCTGGTCGTGCAACTGGCCGAGCACGCGGGCCAGCGCGTTGATCGGGTTGATCACGGCACCGCCATACATGCCGGAATGCAGATCGCGTGACGGGCCGTGCAGCGTCACCTCGGCATAGGCCATGCCGCGCAGCGCATAGGTGATGGCCGGGGTGTCGATGTCCCAGGAATTGGTATCGGTCACGATCGCGATATCGGCCGCCAGTTCCTTGCGATGGGCCGCGAGGAAAGGCGGCAGCGACGGGCTGCCGCTTTCCTCCTCGCCTTCCAGCATCACGGTGATCCGCGCCGGCAAGGTGCCGTGGACGGCGTGCCAGCCGCGGAACGCCTCGATGAAGGTGCGGACCTGCCCCTTGTCATCGACCGCACCGCGCGCCACGACGCGGCGGCCATGCGGACCCTCGACGATCGCCGGCTCGAAGGGCGGGCTGTCCCACAGTTCGAGCGGATCGGCCGGCTGCACGTCGTAATGGCCGTAATAGAGGAGATGCGGCGCGTCGCCGCCGGGTCCGGGGTGATGGGCGACGACGATCGGGTGGCCCGGCGTGTCGTGCAGGCGCGCGTCGAAGCCCAGCGTCGCCAACTCGTCGGTCAGCGACTGGCCGGCGCGGCGCGTCTCCGCCCGATAGGCCGGATCGGTCGAGACCGACGGGATGCGCAGCAGCGCCAGATAGCGCTCGACGGCGGGTTCGAAGTCCTGCTCAAGATGCCGAAGCACCGGATCGACGGGCAGCATGGTGGCACGGCGCCTTTCGTGGTGGAATGCGACGGGTACTTTGCCCCACGCAGGTTAGCCGGAAAAGCTCTCATGGTGCGCCTCTGACCCGCATCGATCGGGAGGGCGCTTAATTAATTCCCGCTATCGGACAATACGGCATTGGTGCGACGGTCCGAAACGGTGATGCCATCCACTTTCCGACCGCGCTCCGGACGGCTTTTTTTGTGGACTTGTCCGGTGGCTCGATTATCTATGGGCGCTACTTGACGGCCGCCCGGTGCGGGCAGATCGGTCGAAGCCAAAATAATCCAGGAAATTCAGTAAGATGGCCAGTTATCAGTACATCTATGTGATGAAGGGTCTGAACAAGTCCTACCCCGGCGGTCGCGAGATTCTGAAGGATGTCTGGCTGAGTTTCCTGCCGGGCGTCAAGATCGGCGTGCTCGGCCCGAACGGCGCCGGGAAATCGACTCTGCTGAAGCTGATGGCTGGCGTCGACAAGGAATTCAACGGCGAGGCCTGGGCGGCCGAGGGCGCCTCGATCGGCTATCTGGCGCAGGAGCCGCAGCTTGATCCGACGCTCGACGTGCAGGGCAATGTGACGCTCGGGCTGAAACATGTGAAAGACCTGCTCGACCAGTTCGAGGCGGTCAGCGCGCGCTTCGCCGAGGATCTGAGCGACGACGAGATGAACGACCTGATCACGGTCCAGGGCGAGTTGCAGGAAAAGATCGACGCGGCCAATGGCTGGGAACTGGATCGCACGATCGAAATCGCGATGGATGCGCTCAATTGCCCGCCCGGCGACAGTCCGGTGACCAACCTGTCGGGTGGCGAAAAGCGCCGTGTGGCGCTGTGCCAACTGCTGCTGCAACGGCCCGATCTGCTGCTGCTTGACGAGCCGACCAACCATCTCGACGCCTCGTCGGTCGCCTGGCTCCAGCGCTATTTGAAGGATTACGAGGGGACGGTCGTGACCGTAACCCATGACCGCTATTTCCTTGATGACGTTGCCAGCTGGATTCTCGAGGTCGATCGCGGCCGCACATTCCCGCATGAGGGCAACTACACCTCATGGCTGACCGAGAAGCAAAAGCGGCTGGAGCTGGAGAACAAGACCGAGGTGGCACGCCAGCGCACGATCGCCAAGGAACTCGAATGGGTGCGCGCCAGCCCGCGGGCACGTCAGGCCAAATCCAAGGCGCGTGTCCAGGCGTATGAGGAATTGGTGGCGAATTCCAAGGAGAAGGCGCCCGATACCGCACAGATCGTGCTGCCGCCCGGGCCGCGTCTGGGCGATCTCGTCATCGAAGCCGTCAACGTCAATAAGAGCTTCGGCGACAAGATGCTGATGGAAGATCTGAGCTTCCGCCTGCCGCCCGGCGGCATCGTCGGCGTGATCGGACCGAACGGCGCCGGCAAGACCACGCTCTTCCGCATGATCACCGGTCAGGACAAGCCGGACTCGGGCGATTTCCGGGTCGGTGACACGGTCAAATTGGGATATGTCGATCAGTCGCGCGACGCGCTGCCCGCCGACAAAAATGTCTGGGAGGTGGTTTCCGACGGGCTCGACGAAATCGATCTCGGCCGGCGCAAGATGAACAGCCGGTCCTATGTCGCACTGTTCAATTTCAAGGGCGGCGATCAGCAGAAGAAGGTTGGCCAGCTATCAGGCGGCGAGCGCAACCGCGTCCATATCGCGCGCATGCTGAAGGCCGGCGCCAATGTCTTGCTGCTCGACGAACCGACCAACGATCTCGATGTCGATACGCTGCGGGCACTCGAAGACGCGCTTGAGGAATATCCCGGCTGCGCCGTGGTCATCACCCATGATCGCTGGTTCCTCGACCGTCTGGCGACCCACATTCTGGCCTTTGAGGGCGATGCCAAGATCGTCTGGTTCGAGGGCAATTACCAGATGTACGAGGCCGACCGGAAGCGCCGCCTGGGTGTCGAGGCCGATCAGCCGCACCGCTTCAAGTTCAAGCCGTTGACGCGGGGCTAGAAGCGATGGAACCGGGGAACAAAACGCGTGCCCCGGTTCCCAATCCGATCATGCCGGATGACGGCCCCGATCCGCACTGGCTGACCGAACGGCGGATTGTTGTCTATTCCTGCACCCTGTTTGTGGCCGTGGTTCTTGCCTCGATCGGGTGGGTTGTCCTGTCCGAGAACATGGTGGATTGGCAGGGTCGGCCGCTCGGCTTCGATTTCATCACGCTCTGGGGCGTCTCTCATCTCGGCTTGAGCGGTCATGCGGTCGATGCCTATGATCCGCTGCTGCTCCGACCGGCGATCAGAATCGCCGTGCCCGCGGTGCGCAGCGAGTATCGCTGGTTCTATCCGCCGCCCTTTTATTTGCTGATTCTGCCGGTCGCCTTGCTGCCCTATGTCGTGTCATATCTGACCTTCATGGCGACGACGTTGGCGGGCTACCTCATCGCCTTGCGCCGCATCGTCCGCGGCAAGACCGCGATGTGGTGCGTTGCGGGCTTTCCCGGCCTGTTGATGAACTTCACCCAGGGCCAGAATGGCTTTTTGACGGCGGCGCTGGCCGGTTGGGCATTGCTTTGCCTTGGACGCTGGCCGGTCGTGGCCGGACTCTTGATCGGCTCGCTGGTCATCAAGCCGCATCTTGCTGTGCTGTTTCCCGTGGCGCTGCTTGCCGTGGGCGCGTGGCGGGTCATTCTCGCGGCGGCGCTGAGTGCTGCAACCCTGACGGCGGCCAGCATCGCCATCTTGGGCGTGGCGACCTTGCCGGCGTTCTGGGCCAGCCTCGGCACGGCACAGTCGGCGCTCGAA
>JBAVTK010000376.1:0-1529 GCA_049696095.1 Aliidongia sp. | reverse complement strand
CAATAAATATGGCGATCGTGAATTTTGGGCCGCGACAGTATACGGGCGCGGTACCAGTGAATGGGATTTTCATAAAGCCCTTATGGATACGAAGTTCTTCTTAGGGGTTCTTAAAAGTTGTGGCTTTATGGTACGGAACCACGGACCCGAGGCGCAAGAGCCGTTCAATACTGTAGTAGTCGCTGAGAAAGGGGATGCACCACCTACGTATGCACAAACAATGGAAGTGGGTTACGGCCCAAATGCTGGGACCAAAGTAAATGTTTCCGTATGATACTCCACATACTATAGCAGATATTGCTGCTGAAGTATCTAATAATCTATTTGATGCTAAACAAACCTGGTTTACTCCCAGCGATGTGAATAATGCTATACAGGACCAGTATAATGCACTTATAGCAGTCCTACAACCTATCGAACATAGTACCTTCATCCCACAACAAAGTGGGCCATATTACAATATCGGGGCGCAAGTTGCGGACTATATGTATGTGACTGGTATCTTTAATCCAAGTACCAATCTGTGGCTTGAGTGTATGGGTTATAAACAGATGAAACTAGATTATCAAACCTATCTAGCCCTAGGTCAACCTAAGTGGATGAATATCATAGACATGCGTAGGCTACTGATCTGGCCATTCCTAAATCCTGCCGCTGGGGTTTTGTATATGACATATAAGGCAAGTGCCCCTACTATAACTCCCGCGCATATCCCTGCCCTGCCACATTCCGTCGGGGCGCAGATTCTGGAATTCTTAGCTACGGCGGACCTTATGAAGCAATGCAGAGAGTTTACCAAATCTGCTACATGGACCGCTAGAGCGATGGCTCCACAAGGGCCTGATAGGTTAAGTCTATTTGACCAAGCGAAGCTAGAGATAAAAGCCATAGCCCGTGCGGATAAAGAGAATGTGCTCGAACCATACCGCTGGCTTTTTCATGGAGGGCAATACAACGCTGTGAATTGGATTAACAACGAAACACCTGGAGGAATTATCAATGGGACTCAACAGATATTTACCCTCGCTTTCACGCCAAATCCTACTTCGTCGGTTATGCTAATGAAGAATGGTGTAGTACTTACACAGGGCATTGACTTTACCTTAAATGGCCAGACAATGGCTCTATCTGTTGCGCCTCAACCTATTGCGCCAGATAATGAGGTGGCGGATACTCTACGGGTTTGTTACCAAATATAATGACACAATCGCCGATGCGAAGCGCGTGGATCAAGTTAACGGCTATACTAATAACCCTTATATGTGTAGCTGCAACTACCCAAGTGGACTTTAGGTTTGGGATTAAGAATAAGCCCTTTTTTGATGTGACCGATGCTACCTTCGGCGCTGATCCAACGGGGGCTAATGACAGCACCGCTGCTATACAAGCCGCGATAAATGCCGCCTCATCTAGTGGAACCCCGGTAAAAGAAGTCTTCCTGCCCGCCGGTACATACCTTGTTTCCTCCCTTACCATCGCTCAAGCTAATGTGCATATCCGAGGGACCAAGATGGGTGCAGCCATACTAC
>JBAVTK010000375.1:0-3425 GCA_049696095.1 Aliidongia sp. | reverse complement strand
CCGAGCGCTCCTGGCGTTTGAACCAGGCTCAGACACTATGGGAGTTTACCAAACGCAAATGGATGGCTTCTTCGAAAAGTTCGAAGACCTCGATCAAACCGCGTTGGCGCAGTACGTTATCCATCGTAGGATTGTGCTGAATCTTCTGGAGCAGGCGCTGCGACGGGACGATGACACCGGCCGGTATCAGCTTGAAGCAGTGGTGCACCGTCTAATCCATCCGATGCGGAAGGGTTCTGATGAAATTGAATTCGAGGAGCAAAACCTCTGGATTCTGGATGATCGGCTTACCTACCACGACTTCATGGAGTCAGATAAGGAGCTCAGAGTCAGCGATCGCCTCGAAAATGAATCGCAGACGCGGCCAGACCTGCTTGTTGTATTCGACCGCACTCTCACTTTCCGCGAGGGCAGAGATCCCACCACGTCGTTTGTGATCGTCGAATTCAAGAAGCCTGATCGAAGGAGCTTCGAGCGAAGTCCCCTCGCGCAAGTCTACGACCAGGTGCGGGATATACGCGCCGGAAAGTTTAAGGACCGAAATGGCAGGCCTGTTGAAGGGACAAGCAAGGACGCTCCAGCCTTCTGTTACGTCGTGTGCGACGTCGTGGCCGCGGTTGAGCGTGGGGCAGTTGACGCTGGCGGGCAACTCATACCTGAGGGTCGCGGGTATTTTGGTTGGAATTCCCAGTTGAAGCTCTATTTCGAGATCATCTCCTACGAAAAAGTCGTCGGCGATGCCCTGCGGCGAAACAGAATGCTTTTCAAGAAACTTGGGTTGCCGGCGGACCGCTCGGATGACGACTAGTTGGGTTATCGATACTGCCCCGTTCGTTGGCTGGAATCGGAATTTGGCAACGACTTCGCATTCGATGTTGCCATTGTGTGCTGGAATATCCACACTTATGCACCCGAGCCCTTGCTATTCCTCCTCGAAGCCGACTTCGCCGTCGAGGGCCAATGACATTTGCCATCGCCGCAGCCCTATCAACCCCGCCTGTTTCCTAGATCGCCGACGAACTCTGACCCTGGCGCGACACCGCTGACGAGCAATCGGTCTCGAGCGCGCGTGCACGCAACGTAGAAAAGCTGGCGCTCCGTCTCGTATACGTGGTCCAAGTCCACCTCGTCTGCGACGGCTTCGACCCGCGACTGCAAGGGCAGAACCTCGTCATCGCACGCCATGACGATGACGGCCTTGAACTCCAGGCCCTTTGCGAGATGCATAATCCCGATCGACATACGCGACCCAGGGTCGTCGCCTCGTTCAGACAGTTCCATGACTTCCTGGCCAGCGGCCTTGGCCACGGCGCGGACGCGAGGCAATTCATCTCGGGTGCGGACGAAGATGCCTACCTCAGGTGCCTCAATTCCTTCGGCGATGGAGCTACGAATGAACCCGACCACAATCTGCTTCTCGGCCGCCTCGTCATCCGAGATTGAAATAACCGGCTCTGGGCCGTTAAACACAGATACGGTTCCCTTGCGCACCTCTTCAAGCCCGTCCACATCCCGAACGAGATTCGGCAAGAGCCTGTCGGCGGCCTGCCGGATTTGATGCGAGGTGCGGTAATTGACCTTAAGCGTTGGCGAACGCCCCCTAACGTCGACGCCGAGCGTCTGCCAGGAGAACGGCTGTTGGAAAATGCGCTGGCCAAGGTCCCCTGCGAAGAATAGCGCATTCGGCCGCGCCGGTGCGATGGCCGCCATGAATCGCAATTCCGGGACGCCGAGATCCTGCGCCTCGTCAACGACGACATGGGT
The DNA here is from genome assembly GCA_049696095.1 of Aliidongia sp. Classification (GTDB taxonomy): domain Bacteria; phylum Pseudomonadota; class Alphaproteobacteria; order ATCC43930; family CGMCC-115725; genus JAXDMU01. The sequence goes on along the minus strand of JBAVTK010000375.1, from coordinate 1,661 downwards.
GAAAGGCTTTTGCTCCTTCTCCGCAAAGTGCTCTGTCACGGAGTAGAAGATCTGCGGCCATGTATACAATGCACGATCATTCAGGCTCTCCCTCGCTGCCTCGAAGACCGGCCACAGCTTGTCCCTTTGCTTCTGCCCCATCCGGTTCTTGCGACCGAGACGCGGCACCTGCGCATAGGCTTCTGCGTCCGCAAGCTGCCATGCATCCACAACATTCACCCATTCAGAACGGATGAACCGTTGGGTGAATTCGATGACGCGCTGCGCCTCAGTCGCCTTCGCCAGCGCACTCCAGATCTGCTCATCACTCGCGACATGCGCTCGACGACCGAATGCAAGCTGGAACAATTCGCCGGCAATCCCCTGGAAAGAGGCTACGGAGATCCGAGGCGCAACGCTCGCTTCCAGGTTGGCAAGTATCTTCGCCTTGCGCTCGAGCGCCCTGGCAAGCGGTTCGGAAAAGGTCGTCAAAAGCAGGCGCGCGTCCGGCGCGGATTGCACGAGGCGGACAGCCCGGTGCAGGGCGACAACCGTCTTGCCGGTTCCGGCTGAGCCGGCGACGCGCGCAGGGCCAGAGAAATCCCGATCGACCACGCTGCGCTGCGACGGGTGAAGAAAGACCGTCCATTTCTCCCAAGGATATTCGAGTGCCTGCTGCAATTCAGCGAGATTTTCGACAACACGAAATCGCCGGAGTGCATCTGGATGCGCGAAAGGATCAACAGGTTTTGTGGGCTGCGGCTTTTGGAGGATGCCGGTGGCGGCATATTCGAGAAGCGGCTTGCACGAATTGGGCGGACGTTCAGCGTCAACTCCTCACGAATCCGCGCACCGCTGGCACTGCAGCCTTGTGCCAGGAGCGGACTCTGAACATGCTCGTCTGGCCCCCCGGAACGCGCCAAATACATTCGCAGAGACCGACAGGGCCAGCCAGTTGCATGTGGTAGCGAGTACCGCTGTACATCGCGTTCGGCGGGCCTCACGTGCAGGCACCACGCCCCTGCACAACCTTAAACGACGATGTCAGTCCGCGTGCTGCCGATTATAGCCTTGATTTGTGCCTGCTCGGCCTCTGTCACCGCGAACATGTCGAGGGTTTGTTGGAGATCGTCGAGAAAGGCTTCCGCCGTTATCATGAGATGCTGATGCGACTCCTTCATGGCGCGGCCTGTGTATTTTTGAGGCCCGCCAGCGGCCCAACAAAGCATCTCCGTGACGAGATATTTGAAGCCTGCAGGGGGGACGCGATGATGCGCCTCATCAACCCTCGGGTTTGCGTTGAGGCGGGGATCGATCATGACCCTGTCGATGAAGTCATCGATCACTGTGGCGATGCTGTAGACACCGCCGAGTCGTTCGTAAAGGCTGAGCGAAGGTGGTGGTGATTCCGATGGTGGTTCCGATTGCGATTTCGGTCCCGCTGGTTCCGGCAGCGTCTTTGCTTCTAGACCTACTTGGAGGCCTTCGTCGTAGCCCTTTTTGTAGCCGGCCTCGTATCCCGCTTTTCGGCCGGCTTTATGAGCTGCATCAACGTCCACAACTTGCCCTGGGGGCGCGAGACTTGAGCTGGAGATTGGTTCGGTAAGCTTTCTGTACCTGGCAGCTAAGTCAGCGATGAGCTTTTTGAAGTCCATGTTACGCCCTCCAATTCGATCCGCGAA
>JBAVTK010000374.1:0-5087 GCA_049696095.1 Aliidongia sp. | reverse complement strand
CACGGGAGATATCCAGTTCGCCCGCCCGGTATTGCTTCCAGGCCGTCTCGGCATCCTCGACAATGATCCAGCGAACCTCATCGGGTTGGACCTGATCGGCCGCGTAATAAAATGGGTTGCGGCCGAGAACGAGTTGCAAGTGCGGGGTCCACTCGGTCAGTGTGAACGGGCCGTTGCTGACGATGTTGCCGGGACGGACCCATTGCTCGCCATAGGTCTCGATCGTCTTGCGATGGACGGGCAGGCTGAGAGTCGCGAGCAGGGCCAGCAAGTACGGAACGGGCTTGCGTAAATTGATGATCAGCGTCTGCCCATCGGGTGCCGCGACACCCAACTTGGTCAAATCCTTTTCCCGCCCGGCGATGATGTCCTCGGCATTGACGATCATTCCCGCGAAATGGGGATAGGGCGCACTCGTCGCCGGATCGACGAACCGGCGCAAGCTATACAGAAAATCCTCGGAGGTCAGCGGGTCGCCGTTCGACCATTTGGCATCGGGGCGAAGATGAAAGGTCCAGCGCAGGCCATCCGGCGACGTCTCCCAGGATGTCGCGATCCCCGGAATCACCGTCCCGTCGCTGCCGTATGCGGTCAGGCCCTCGAACAGATCGAGACCGATATGTCGCGCCAACGCACCCGTCGCCTTGGCGGGATCAAGGGTCTCGGGCTCGCCGCCGCCGGCGGTCCGCACAGTCCCGCCCGCCCACCCCCCTTCACCCATGCTCGCAAACAGCAAAAGAAAGGCCAAGCACAACGCCGCGACCAGTTTCTGTCGCCAAATCATGGCAAGAAACTCCCGATCCATGCTGGATCGAGCCCCATTATCCGCCTGGAGAATGTAAAATGCCATAATCATAAACCCGGAAACGACACGTGAGAGATCCAGGCAGCGGCAAGGTAGCAGGCACATTGCGCGTCAACGCGCCTGCAAGTTCTACCGCAGGAACTCTATGAACGCCTGTAGCGGCAACGGCACCAACCGTCCCGCCTCGATCTCCTGCGCCACATAGCCGCAGCGCGATCATGTCTCGCTCAATGCGGTCGCCGGCCTGCATTCCCGGGTCGAAGCGACCGGTAACGATGTCGGCCAACGCCGCATCGTCCGAGACCTCCAGATCGATCGCCCGATATCGCGCAAGAAAGCGCGACAGCAGCGGGGCGAGCATGAAGCTCGCGGCCGGCAGCGGCACGGTCAGGCGTCGCAATCCAGCGGGTTTGTCGCGAAATGGATCGATCGAGTCGAGGAAGGCGTCGACGTCTTTGAGCGGCGGACGTATCCGCGTAAGCAGCCGCTCACCGGCCGCCCTCGGCGCCACGCGGCGTGTCGGGCGTCCGTGTCACGCAACGACGCTCGATCGATCGGACGCTTCCATCGCCCCAATGGATCGGCAAACTCCAAAAACGAATTTTTGTAAAACCGAGAGGAACGCTTTAGGATTATCCATCATTACTGCATGCCCCGCGACGGGAACCGTCTCGCAGCGTAGACCTGCCACCCGGCGCACCATCTCAGCGGCGGTGTGACGGGACAGGACCGCCGATGCCTCGCCTCGAATAAGCAGACTAGGACAGTTCAGGGACTGTAACAATGGCCATACCATATCACTCGCATTCGGCAACTCCATATCGGCGAGCCGAGGGTCGCATTTCAGCCTATACACCTCGCCCGATTCTGTGAGTGCATTGTCCGCGGATAATGCCAGCATGTCGCTATCCGCCAACGGCATCCAGCCACTGAGCGCTCGCTGATATTCGAGCCGGCTGGTGAATACGCCCATCCTGCTGCGGAAATTTTTTCGTACCTGACTGATTCCATCAGCGGACATACCTGGACCAGTGTCGACCAACACAAGACCTCTGACACGCTGCGCGTTGGCGGCGGCCAACTGAATGGCAATGTGGGCGCCCAAGGAGTGGCCGACCAACAGCAGATCCTGTGCGCAGCAAGCATCAATGACGTCCTGCACATCGGACACAAGGTTTCCTACGGAATAAGCACCACCGGCGTCCCAGCCTGAGTCACCATGCCCGCGCAGATCCATCGCCACCACGCCAGCATGTTGCTTCAATGCCGTCGAGAATGGTGACCACAAATATTTTCCATCGGCGAAACCATGAATCAGGACAATGGTTGATGGTAATGCGCCCCATTTGGTCAATGAGAGTATTGTTCCATCGGTGGCGCTAATTCGATAATGTGCCGTCATTTCGTAAAATACCACTTCTATCAAGGTTCAAACATAAGGCGGCGGCACTCGGTCGATTAGCGCTGCCCGGCCCCCACCCCCCTGAGGCTCACTGGACGCATATCAGTCCACACCTCATCAACCCACTTCGTGCATGCTTCCTCCGTTCCTTGTGTTTCAGTCGCACACCACCCCGGAGGCACCGCTTTGCCGCCCGGCCATAACGAGTACTGCCCTTCATCGTTGATCAGTACGACAATTAAGTTATTTGTGCTCACTTTCGTTCTCCTATTAAAACGATACCCGAACAGCGCAGAAATTAAAGAGCTTTGGTTTTTCGCGTGCGTAACGAATTACTCTTGTTGATATTAAGCGATCTCTCGGTTCAGCGCCCAGGGGTGAGATCTACGATCACACTCCGTTAAGGACACTATGTGCAGGCATCAGCCGGCACTTCGTTTGGCCTGTCGAAGAGAAACTCACGACACCCTTTGAGCCGCTCCGCATGCAAGCCGGCACTCCGACATCGCTCAATGAGATCATCGGACTCCTTAATTTGAACGCTGTCCGCGGCATATTCGAGTCCGAGCAGATGATTGTTCCAGGGCTCCATACCCATCGCGTACACATAAATATTGGTACAACCCAGCTCTTGGATAACTCGCCATGCGCGGTCGGCGTTCGATCCGTTGCCACGACGGGACTCGTCATCGCGGCGCAGCACAGTTTTCGGCAACAGCGGTCCATACAGCCAAGTCAGGGGGGCACCATCGCACTCCATACCAATAAAAAGTGCATCCACCTTACCGATGTCCTTCTTTAGACGCGTATACAGCGCCAAATCGACCGCATCAGAATCCACAAGAAGCAATATTCGAACCCCATTAACAATGACAAGCGCGCAATGCTTACTCTGAACATCCAAACCACAATGCTCACCTGGGAATGGGATACTGACGATGCGTCCACCCGGGATTTCGACTTGTTGAAGGTCATCCAGCATATCGACGTTACCGAACCCAAGCTCAGCAAGTGTAAGTTTCATTGACGGGTCGCAAAGAGAGCCCCGATTATTCCTAGGCACCAAAAAGCGACCGACACGTCCGCGCAGTTGAGCCAGCGTCTCCGGGCAGAAATGGTCCTGATGTGAGTGCGAAATGAACACATGATCGATAACGTTGGGCAGATCATAGAAGGTTAATGTCGCAAGATCCTCATTCCGTTCGAAAGCAAATCGTGGATCTATAAGAACCGATGTCGTTGCCGTCTGGACCAATACACATGCGTGACCAAAATAGCGTACTCTAACTCCGTTTCCATCATAGCCCGGAGCAACGCGAACCGGCGGTACATCGGTGAAGAACGGCATTAAGCTCTGTGTCTTCCCATCCAATCCCAACTCGACGCTCAGCTCTACCAAATTTACCGAATCGAGACGCGCGCTCGATAGGAGGTCAACCGCTCGGCTATCGAAATCGACGGAAAGAATCAGGTCGTCCCCTTCCGGTACTTTCGGCGTATTGATGAAGAAGTTCCTATCTGTATCTGCCGTCTTTGACAGAGCAATCTCCATGAAAGGGGACTTGTAATAGGGATCTCTCCGAAGCAATTCTTCCCGAATTTTGACAACCGGCGTATTTCGGACATCGTACACAAGTTCGACGACCCCTCTCAAGGGCAGCGGCAATCTGTCATAGATAGAATCAAGCGAGTGCCCCTTACCAGAACTCTCCAGAAGCGCGAATAGTTCGCGAAATGCTTTTGCGAGTTCAATCAAATGACCGCAGCGTTCCCGCGTAACATCCAACAGCGCAGTGACCTCCGGAACCTTGGACGCCGGAAGGTCCACAAACGGCCCGCCAAGCAGCGCCGGATCGGCGGATGATGCGCAATGGATCGCGGGATTTGCGATAAAGGATTCGAGCAGTGGAATCTGCCGATATGCTAGATTCATCGCGTGTTGAACAGGCGATACCGTATGCTGCCACGCATGCCAACGGCAGTTTAGTAACTCAACATTCGTGTCAGGCCGGAGAAACAGTTTTCCTAACTCTGCAACATCTGAAGCTGTGGTGTTTTGGTCCGATATCATATACGCTGCTCCCTTTAGAGACATTGACGAGACCCACGACGCGGATCAACGATTTCGCAAAAACAAGGCTTTTGCGTGAAGATCGCTCCTTTTGGGACTACAAACTCTTCGGCCCAACATGCCGATTGTGAACAGATGCTTCGACCTCCTGAGATATAGCGGCGTGCAGTTAAGAAAATCGAGGTGATACGTCCCCCATATCAGAAGCCTTGCGAATGCAAAAATGCGCGGCGAGTATGCGGGTGTACGCATACCAGTTTCTTGCGAAAAATCAACCGGTTCGTGTCGCGATTTTGGTACAGTATCGCTGTCGGCGAAAACGATGCTGGATTATAATTGAGTTTGAGTTAATTTTGTGTCAGTCGGTTTACCAGTTATAATGATTCTAAATTGCGATCGATTTTGGCACATTGGCAGATAGCAACCCTACTTTCCATATCGATGCTAGATTGTTATTGACGTTTTAACATTGCTTGGGTTATGTCGTCGTCTACGTTTGACATGTGGGGACTTTGAGAGGTTGGCCGGAAGGAGAAATCGTCGTGAATGCAATTCAGAACAACCGACAACTGCGGTACTGGAAGGAGCAATTGTCGCAGGCGCCGGGGATATTGGAGTTGCCGACGGATCGGGTGCGGCCTGCGGTGCCGAGCTACCGGGGTGCGGTGCATTGTTTTGGCCTCTCGGGGGCATTAAGCGAGGCTGTCGAAGACCTGGCGCGACAGGAAGGGGCGACGCTGTTCATGGTTCTGCTGGCGGCGTTTCAAGTGGTTTTGTCACGCTGGAGCGGGCAGCAGGACGTGGTGGTC
>JBAVTK010000373.1:0-17406 GCA_049696095.1 Aliidongia sp. | reverse complement strand
GCGCTGACCCAGGCGCTGGCGCTGGGTGCCGGCGAGCGTGCGGCGATGGCCGGGCGCGCGCGGGAGTGGATCGAGGAACGGTACGACACGCGATTGATGTGCGAGGCGACGTTGGGTGTGTATGAGGAACTGCTGTTTTGAATGACTGATCGTCCATACGATCAGCTCAATCCCGCCGCCGATCATCCTCCCTGACCTCAAGCCACATCGCATTGAGAATGGCGAACGAACAGGCTAGGCCGAGACCCAATATCCAACTGAAATACCACATGATGCTGCTCCCTTGTTCAATAGCTGAGCGGATTGGTCTCGATCTGCCGCTCAGTCACCTTGCCGCGCATCACCCGATAGATGAAGGCGGTATAGGCCAGCACGATTGGCAGGATCAGGATGGTCGCCGTCAGCATGATGAATAACGTCGTCCGGCTCGACGACGCGTCCCACACCGTCAGGCTGCTGGCCGGTGCCAGCGAGGATGGCAGGATGAAGGGGAACATGCTGACCCCGGCCGTTGCCACCACGCCGAAGACCGACAGGCTGCTGGCCAGAAACGCCGGAATCTCGGCGCGGCGCCGCACGGCGACAATGGTCAACAGCGCGCCCGCCAAGCCGGCCGCCGGGGCGGCCGCCATCCAGGGCATGGTCCGGTAATTGGCGAGCCACGCGCCCGCCTCGCGCAGGACAGTCTTGGCCAGCGGGTTTGAATCCGCGTCATGGGCCAGCGTTCCGGAGATTCGATAGCCGTCGAGCGCATCCGCCCAAAACCCCGCCGCGGTAAACAGGACCATGAGCAGCAGCGCCGCGATTGTCACCGCGCGCCGCGCACGATCCGCGACCGGGCCGTCGGTCTTCATCGCCAGGAACGTCCCGCCATGCATCGCCAGCATCGTGACCGAGACGAGGCCGGTCAGCAGGGCAAACGGGCTCAGCAGATCGAAGAAGCCGCCCTGATAGCTCATGCGCATCGAATCGTCGAAGGCGAAGGGCGCGCCAAGCAGCGCATTGCCCATCGCGACACCGAAAATCAGCGCGGGCACGAAGCCGCCGACGAACAGCGCCCAATCCCAGATTTCGCGCCAGCGTGGCTCGGCAAGCTTGCTGCGGTATTTGAAGCCGACCGGCCGCAGGATCAGCGCGCAGAGCACAACGAACATCGCCAGATAGAAGCCGGAGAACGCCACGGCATAGATCGTCGGCCACGCGGCAAAGATCGCGCCCGCGCCGAGGATCAACCAGACCTGATTGCCTTCCCAAACCGGGCCGACCGTATTGATCACGACACGCCGTTCGCCATCGGTGCGGGCGACGAAAGGCAGCAGCATGCCGGTGCCCAGATCAAAGCCATCCATGATGGCAAAGCCGATCAGCAGCACGCCCAGCAACAGCCACCAGATGACGCGCAACGTCGCATAATCGAGGAAATCCATGGTCATTCTCCGGGGCTGATTGAGCTAAAGGACGGCCGGACATTGGCACCGGGCGATGCGCTCATTTCCGCCTCGGGGCCGAGCCGGATGTATTTCACCATCAGGAACAGCTCGATCATCGCAAGCACACTGTAGAAGATGACGAAACCGGTGAGGCTGAACCACACAGTGCCGGCGGTGATGCTGGAGGCCGACAGGAAGGTCGGCAGCACTCCGTCGATCGTCCAGGGCTGCCGGCCATTCTCGGCGACGAACCAGCCGAGTTCGGAAGAAATCCAGGGCAGTGGCAGGGTCAGCAGCGACAGCCGCAGGAACCAGCGGTGGTGATCGAGCTGGCGCCGGGCCGACAGCCAGAACGCCCCGGCGAAGAAGGCGATGAAGAAAAAGCCGATCGCGACCATGAAGCGGAACGACCAGAAGAGCGGCAGTACATTGGGCACCGTGTCCCAGGCCGCCTGCTCGATCTGCTCTGGGGTGGCGTCGGTCACCTTCTCGGTATAGCGCTTGAGCAGCAAGCCGTAGCCCAGATCCTTGACATGCTCGTCAAGGGTAGCGCGGGCCTCGGCCGCGTCTGGATGGGCCCGCAATTCGGCGAGTGCGGCATAGGCGATCATGCCGCTGCGGATCCGGTCCTGGCTCGCGGCGACCTGCGGCTTGATGCCGGGCAGTTGCTGGTCGATCGAACGTGTGGCGATGAGGCCCAGCATCCAGGGCACCCGCACCGCATAGCGGGTCTCGCGCGCGGCCAGATCGGGCATGCCGAAGATCGTGAAGCTGGCGGGCGCCGGTTCGGTGTCCCACATCGCCTCGATCGCGGCCAATTTCATCTTTTGATTTTGCGAGGTGGTGTAACCGCTCTCATCACCCAGCACGACGACCGATAGCGCCGAGGCGAGACCGAAACTCGCCGCCACCGTCATCGACCGCTTGGCGAATTCGCGGTTGCGCCCCTTGAGCAGGAACCAGGCGCTGATCGCCATGACGAAGATTGCGCCGGTGACATAACCCGCGCTGACCGTGTGGACGAATTTCGCCTGCGCGACGGGATTGAACAGAACGTCGAAGAAGGAGGTCACCTCCATGCGCATCGAGTGCGGATTGAAAACCGCTCCGACCGGATTCTGCATCCAGCCATTCGCCACCAGAATCCATAAGGCCGACAGGTTGGTGCCGAGTGCCAGCAGCCAGGTCGCGGTCAGATGGCCGATTTTCGACAACCGTCCCCAGCCGAAGAAGAACAGGCCGACGAAGCTCGCTTCGAGAAAGAAGGCCATCAACCCTTCGATCGCCAGCGGCACGCCGAAAATATCGCCGACATAATGCGCGTAATAGGCCCAGTTGGTGCCGAACTGGAATTCCATGGTCAGGCCGGTCGAAACGCCCATGGCGAAGTTGATACCGAACAGCAGCCCCCAATATTTCGTCATGTCGCGCCAGATCGTGCGGCCGGTCATGACAAAGACGCTCTCCATGATGGCGAGCAGGACCGAGAGGCCGAGGGTGAGCGGCACGAACAGGAAATGATACATGGCCGTCAGGCCGAATTGGAGCCGCGACAGCTCCACCACTGCATTATCGATCATGCTTCACCTCGTCTGCGGCATGTCCAGCAGATGGCGCGCGACCAAATGCTGAGGGAGATCCGTTCGATCATTCGGCGCGAAGAACAGGAAATACAGGAGCGCCAGGCCCACTACCTTCAAGCAGACCACCAGCACGATCTCGCGCCGGTATGATCGATCGAGGAAGGCGCGCAACCGGTTCACGTGCGAGCGCCCACCGTTCGCAGCCGTGGATTGGCGGTCGGCGGTGCCGGTCGCGCCATCGCTCCGCCCGTGGCGGGTTCGATATTGGCCATTCTGCTTCTCCCCGATGCGTCAGGAATGCTGCATTTTGACGGACCTGAGACCGCTCGCCTTGATGTGGATCAATGGCCAACGCACGGCCTCGTTGACCCACCGTGCCGTACAATCCCTACGCGTTCGGCGCAAGCCTACAGCCATCGAGAAAGATCTGCGCGCAAGATTTCGCCCGTGCAACAATTTCCGCGTGATCCGGGGCGCCACGCTGGCCCAGCATCATGGCGCGCTGCGGCTCCATGCTCATCATGCCCCGCAACAGGCCGGCTGCCAGATAGGCATCCTCCAGCTTGATCAGACCGGCCTCCTTTTGTTTGCGCAACCATGACGCCATCGCCTCGGAGACGCGCAGGACCGCAACCTCATAGAATGTCGAGGCAAGCTCGGGAAATTGGTGCCCCTCGCCAAGCACCAGGCGCATTATCGCCGTGGTTTTGGCATCGAGCGTCAATTCGCCATACGCCTGCAAGATACGCTCCAGCCCTTCGGTCAGCGGATGGGAAGCGTGCGCGTCGGCGTCGACCGCCAGCATGAACTGGCCAATCCGGTCGGCCACAACATTTCGAAATAGCTCAGCCTTGGTCGCGACCAGCCGATACATCGTTTTGGTCGAGATGCCCGCGCGCTCCGCGACGGCGGCCATGCAGGTCGCCGCATAGCCCTTGGCCGAAAACTCCTGCGTCGCCGCCTCGATCATCAGGCGCAGCGTGTCGCAATCGGGCCGAATTTGCGGTCGCCCCCGTGGCCTGCGCACCTGCTTTGCATTTTCGAACATAGAAATTTTCCAAATTCAATTGACGTCGGAGATATAGCGCTTATTTTAGAAAATATCAAGTTTCGAAAAGGCCAAAATGACGGCCGACGAAACAGAGAGGATGATGCAATGACCCAGATTTCCGGCTCTTTGATCCTCGAACGCGCGACAGCATCGGCGCCGGGGCGCTCGCTGCTCGATGTCGAAACCGTGCCTCGTCTGCCAACGGCTTTGCTCGCACCGGCGGGCAAAGCGGCACCCGACGTCGCTGACGCGCCAGCCTCATCGTCCGCGTGGCCGGGACGGGCGCGCAAGCTGCTGCTGGTCGGCGCCAGCCTTCTGGCTTTGACCGGTGCCGCTTATTTGGGTTGGCAATATTGGACCGTCGGGCGGTTCGAGGTGGCGACCGATGACGCCTATGTCCAGGCCGACACCACGACAATCGCGCCGAAAGTGTCGGGCTATATCAGCGCCGTGCTTGTCCAAGACAATGAGCCGGTCAAGGCCAACCAGATCCTCGCCCGGATCGACGATCGGGATTTCCAGGTCGCCCTCAATCAGGCCAAGGCCGATGTTGCCGCGGCACAAGCCGTCGTCGCCACCAAACAGGCCGCACTCGACAGCCAGCAATCCGTGATCGAAGCGGCGCGGGCAACGATCAATGTCGATCAAGCCACTCAAACCTTCGCCCAGCAGGACAATAAGCGCTATTCGGATCTCGCCGTCGGCGGCGTTGGCACCGTGCAGAACGCCCAGCAAGCCGCAGCGCGAACCGCCGTCGCCCACGCTGCCGTCGCCCGCGATACCGCATCGTTGGAAACATCGCTCCACCAGATCGACGTGCTGAAGGGCGAACTCGGCCAGGCCCAAGCAGCGCTCGCCCATAGCGAAGCGCTGCGTGACCAGGCCCAGCTGAACCTGTCCTATGCGACCATCGTGGCGCCGGTCGACGGCGTCGTCGGCAACCGCACGCTGCGCATCGGTCAATATGTCCAGGCCGGCACGCAGTTGATGGCCGTGGTACCGACCCAGGCGGCCTATATCGTCGCCAATTACAAGGAAACCCAGCTTACCGACGTTCGTCCCGGCCAGTCGGTGGCGATCACGATCGACATGTTCCCCAATATCAGCTTCAACGGCCATGTCGACAGCTTGGCGCCGGCAAGCGGACAGGAATTCGCTTTGCTGCCGCCTGACAACGCCACGGGCAATTTCACCAAGATCGTGCAGCGCATCCCGGTCAAGATCGTGCTCGACCCTGACAGTGCGATCGCAGCCGCCCTACGCCCCGGCATGTCGGTCTATCCGACGATCGTGACCAAGCCACGGCAGATTCAAACCGCTGCCCTGTCGGCCGCCAGAAGCTGAACGCCGCCCGCGGCTTCGCTTTAGGAGTTGTGATCATGCTGAATGCCCCCCAAGCCGACGCGCTCGGCGCGCAACGTCCCGACAAGGCGAGCCTGACCGCGTGGATCGCTGTCAGCGCCAGCATGATCGGCGCCTTTATGGCGGTCTTGAACATCCAAATCACCAACGCCTCGCTCCTCGACATAGAGGGCGGCATCGGCACCGGGGTCGATAATGGCGCCTGGATCTCGACCTCCTATCTCATCGGCGAGATCATCGTGATCCCGATGACCGATTTTCTGAGTCGGGTGTTCTCGTTCCGGCGATACATTCTGGTGAATGCGGTCCTGTTTCCGCTCTTCTCGATCGCCTGTGCCTTCACCCACGATCTCGGCTCGATGATCGCGATGCGCGGCTTGCAGGGTTTTACCGGCGGCATCTTGATCCCGATGGCTTTTACAATGGTGCTGACCAAGCTCCCAAAGCCGCAGCAGCCGATCGGGCTTGCCCTCTTCGCGCTGTCCGTGACCTTCGCCCCCGCGATCGGCCCGACCATTGGCGGCTATCTGACCGAGAATTACGGCTGGCCGATGATATTCTTCATCAACGCCATCCCCAGCGCCGCGATGGTCACGGCCCTCGCCTTCACTCTCGAACGCCAGCCGATGCAGCTCGGTCTACTTAAGCAAGGCGACTGGGCCGGCATCGTCGCCATGGCGATCGGTTTGGCGGCCCTTCAAACGGTGCTGGAGGAGGGTAACAAGGATGACTGGTTCGGCTCGCCCTTCATCATGCGCCTTGCCATTGTTGCCATCGTCTCGCTCGCCACCTTCGTTGCAATAGAGCTGACCGCTTCGAGACCGCTCGTCAATTTGCGCTTGCTCAAGCAGCGCAACTTCAGCATCGGCGTGCTGACCAACACGCTAGTGGGATTCGCGCTCTTCGGCACGGTCTACGTCATGCCGCAATATCTGGGACAGGTACAGCGCTACAACGCCGAGCAAATCGGCAACGTACTGGCCTGGACGGGACTACCGCAGCTTCTCGTGATCCCTTTTGTACCGGCGCTGATGAAGCGCTTCGACGTACGCCTGATCGGTGCCGTCGGTATTGCCATCTTCGCCGCGAGCAGCTTTATGGACATTACCCTGTCGGGCGACACCGCGGGCGACCAACTCCTGATCCCCAATATCGTCCGCGCGATCGGCCAGGCGCTGGTACTGACCCCGATCAGTGCCGTCACAACGGCAAGCATCGCGCCCAGCGAAGCCGGCGCCGCCTCTGGCCTCTCCAACATGCTGCGCAATCTCGGCGGCGCAATCGGCACGTCGACGCTGGCGACCATCATCACCAAGCGCGAGCAATTCCATTCCAACATCATCGGCCAATCAGTGACGCTCTATCGCGATGAGGTTCGGCAGAACCTCGCTGGATTAACGAACTATTTTCTGTCGCGCGGCATCGGCGATGCGGCCGGGGCTCGGCATCAGGCGATCGCGGCACTCGGCCAGGCTGTCAAGCGTCAGGCCCTCATCATGGGGTTCAGCGATGCCTTCTTCGTGATCGGAGTGATGTTGACGCTCGCCGCCATCGCCCTCCTCTTCGCGCGCAAGGTGAAGGTGAGTAGTGCCGGTGGAGCCCATTGAGAGTTACACTTTCCCAAGGGGATTATCATGTTTGTTCAGCTTCATGAACCTGATCTGTTCGACCTTCTCAATGATCCGCTGGTCCATCTCGTGATGGCAAGCGACGGCGTGACCCGAGCGGCGTTGCGCAGCGTCGTTCGATGCGCACAACACGCCAGCCACGACCACGACGAGGTCACCGGCGACAGCGCGATCGACCTCTCGCCCATCGCGTCCCTACCGGTGCCATCCGAGGCTGTCATTCCAAGGGAAGTCTATGGGCACAGCATATGACAGACACTGTCCGATGCCGGAAACGACGCCTCGCCGCTTACACCCGCCCGTAAGTATCTTCGAGCCGCACGATATCGTCCTCGCCCAGATAGCTGCCCGACTGCACCTCGATCAGATGCAGCGGGATGCGGCCGGGATTTTCCAGTCGATGCTGCGCGCCGAGCGGGATATAGGTCGATTGGTTCTCGGTCAGCATCAGCGTTTCATCGCCGCGCACGATGCGCGCCGTGCCCTTCACCACGACCCAATGCTCCGCCCGGTGATGATGCAGTTGCAACGACAATTTGCCGCCGGGCTTGACCGTGATGTGCTTGACCTGGACACGCTCGCCCATATGGATCGTGCGGTAGGTGCCCCAGGGCCGATGGACGGTCGAGAGTTGCGTCAGCTCCTCGCGTTTTTCGTATTTGAGACGGTCGACGAGTTTTTTCAGATCCTGCGCCCGGTTCCTCGGGGCGACCAGCACGGCATCGGCCGTCGCGACCACGATCAGATCCTCGATGCCGAAGGCCGCGAGCAGCCCCTCCTCGACCCGCAAATAGGAGTTCTTGCAATCGACTGCGACGACATCGCCGATCGTCACCATCCCGGTCTCGGCCGGCTTGGGCGTGATATCCCACAGCGCATCCCACGCTCCGACATCGCTCCAACCCATCGAGACCGGCACGACGACCGCGCTTGCCGTTTGCTCCATCACCGCGTAATCGATCGATTCATTGGCCGCGCCGACGAAAGCCGGGCCGTCCAGGCGCAAGAAATCGAGATCGCCCTGGGCGCCCTCGACCGCGGCCTCGACCGCCTCACACGTATCAGGCAGGCGCGCGGCGAGTTCGCTCAGATAAAGCCCGACCGGAAACAGAAAGATCCCGCTGTTCCAGGTATAATTGCCCAAGGCGAGGTAACTCTTGGCCCGTTCGAGATCGGGTTTTTCGACAAAGGCCTCAACCTCGAAGGCGCCGGGCGTGACCTGCTTTGTCCCGCGCCGGATATAGCCATAACCGGTCTCCGGCCGATCGGCCGCGATGCCGAACGTCACCAGCTTGCCCTTGGCCGCCGCCTCGGCACCGATATCGAGGGCGGCGAGAAAGGCCGCCCGATCTGTGATCGAATGGTCCGACGGCATGATCAGCATCAAGGCGTCGGGATCCAGCCGCCGCAGCCAGAAGGCCGCCGCCGCCGCCGCCGGTGCTGTGTTGCGCGCGACCGGTTCCAGCATGATGGTCTGCGGCTTGGCCCCGATCTGGCGGAGCTGTTCGGCAATGATAAAGCGATGCTCGTCATTGGCCAGAATCAAAGGGGCGGCAAAACGCTCGCTTCCGGCGACGCGCAGGACGGATTCCTGAAGCAGACTCGATTCGGACAGCAACGGCAAAAGCTGCTTGGGATAGGCCGAACGCGACATCGGCCATAGCCGTGTGCCTGAGCCGCCCGAGAGGATGACGGGATAAATCAACGGGCGCGAGGTCTCGATCGGCATCGGCGCATTCTCCTTGTTTTTCGGCCTCATTGCGGCATCAGCCAGAGCGCGGCCCCACCGCCGCACACCGCCAACAACCCGAGCGCTCCAGCCGGCACCAGGCTCGTACGCCAACCGGCAAAGCCAATAGTATACGCTGCTTTGAGCAAATTGTTCGATGAGCTGGCAATCAGGATCGCCATGACGGCGGCCGGCAAGGGCAATTGCGCGGCGCCGCCCTCGGCAATGCTGAGCACGAAGGGATCGATATCGGCGACACCGACGATCGCCGCCAGCGCATAGATCCCGGCCGCGCCGAACGCGCCCTTCACCCAAGCCGACAGCAACGTCACCGCGACAAACAGCACGGCGAAGACCAGCGCCGCCGTCAGTTCGAGCGGATTGGCCAACGGCTTCTCCTCGGCCTCGGACGGTTTGGCTCCGGACCTCCAATACACCGCGACCGCCATCGCTGCGGCGAGCCCGGCCAGTGCCAGCAAGGGCGGTGCCAGCAACACGGCCAACGACCAATTGAACAGCGCCATGATGATCAGCAACCGTAAATACATTATCGCTGTGGCAACGATGATGCCGCTCTGCGCCTGACGCACGCTCGCCGGTGTGCCCGCCGCCCGGCGCGCCAAGACCACTGTGGTGGCGGTCGAAGAGTATAGGCCACCCAGCACGGCGGTGCCGAGCATGCCTCCCTGCGGTGCCACGTAACGCTGCAACAGATAGCTGGCATAGGACACCGTGCAGACCGCGAGGACGGCGAGCCAGATCTGGTGCGGCGTGATGTCGGTCAGCGTCGTGACCGGCACATCGGGCAAGAGCGGCATGATCAGCCCGGTCAGCAGCAGGAACTTCCCTGCCGTGACGATCTCGGACAGCTCGATCCGGCGCGCCCAACCATGCAAGCGCTCGCGCGCGGTCAAGAGCAACACCGCCGCCACGGTGGCGCCGACCGCCACCCAAGGCGGTTGCGACAGCGCCATCGGGCCGATCAGATAGGCCAGCAGATTGCAGACCGGCACGACAAGCCCGACATTCGGCCGCCCCTCCTCGTCGGTCTCGATCAGATGGCGTCGGTAATAGATCGCGAGCCACAGGCCGAGCACGGCCAATCCGACGCAAAGCGGCAGCAGCCGCACCGGATCGAGTTGGTACAAAGAGGCCGCGATCAGCGCCAGCAACGGAAAGGTTCGAATCCCGCCCGGCCGGGTTTGACCGTTCCGGCCATGAAACTCCTCGAAGGCCAGGCCGAAGAAAAAGCCGAGGCCGAGCACCAGCAGGAACTGGGTAAAAAGCGGGTTGAGGAGCATCATATGTCGGCCTGCCCGATCTGTCCGCGGCTAGCGTTGCGCGTTATGAGACGCATGGCAAGGGTTGGCGGTCGGCAACAAATTCCTGCCACCCGCTCGACGCGATCCCGACCGAGCCCTGGGAGATGCTGGCGCCCTGGCGCGGCCGGCGCTATGAAGGGCGGTCAATCGACCTCTTCAAGAAAATAATGGGGACAGTGATGATCGGGTTGAAGCAGGCAGCGTTGGCCCTGTTGTTGATCGCGGGTGCCGCGCAGGCCGAGCCGACCGAGCCGGTCACGCTCGGTGCGATCGAGATACTGACCGGACCGGCCAGCCGTTATGGCGTGCCGATCATGAAGGGGTTCCAACTGGCCCTCGACGACATCAACGCCAAGGGCGGCGTGCTCGGCGGCCGCAAACTGGCCCTGCAATTCGAGGATTCAGCCGGTGTCAAGGAGCAGGCGGTCAATGCCGCCCGATCGCTGATCGGGCGCGACAAGGTGCCGATGATTTTGGGGCCGACCCTCTCGACCGAGATGTTCGCGGTCGCCCCGATCGCCAATGAGCGCCATATCCCGATCCTCGGCACCTCGACCACGGCCAACGGCATCACCGCGATCGGCCCCTATGTCTTCCGCACTTCGCTGCCCGAGGCCGATGTCGTGCCCGTCACCTTGCGCGCGGCGCAGAAGAAGTTCGGCATCAAGAAGGTGGCCATGCTTTACGGCAATGACGACGCCTTCACCAAATCCGGCTATGAGGTGATGAAGACGGCGCTGGAGAAGCTCGGCATCGAGATTCTGGCGACCGAGAGCTTCGGCGCCAAGGATACCGATTTCTCGGCGCAACTGACCAAGATCAAGAGCCTCCATCCGGATGCCGTAATCGTCTCGGCGCTGGTCGAGGCGGCGTCGGGCATTCTGCTTGAGGCGCGGGCCCAGGGCTTCCCGCCCGAGATCCGCTTCATCGGCGGCAATGGCTTCAACTCGCCGGTGCTGGGCCAGATCGCGGGCGACGCGGCCGACGGCACGCTGGTCGGCAGCCCGTGGTTCATCGGCAAGGCCGATCCGGTCAACCGGCAATTCGTCGAGGAATACCGCGCCAAATTCAAGGAAGACCCCGATCAGTTCGCGGCCCAGGCCTATGACGCGCTGCACATCGTCGCGGCGGCACTCGATGCGGCCGGCGCGGCCGATCCGGACAAGATTGCCGAGAGCCTGATCAAGGTCAAACTCGACGGCGTGACCGGTCCCTTCGCCTTCACCAAAGGCCGCGATCCGGCCGACAGTTCGGGAGTCGTCGTGCTGGAGATGAAGGGCGGCAAGTTCCGCATTCTGGAATAATCGGCGCCGATGCTCGTCCAGCAGCTCCTCAACGGCCTCGTCGCCGGCGCGACCTATGCGCTGTTCGCGCTGGGCTTTACGCTGATGTTCGGCGTACTGCGGGTGATCAACCTGACCTACGGCGTTTATTTCTCGGCCGGCGCGTTCATCGCGCTCGCCTTCACGCGGAATATCGCACCGACCCTGTGGCTGGCGGTGCCGGCGGCGGCGCTCGCGACCGGCCTGTTGGCGGTGTTGCTTGATGGCCTGCTGCTGACCCGGCTGCGCAGCACCCAGGCACCGGAACTACCCGGCTGGTGCTCGGACCACCCAGTCCGGCGCCATGTGCAGTTCGCCCTCGTCGGCTACCGCCAACCGCAAGCCCCCCGTGTCAGCAATGCTGTGACATCTCCCAGGCTGGAAATAGCCGTCACCGAACGGAACCCGCAGGTTAACATAGAGGATTGCGTTCATCCTGAATTTGAGGCGATATCACTTGCGTTATGCTAGGTCCGGCTGCGGAGCCGCGCCTTTGACCAATATTCCCTCCTTTAGTCGGTTACCTCGGCGGAGAAGTTAGCGATGAAACTCGGCATGCCCATCGGTCTCCTTATGGCGCTGATCGCGCTGAGCCTATCTGTCCGATTGGCCGCGGCACAAGCGCCGATCACGCTGGGCGGTGGCTTCAATCTGCCGCAAGGGGTCGCGGTCAATCGAAGCGGCGATGTCTTCGTGTCGGATGCTGGGAACAATCAAGTGAAGATGATCCCGGCAAGCACCGGCTTTACCACCACCCAGGCCATCGGCACGACCATGGGTGTGCCGATGGACATTGCTGTGGATCGCCAGGAGAACCTGTTCGTCGTCAACGAATTCACCGGCACGGTCAGAGAGGTCCTGGCGGCCGGTGGCTATACGACCGTCCGGACCCTCGCCAGCGGCTTTATCACTCTGAAGGGAATTGCGGTCGATGCGGCCGGCAACGTCTTCGTCGCCGATGCTGGAAGCAACGGAAAGGATGGCGGCGTCTATGAGATCCCGATCGCGAATAACTATGCGACCTTTCAAAAGCTTGCAACCGGCTTGACCGCGACCATCAGCGTGGCGGTGGACACGAATGAGAACCTGTTTGTCAGCGACGCCACTGGAGCCTTTGAAGTGCTCGCCGTCAATGGCAACATACCGGCCGAACCGAATCTCTTGAAATTCGGCGGAACGACCCTCTTGCCGGGCGTTCTCACAATTGATCGCTCTGGCAACGTGTTTGTGGTCGACCTTCATTCCTCCACTATTCTGGAGTTTACAACGGCCAGCGGCTACAGCGCCTCGACAAAGGTGGCGTTCGTCTCGGATGCGACGCAGATCGCTGTAGACCGCGTGGACGATGTCTTCGTGGTAGCCAACGTCGGCGGAGTAGAGGAATTCACCCCGTCCGGTGGGCCCCAGAATTTCGTATCTCTCGGCCCCCAATTGACCAATTCCCATGGCGTCTCTATCGATGCCAACGATAATCTCGTTGTCGCAGACACAGAGCTGACCGCAATCTTCGAATTTTCCGCAACCTCCAGCTACACAGACTCCGTTACCCTATGCACCGGCTTCAACATGCCGCTCGGCATCGCAGTCGATGGTATGGGGAACGTCTTCGTCACCGACACGGCTACCAGATCGATTACGGAAATCCCGGCTGCCGGCGGCTACACAAGCGCCACCGTGCTGCAACCGAACGGCTTCGGGCACCAGCCACTGGGCGCGTTGGCGGTTGATGCCCAGGGCAATATCTTTTTCGTCGTCCTCGGCGTCGGGATCTTCGAGCTTCCGGTTGCGAGCGGATACACGACGGCGCAACAGCTCGTCGGTGGCCTCAGTGTAGTACGCGCGATCGCCGTTGACAGCGCGGACAATCTCTTCATTCCCGACCCGACAGGCGAAAGCGCGGTGCGGGAGTATCTGGCGGCGGACAATTATACCACATTCGTAGGACTGGGCAGCCCCATCAATCTGGGGACTATCGACCTTACACTTGACAGTAACAGCAACGTCTTTGCCGGTGGGGGGGGTGTGATTGAAGAAATTCTGGCGGCGGGTAACTATGAAACGGTCAAGACGCTTTTCAACGTCAATACAACTTCTGTAACCGGCGTTGCCGTTGATGGCAACTGCAATCTCTTTTTTTCGGCAGTCGGCAATCTTAACTTCGGGAATCCTACATTTAGTGTGGTCCAGGAGATCCCTCTTGGAACGGCGCCGATCGCCTCCGCCGTGTTGCCGAGTTCGCGGGCCGTCGAGGTCGGCAATGTAGCGACGGCGTTCGCCACCATGATCAATACGACCGCCCAGCCGCTTGACGATTGCCGTATCCTGCTGCCCGGTTCCGCAAGCACGCTCACATTGACCTACCAAACGACTAATTCCCTAACCAACGCCCCGACCGGTGCGCCGAACACACCGGTAATAATTCCGGCTGGGAAATCTCAAAGCTTTGTTTTCTCGATCCTGGGGAAAACCTCAATCGTGGCGCCAGCCATGCCGCTCGTTTTCGCCTGCGACGGAGTACCGCCCGCAGCGACCATCGTCGGCGTGGACACCCTTGATCTGATCGAGGCGGCGGGGCCGACCCCTGATGTCATCGCACTTGCCGCGACTGATGCCAATAATGGCATCGTGGTCGCGCCTGTCGGCGGCGCCGCGGCATTCGCTGTATCAAGTGTAAATCTCGGTGATGGCGAGCCCGTAGTCGTTTCAGTTAATACAGGAGCTACCGCTTTGCCGCTGAAGCTGACGATCTGTCAAACGGATCCGGCGAACGGCCAATGCCTCGCACCGCCCGCAGCGTCCGCGGCGCTGAATTTTTCCGAACTCCAGACGCCGACCTTCTCGATTTTCGTGCAACCCTTCAACGAGATCCCGTTTGCGCCAGCGAATTCGCGCATCTTCGTGGATTTCAAATTCGCAACCGATACGGGGACGAACCTGGTCGGCTCGACCAGCGTGGCGGTTGAGACTATGTGACATCGGAGCCTGAAGCTCTCTTTCTCTCAAAGGCCGCTCCATACGATGCCCCTGAGACGCTGGCGCCATATCGTCACCAGCGCTATGAAGGGCATCTGAACGTGCAAACCTCACAAACCCGCAATGAGAAGCCCGCAATGAGAAAGCGACGATCGTGTTGAATCAGGTAGCGCTGACATGCTTAGTCCCGGCCCGGCCGACAGTTCGGGAGTCGTCGTGCTGGAGATGAAGGGCGGCAAGTTCCGCATTCTGGAATAATCGGCGCCGATGCTCGTCCAGCAGCTTTTCAACGGGATCGTCGCCGGTGCGACCTATGCGCTGTTCGCGCTGGGCTTCACGCTGATGTTCGGCGTGCTGCGCGTGATCAATCTGACCTATGGCGTCTATTTCTCGGCCGGCGCGTTCATCGCTCTCGCCTTCACGCGAAATATCGCGCCGACCTTATGGCTGGCGCTGCCGGCGGCAGCGCTCGCGACCGGCCTGTTGGCGGTGTTGCTTGATGGCCTGCTGCTGACCCGGCTGCGCCGCGCGCAGGCACCGGAACTGGCCTCGCTGATGGTGACGCTCGGTGCCACCTTGCTGCTCTATGCGGTGATGACGGCGGCGCTCGGCACCGAAATCCGCCGCTTTCCGCCTGGCCTCGCCGGAGCCGCGATCGAGGCCGGCGGGTTCCGACTGTCCGGCGCGCAAATGCTGATCCTGGTTACGACCCTGCTCATGGTCGCCGGGCTGTTTTATCTGCTGCGCCGCACGCGCCTTGGCCTCGCGATCCGGGCCTTGGCCGAGAACCCGACCGCAGCGCAGATGATGGGGGTCGATGCCGGCCGGGTCGTGGCGCTGGTCTCGTTCCTCTCGGGCGCGCTTGGCGGCACGGCGGGCGTGCTGATCGGGCTCAATTACAACGCGATTCAGCCCTATATGGGCGAGGCAATGATGCTGAAGGGCTTCGCCGTCATCATCATCGGCGGGCTCGGCGATATCGGCGGCGCGCTGATCGCCGGGTTGTCGCTGGGCGTGCTCGAAGCGCTGACCGCCGGCTATCTCGCCTCGACGCTCAAGGATGCGGTGGGATTCATCCTGCTGGTGCTGACCCTGTGGCTGCGGCCGGACGGGCTGTTCGGGCGCGTGTCGGTTCGGCGGGCCTGATCACGAATGGTCGAGGATTTCCTTTTTACCTATCAGGGTCTGATCGACACGATCGGCATCAACGGGCTGCTGGCGCTCAGCCTCTATATCGTGCTGGCGATCGGCCAATTGTCGCTTGGTCAGGCCGCCTTCATGGGGATCGGCGCCTATGGCTCGGCCTTGCTGACCAGCCGGCTCGGCTGGCCGTTTCCGCTGGCGCTCGTCGCCGCGGCCGCCCTGCCCGCCTTCGCGGCTCTGGTGATCGGCCGACCCACCTCGCGGCTTTCCGGGGTTTATCTCGCACTCGCCACGATCGGGTTCGGTGAGGTGCTGCGGATCTTCTATGTCAATGCCGAGTTCACCGGCGGGGCGCTCGGCCTGTCCGGCATTCCGGAACGGGCCGGGATCTTGTGGATCTATGGCACGCTCGCAGCGACGCTCGCCGGGCTGACGCTGCTCTGCCGCACGCGGATCGGCCGAGCGATGGAGGCGATGCGCCAGGACGAGATCGCCGCCTCGGTCATGGGGATCGATCTGGCGCGCTACAAGCTCGGCGCCCTCATCCTCTCGGCGGCGTTGGCCGGTCTGGCAGGCGCCTTCAACGCCCATAGCTCGACCTCGATCGCGCCCGGCGAATTCGGCTTCGATGCTGCCGTGACGATCCTGAGCTTCGCGCTGCTGGGCGGCATCGGCTCGCCCTTCGGGCCGGTGCTGGGTGCCGTCATCTTGACGGCGCTGCCCGAATTGTTGCGACCATTGCATGATTTCCGGTTGGTGCTGAATGGGCTGATCATCGTGCTGGCCGTGCTGTTCATGCCGCGCGGCTTGCTCGCCTGGCGCATCGGGCGGGCGCGGTGAGCGCGCTCCTCGAAATCGCCGGCCTCGGCCGGCGCTTCAGCGGCGTGGTCGCGGTCGATGGCGTGAGCTTCACGGTCGAAGCCGGTGCGGCCCATGGGTTGATCGGGCCGAATGGCGCCGGCAAGACCACCTGCTTCAATCTGATTTCGGGCCTCGCCGCCGCCGATGCCGGAGAGATCACGCTCGACGGCAGCCGGATCGACGCCCTGCCCGTCCATGCCAGAACCCGCGCCGGCCTCGCCCGGACATTTCAAAATATTCGGCTGTTCGGCGAGATGAGCGTGCTGGAAAACACGCTGTGCGGCCAACATTGCCGCCGCCGGCCCGAGCGTGCCGCCAAGGCCGCCGCCTTTGATCTGCTCGATCTGGTTGGGCTAGCAGGCGAGGCGGTGCGCCGGGCCGACGCGTTGTCCTATGGCGATCAGCGCCGGTTGGAAATCGCCCGCGCGCTCGCTTCCACCCCCAAGCTGCTCTTGCTCGACGAACCGGCGGCCGGGATGAATCCGACCGAAACCTCGGAGCTTGCCGCCTTGTTGCAGCGCGTGCGGGCGCGCGGCACCACGCTGCTGCTGGTCGAGCATGACATGCATTTCGTCATGAAATTGTGCGACCGCATCACCGTGCTCAATTTCGGTCGGGTCATCGCCGAAGGCAGCCCACGCGAAATCCGCGAGGATGCCGGGGTGATCGAAGCCTATCTCGGCAGCAAGCTCGCCCGCCGCCTGGCCGGAGAGGCACCATGAGCCTGCTCGAAATCCGCAACCTCCGCCTCGCCTATGGTCGGATCGAGGCGGTCAGGGGCGTCGATCTCGACATCTCCGAGGGGGCCACCGTCTCACTGATCGGCGCCAATGGCGCCGGGAAGACCACCATCCTGCGCGCGCTGTCCGGGCTGCTGCGGCCGCTGGCCGGATCGATCCGCTTCGATGGAAGCGACCCCGCCGGGCAGCCGCCGCACCGCATCACGCGGCTTGGTGTCGTCCAGGTGCCGGAGGGGCGGCAGATCTTCGCCCAGATGAGCGT
>JBAVTK010000372.1:0-7364 GCA_049696095.1 Aliidongia sp. | reverse complement strand
CTCCCAGGTGCTACAGAAATGTTCGACCGGGAAGGTGAGAAATGGTTGCGGTAGGGTTGGGCCGGGCACCAGATTTTGTATCGCATTCAGAAATTTGAACTCGGGCCACGGCGCAAAGAACAGTCGCTCGGTGCCGATATTGGGGCTGCCGCTGATGATGAAATTTTCCCAATAGGTCTTCATTTCGATCGCGAGACGCTGCTCGTCGACGCTCAGTGGCGTCCCGGAAGCGAACAGGAATTGCAGCTCGGCGGCGTGTTCGGACGCGGTGGGATAGCCGAATTGATCATTGGGCGCGGCGATGACGCTTCCCATGGCCGGGGCCGACGGGTCATTGAATTCATAGGCGTAGACCGGCACCCAGCGCGCCAAATCCTTATTTGAATCCAAAACATTGCACGAGAAGGCGACGTCGGTGAAGATCTGCCCCAGCGCCTCGTCGGCGGTCGGCGCGTTATTGGGCAGGAACGGGTCGGGGAAATTGGCAAGCGGGTATTCGGTCGCCAGAGCCGCGCCGAAAGCCGGCGTATTGAGAATGGCCGGAAGGCCAAGTTCGGCGAGGAAGAGACCGATTTCCTGCGGATAGGTGCAGGTCTGTGGCGTGCCAGCGGGCGTGGCGCAGAAGGTATTGGGATTGGCCAAATCGAAATTGGCCGGGCCGCCGGCCGCGGTGACCGCGGCGAAACTGCCGGAAAACGGGATTTCTCCTGGTTCGAACAGTCGGCCTTCATTGGCGTTCGATCCCTGGAGCACCGGCACCCGGATGATCTCGCCCGTCGAGAATGCCTGCTGAAGCCCTTGCGGTAGGATACGCGTGCTGAAATTGGGTGAAATCCCGTTGAAGCCGAAAACTTGGTCCTGGACCGCGATCAGCTTTGTCGCCGGTTGGCTACGCAGGCAGGCCCCGTCAGCTGGCGGCGTGCAGCCGACGGCGGCATCGAATCCGGGGCCGAAGACATCGGCGTAACTCTGCTGTGACGGGACGCTGTGCAGCATGTACCCGCCGCTTTCGATAATCCCGCCGCGGAATAGGCCGACGGCTGTTGTGGTCGAGGCGAGATGGCCCGAAACGCTGAGACCGCCGGCCGATTCACCACCGATCGTCACCTTGGTCGGATCACCGCCGAACGCCTTGATATTGGCTTGGACCCATTGCATGCCGAATTGCTGGTCCATCAAACCGTAATTGCCGGAATCGCCGACATTCTCGAAGAAACTCGCCGTGCTGGCGGTCAGTCCAGGCTCGGCCAACCAGCCCAGCGTGCCCAGGCGATAATTGATCGTGACGACGATAATGTTACCGCGCGCGACCATGACGGACGGATCGTATTGGGCGCCGGTGCCGGAGACGAGCGCGCCGCCGTGAATCCAGTAGAACACCGGCAGATTCGAATCCGGCCGGGCCGAAGCCGGGACAAAGACATTCAGAAACAGGCAATCCTCGGATTGGGCCAGTGGTGCTGTGCTACCGCTCTGCGGGCAGGCGTTTCCGGGGATCGAGGCAACGACGGTCCCGGCCGGCGGCACAGGCGCCTGCGGCGGGGTCCAGCGCAGCGCGCCCTCCGGCGCCGCGGCATAGCGAATACCGAAGAACACGTCGACGCCCGCTTCGCTCGGCGAGGGCACTGCGGTGAAGGTTCCGGTGGTGGTGACGACTGTCGGCTCGGCCGCAGTGGCGTGCGACAGCGGCATGGCGACCGTCGCGAGAAGCGCGGTTACAAGAATGCCCAGGCTTGCCCGGTGGAAGCGGGAGCTGCGCCCCGTCCCGTCCTTTTGTTCCCACGTCATTGGTGTCATCCCCGTTTTGTTTCATCGGCAACCGCCACAGCAAGACCGGTCGACCGGTCGGTGCCATGGTAGAAACTGTCATAAACTCATACCATCAAATTTCCTTCCACACAGCCGGCATCGCGCGGTTTGGTCAATCCGGCAACCTCAGTTCGAGCGGACGATCGGGGTGCAGTCGCGTCGGCCCGAGCTCAGGCAATCCTCAAGTCTCGCCTGGGCTTGAAGTTCACGAATCAGCAGCCAACCGGCCAGTGCGACGGCAATGGCCGCGGTCAGTCCGACGATCGCGCGGCGATTCGAACCGCCTGGAGTCGATTCGGCGGGTCGGGTGTTGTTGTCCACAGGGATCTCTCCGTTTGATGGCATCAGTGCAGCTTGACGACCGGTTCGGTTCGTCGCGTGATCAGCCGCGCCAGTGTGTCGAGCAGCACCTTGGTCGGGCCGTGCAGCGCCAATTCGTGCAGCTTGTAGAGCGAACGATACATGAAACGCGCGAAATATCCCTCGATGAACAGATTGCCGCCGACCAACCCGCCCATCAGATTGCCGATCGTGCTATAGGCGCCGAGCGAGACCAGCGAACCAAAATCGTGATAGTGGAACGACTCGATCGGCTCGCCGGCAAGTCGCCGCCGGAGTTGCCGATAGAGATGCGAGGCTTGTTGATGCGCGGCCTGCGCGCGCGGCGGCACCATCTTGTCGGTGCCGAACCACGGGCAAGACGCACAATCGCCCAGCGCGAAGATGTCGTCGTCCAGCGTGGTTTGCAGCGTCGGCCGCACGAGCAGTTGATCGATGCGGTTGCTGTCGAGTCCGTCGATGTGGCGCAGGAATTCCGGCGCCCGGACGCCGGCCGCCCAGACCACCAGCTCGGCCGGAATTGTCCGGCCATCGGCCAGCAACACACCATCCTGCCGAACCGCCGCGACCTTGGCGCCGGTATGGAGACGGACCCGCAAACCCTCGAGCAATTGCTGGGTCGCGTGCGACAATCGCTCGGGCAGGGCGGGCAGGATGCGATCGGCCGCCTCGATCAGATGCAGCGCGATGTCCCGCTCTGGATCGATGCGGTCGAACCCAAAGGCGACCAATTGGCGCGTGGTGTTGTGCAGTTGCGCGGCAAGCTCGACCCCCGTGGCGCCGGCGCCGATGATCGCGACTTGGAGTTGCTCGGCGCGCAGCGCGGTTTCGCCGGCATGGGCCCGGATCATCGCATTGATCAGGCGTCGATGGAAATGCTGGGCCTGATCGGGCGTATCGAGACTGAAGGCGAACTCGGCGACACCCGGCGTACCGAAATCATTGGTCGTGCTGCCGACCGCCAGGATCAGCGTATCGTAGCCCAGGCGTTGCGCAGCCGTGATCTCGTGACCATCCTCATCGGCGACGGCACCGACCAGGATTTCCCGGTGCGCCCGGTCGAGACCGACCATCCGGCCCATGCGATAGCGGAAATGATGCCAATGCGCCTGAGCCAGATAGCTCAGCTCGTGATGACCGGTATCCATACTGCCAGCGGCTATCTCGTGCAGCAGTGGTTTCCAGAGATGGGTCTGGCGCTGCTCGACCAGAGTCACGATCGCGAGGCCGCGCCGGCCGAGACGGTCACCGAGCCTGGTCGCCAGTTCGAGACCGCCGGCACCGCCGCCGACAATGACGATGCGGTGGGCATCGTTGTTCCGCTCGGTCATGGCCGCCCCCACTGTGGCTCCGCGTTGCCCGGACATTATGCGGTGCATTCGAGCGTCGAGCGATGCTTCTTCCGGATAAGTTGTCGGCCCATAAATGAAAAAGGGCGGCGAAGTCGCCTTCGCCGCCCTGAATGGCTCGTCAGACTGTCCCGATCGCGCGATCAGGCAGCCTTGGAGGAAACGATCTCGTCGGCGACGTTGCGCGGGACCGGGTCGTAATGGCTGAACTCCATCGTGAAGGTCGCCCGGCCCGAGGTCATCGAGCGCAGATCGCCGATATAGCCGAACATCTCCGACAGCGGTACATGGGCCAGCACGGCGAGGTTCGTTCCGCGATCGAGCTGCTCCAGGATTTGGCCGCGGCGGCGATTGAGATCGCCGATGCAGTCGCCCAGATGATTTTCCGGCGTGACGACTTCGACCTTCATCACCGGCTCCAGCAGAATCGGGCTGGCCTTGCGGATGCCTTCCCGGAAGCAGGCGCGGGCGGCGATTTCGAAGGCGATGGCCGAAGAATCGACGTCATGATACTTGCCGTCGACCAGCGTCGCGCGGAAATCGACGGTCGGGAAGCCGGCGAGCACGCCATCTTCCTTCTGCACCTTGATGCCGTACTCGACCGCCGGAATGAATTCGCGCGGCACCGAACCGCCGACGATCTTGTCGACGAATTCGAAGCCCTGACCACGCTCCAACGGCTCGAACACCACCTTGATTTCGGCGTACTGGCCGGAACCGCCGGTTTGCTTCTTGTGGGTATAGATATGCTCGATCTTGGCCGTGATCGCCTCGCGATAGGCGACCTGCGGGCGGCCGACATTCGCCTCGACGCCGTATTCGGTGCGAATGCGGTCGATCGTGATCTCCAGATGCAGTTCGCCCATTCCGCGCAGAATGGTCTGGCCGGATTCCTTATCCAGTTCCAGGCGCAACGACGGATCCGCGCGCACCATCTTGCCCAACGCCTGACCGAGCTTCTCCTGATCGCCCTTGCTCTTGGCCTCGACCGAGACGCTGATGACCGGGTCCGGAAAATTCATCCGTTCCAGAATCACCGGATGTGCGATGTCGCACAGCGTGTCGCCGGTCTCCGTCTCGGTCAGTGAGACGAAGGCGATGATGTCGCCGGCGCGGGTCTCTTCGATCGGGTTGGTGTCCTTGGCATAGACCTCGACCATGCGGCCAATGCGTTCCTTTTTGCCGCGAGTCGAATTCAACAGCGTCATGCCTTTGGTCGCGACGCCGGAATAGACACGGGCGAAGGTGAGTGCGCCGAATTGGTTGTTGATGACCTTGAAGGCCAGCGCCGAGAAGGGTTCGTCATCGGAGCAATGACGCTCGCCATTGACGTTGCCGTCCTCGTCAACCGTCTTGATCGCTTCGACATCGGTCGGCGCCGGCAGGTAATCGATCACGGCGTCCAGCATCTGCTGCACGCCCTTGTTCTTGAAGGACGAGCCGCACAGCACAGGCGTAAAGGCGCCGGTCACGGTGCCCTTGCGCAGGCAGGCGCGCAACACGTCGGGTGAGGGGTCCACGTTGGTTTCGAGGTAGGATTCCATGGCCGCGTCGTCGAATTCGAGCGCGGTATCAATCAGTTCGGTCCGGTAGGCCGCGACATCGTTCAGAATATCGAGATCTTCCTTGACGTCGATCTTCAGCCGCTTGGCGATCGCCTCGGGATCGACGTCGACCGTCTCCCACTCGGCATCCTTTTCGTCGGAGTGCCAAATCAAGGCCTTCATCTCGACCAGATCGACCATGCCGCGGAAATTATCTTCCGAGCCGATCGGAATTTGCAGGCAAAGCGGTTTTGCGCCGAGGCGGGTGCGGATCATGTCCAGGCAGCGGCGGAAATTCGCGCCCGAGCGGTCCATCTTGTTGACATAGCACATACGCGGCACGTTGTAATTGTCGGCCAAGCGCCAGTTCGTCTCGGATTGCGGTTCGACGCCAGCAACGCCGTCGAACACCACGACCGCGCCGTCGAGCACGCGCAGCGAGCGGTTCACTTCGATCGTGAAATCGACGTGGCCCGGTGTGTCGATGACGTTGATCTGATGATTCTTCCAGAATACCGTAACGGCGGCGGATTGAATCGTGATGCCGCGCTTCTGCTCCTGCTCCATGTAGTCGGTCGTCGCCGCACCATCATGGACCTCGCCGATTTTATGGCTCCGCCCGGTGTAATAGAGAATACGCTCGGTTGTGGTGGTCTTGCCGGCGTCGACATGCGCGATGATGCCGATATTGCGCATATCCTTGAGCGGGGTCTTGCGTGCCACGTCAGGCTCCTGGTCGTTGCTGCGACCGATCAAAAGGTCGATGGGTACGGGTAACGGCGTCGGGTGATGCGGATACAGCCCGAACAGGATAACCGACCCAGCCCGTCGCAAAAACGCAAACGGTCAGCGTCATCTGATCCTGGCACCGATGGCGCAATAGGGCATGACCCGCGTTTTATGTCAACAAACCGCTTGCGGCGCGCTGGTCAAGGCTGCCATGACCGGCGGAAGGCGAACAGGCGCCGGAGGACGATATCGATGCAAATGGTCGCGGTACCTGGCCTGTGGCCGTAAATCCGTGAAAGTTGCGGCCGTCGGTCTTGCGTCTGCATCAGTTCTGTCATAAAAGCGCGATAAATTGTCGGCTATTCATGATGATCATAGGCGTGAAGGCCCCCAGAATGCAGAACCTTGTGCAGGGCGTACGATTGACCATACGGATTTTTCCGTCAATTGATGCGCCCGCGCGATTGGTCGAGTTGGCCTTGAAATCCAACGTGTTTGACGCGAGGCACAGAGGGCGCGATGATTGAATCAGCGGTTCGCCAAGTGGAGTACGGCTCCACCGTCCGGTCGGCCAACCATCAGCTATCGCTGATTGACGGTATCCGGCACGGCCAGATGGAGGTGCGCCTGGCCCGGTCAGAGGCCGAGATCCACGCCGCTCAGAGACTGCGCTACAAGATCTTCTATGGCGAAATGGCCGCTCGGGCTACCGCTGAAATGATCGCGGAAGGGCGCGATTTCGATCGGTTCGATGCGTATTGCGATCACCTCGTGGTCATCGACCATGGCGAGGCCGGACGGGTCGTCGGCACCTATCGCCTGTTGCGCCAGAGCGTCGCGGAACGGCATGGCGGCTTCTACACCGCCACTGAATTCGATGTCTCGAAACTCATGGCGGTGCCGGGCGAAATCATGGAATTGGGACGGG
Organism: Aliidongia sp.; assembly: GCA_049696095.1. GTDB lineage: Bacteria > Pseudomonadota > Alphaproteobacteria > ATCC43930 > CGMCC-115725 > JAXDMU01. The sequence goes on along the minus strand of JBAVTK010000372.1, from coordinate 666 downwards.
CTTGCGTCGACTCCTCGCATCGCAGCCGTCCGGCAACGATGCAATTGCTCTGGCGCGGCATCGCCACTTACACCGTCCAATATGACGTCAAGATCATGTTTGGCTGCGCCAGCCTGCCCGGGACGGATACACAGTCGATCGCAGGTGCGCTGTCCTACCTTTACTATAATCATCTGGCACCCGAAAATTTGCGCGCTCGTGCCTTGCCTGATCGCTATAACCGCATGGATCTGCTGCCCCCGCGCGAGGTCGATGCCGAAGCGGCGGTGGCTGATCTGGCGGCGCGGACGACACTTTCCGCGCTGCCGCCGCTGATCAAGGGATATTTGCGGGTGGGCGGATTGATCGGCGACGGCGCAGTGATCGATCCGGAATTCCAAACCACCGATATCTGCATCATCGTCGTAACCGATCGGATGACCGCCAAATATTTCAATCATTACATCCGAATTGGCGACGGCACCTGACCGGTGACCGAGACGGAATGTGGCTGTTTGGCGCCGCGGTGCGAAAGTGGCTTGTGCCGTCCGCGTCTTTTTTGGGCGGCGGTAAGCAATTGAGTGATAATCTAGGGCGTGTCGTCAGTTGCGTCAGGTCGCGGCGAAAATGGCGGTTTTCCGAGAACCGCAGCGCAGCGTACATTTGGTACGTGAGCAGCGGAAGCGC
>JBAVTK010000371.1:0-2428 GCA_049696095.1 Aliidongia sp. | reverse complement strand
TCGCTTCCGGCGCGCACGCCATCCTGGTCTGTGATGGGGCGGGGTGGCATCGCAAGGGCGAGCGCCTCGTCGTTCCCGACAACATTACCCTGTTGCCCCTCCCGCCCTACTCTCCAGAGCTAAACCCCATGGAAAACGTCTGGGATTATCTGCGGCAGAACAAGCTCTGCGCCCAGGTCTGGAACACATACGAGCAAATTCTCGACGCATGCCAGGCCGCCTGGCAATTCCTCACCAACGACCCAGACCGCATACAATCCATCGGCCTACGCGAATGGGCTGCGGTCAATGTTTAAGAAGGCTGGTATAACAAGGTTGACATATTGTTTAGGAGCAACCATTTTTGTCCGCGGACAGACCCTTTAAGCCGACCCGTTCGAGATAGCATTGCCATTTGCGCACCGTCAGAGTTTGGAATGCCCGAACGACCGGGTTCAGCTCGGCGAGCTGTGCCTGCCAATGCCGCTCATAACCTTCTTGTTCCGCCTCGACCGCCACCCCATCCTGATCGAGGATCGGTTTGATGAGCAAACGGTTCGACAACCGAAGTAGAAGCGACATCAACCCCGCGGGAACTCGAAGAGGTAGCAGAGGAATTTTCAGAGATTTGAAATAGAATAGAAAGAAGGCTCGGCTTGAACGCCGGTCGATCGGCAAGACGAACAGCCAATGCTTGATATGATCGCCGGTATTGGACCATTGATAGGGATAGCGATATCCCAATGTAATTCGATTCGCCCGGACGTTTTTGCGATCGACGAACAGACTGGAGATACGGCCGCGGCCGATCTGCGCGTCATATTCCAGCACGACCTCGTCGTCGGTCGCCTCGTGACGGAGCAGCTTGGCGCCCTCGAACGGCCGGAATTTCCGGTGCAGGTATTGGTGCGTGAAATCGCTGACATTATCGATGATCATCGAATGATGGGCATGCCAAGTCATGGCGATGGGCACACAGGCCCAGCGATCGTCACCCTCCAATTCCGGAATCACGGGAATGGTCCGCTGATCGGCCAGTTTTGGGTCGCCGGGAAAGATCCAGATCAGGCCGTACCGTTCCTGGACTGGAAAATCCGGCACGCTGAATTTCGGCATCGACCGATCGAACATATCATGCGGAATCTCGACCACGCGGCCCGATCCGTCATAGGCCCAGCCATGATAGGGACAGACCAGCGTACAGCCCTTCACCTCGCCGAGTGACAGTTTAAGTTGGCGGTGTACGCAACGATTCACAATTGCATGGGCGATACCATCCTTGTCCCGAAACAAGGCGATGGATTCCTCCCAGAATTGGACCTCGACAACCTTGCTGCGGCGCAAATTTCGCCCGATCTCGACTGCATACCAGAAATCGGGGTCCAGCCCGGCGGCGCGCGCCCGCTGGCGCAGGTTTCGCGCCTGCTCAAAGCTCGGTGGGGCCGGATGCGCTCGTCCGTAGTCAATGGTCATGCTGCTTGGCCTCTAAATACTGGAAGAGGTATCGGGAATGAATTCGGCGAGCCGCTCCAGCTCACCATATTTAGCGGCGAAGAAACGATCCGGCAGACCGGCCGGATCGAAATAAGTACCGCCGAGCCGGTCCATAAAGGTGAAATAGTTACCGTAATTATGCCGATAATACCAATGATGCGCGGTATGGCATCCAGAATTATTTACCAGCTTCGGTGACATCCAGACAACGCGATCATGGATCAGCAGAGTCCAGACCGCCGCCACTCCGAGGAGGGTAAAATAGGCGAACTCGGGCATCGGCACGAGAAAGATATAAAGGTGATAAGGTGCGGATTGTGCGAAATCGTCGAGCGGATGGAAGGCGAAGCTGACGAACGGCGTGGGCATGCGGAACCGATGGTGGCGATGATGCAGCCAACGAAACAACGCCGGCATGTGAAGTGCACGGTGTATCCAGTAAATACTGCCTTCGGCAAAGAGCACCGCACCGATGACGGCCAGCGTTCCCCAGCCCCAGCCCCGCTCGATCGCCGGATATAGCCGCGTGTAGCCACCGACAATGGCGAGCTGAATCGGCAGGACGAAAAGCGCATTGCCTGCGATACTGATCGCCGACAAGCGAATGGCTCGGCGATTTTCACGCCAGTCCGGCACGAAATCCGGCATGAGCCGGTGGCGGTTCAGCCGGAAATGCCAGAGGTAGGACAGGCCCGCCCCCATGGCATAGAGCGCCAAGGAAAAGATCAGGGAAAAGCCGAACAAACCCGGCCAGCCCCAATGATCGACGATCCAGCCGGTGAGCATCTGAATCTCCTATAGCTTGCGGCCGACGGCCAGAAACGCCGGGGTGAACAGCCCGGCCCTGCCCGCCGCGACCATTGCCTTGGCACCGGCATCCAGCAGCGAGGCGACCGCCGTCGTGCCGCGCGGCACGAGGCGTATTGCTTCAAGCCCCTTGAGCACAGTCCCGGTC
>JBAVTK010000370.1:0-1577 GCA_049696095.1 Aliidongia sp. | reverse complement strand
GACTTGACACGCGCAAATCGCGCGACATTACTGTCCAATTTCCGGTCATCTTGGGAAGGTCGGGGCGGAACGTCTCGATTTGGCTGATGCTTGATACCGACGGAGGTGCAACCTTGCCTAATGAACCAAATATCCTGAGTTTGATTTTGACGCTCTTTGGCGGAGGATTTCTTGGTGTGCTAGTAACTCAATTATTTGTGCGAGCAAAGACACACGCAGAGGCAAACAAATTGGAAGCGGAGGCCGACAAAACTAAAGCCGAAACAGCGAAAATTCTCTTAGAGTTGAACCCGAAAACACCAACAATTGCTGAAGGTTCGCGCGATTGGATTAAAGGTTGGTTGAAATCAGGAGCCGCCCCTAACGACTACGAGATAGGTGTCGATAAGAATGAGAAATACCACGGCACAATTGCTTACATCAAAGCGCGCGAATCACCACGAGGCTTTGGTACCTTGATGCAGACGTTCAAGGCAAACGCGTATGTAGGTAAACGTCTGAAAATGTCAGGCAACGCGAAATCTGAAGGAGTACAGGATTGGGCTGGTCTTTGGATGCGTGTCGACAGGTCCAATAAAACTTCTAGTTTGGACAACATGCAGGATCGGCCTATTAGGGGGGCGACGGGTTGGACGAAGTATCAGATTGTATTAGATGTTCCAGATGATAGCATCAATATTGCATTCGGAGTATTATTGGGTGGGCTTGGCCAAATCTGGGTAAGCGATATTCAGTTTGAAGTTGTTAGTACGAGTGTACCCACAACCGATCTATTTGGTAACTATCCGGATAAGCCTGTCAACTTAAACTTCGAGGAATAGAATTTTTCCAATACGGTGCGGCGCAACCCGGGCTTGACGATGTACCAATAGCTATCCTTGACCGAGAATTCGCGTCCGTCCACCTTTGGCTCCCTACGCGCAGGTCCCACTCGCCTGGAGCAACGTCAGGGTGCGTAGCCGCGCTTTCGGTGAGTCTGAACTCATGTTGGAACATGCTCGTCACGTACAACTACGGCCTTTACCTTGGAACGCGAGCGAGGTCGCGACGGCAATTGAGCAAGCCGTGTCGGACGCGCTAGTACATTTCGAATTCGAGCAGTTCTGGCCCGCACATCCGCTCGACGAGGGCCTGCCAAATGGTCACACCAGTTTTTACCAAGGTGCGACTGGCGTGATTTGGGCGCTGGAATTCCTTGGCCGAATGGGTGCGACCAAAACGCGCTTCGATTTTCGCCCTGTTCTGCCGCGGTTGATGGAGGCAAACAAGGCAGAATTCACGAGTCAACATTATTCGGCACATGGCTCGTTCCTGAAAGGCGATCTCGGGACGGCTCTTCTTGCCATGAGCATGACCCCGACGCCATCTATCGCCGACGCGATCCACGCTAGAGCGGAAGCCAACACGAGTTTGCCGGTACGCGAGCTTATGTGGGGCTTGCCTGGCTCAATGCTCGCTTGCATCCATATGGCCGAGATGACGGGCGAACCACGCTGGCGCGCGCTTTTCGCAGCTCAGGCCGTGCGCCTCTTAGATGAGCTGGAAGAGACCGCTGACGGTCCCTTGTGGACGCAAGA
>JBAVTK010000369.1:0-2033 GCA_049696095.1 Aliidongia sp. | reverse complement strand
CTTGTCGAGCCTGCACGGTGTTGGTGGTCGCTTGGGTGACGTGTCCGTAGCCATTTGTAGACGGTCTGGCACATTGTAGTAGTAGGGGAGTGGGATGGTCACGTCGTCATGGTGATATGGTGACGTGGCACGTTGTCGGTGCTGGGTAAGGCGATGTGGCATTGTCGAAACGCTCGTGTCGTCGGTAGGTAAGTAATAGACATGATAGGAATGGATGAGGACTCAATGAAGAGCCCTGTGCACGTGTTGCGCAAGCCTTGAGAAATTGGAGAGGGGACATGCCTGCGCACAACGGGCAGCTTATGGCGGCGATTGGCAGCGTGGCCTCGCATCCTGGCCTGTCCATTCTACTCGGCGTGCCTCGGTTGTTTCTGGTGTCTACCTGTCCACGTTCAGCGGTGTTGGCACTTGGGTGTTCCCACATAGGCCAGAGGTGTTGCACATAACGGTTTGCATGCAAACTCTCTCATCAGAGAAGGGTTGAGGTTTTATGAACAAAAGATACGAAGGTCTTGTGCCTTAGTTGCTACTGGCATCGGTGATCGCGCTCCGTTTCAGTTCGGCGGCCATTTCGAACTGTGCCATTTGCCCTTGTTTTGAAGGCTGGCAGGATCCGGATTCGTGAGCTCTGGCAATAAGGTCTTCCATCTCAGTAAAGAGGTGGTGGTGCCTGTTGGGTCGTTCGCGACAGGACTTGGTTGGCCTAAGAGTGTAGCCGACATGGGCTTGCAGTGGTGATGACTGCAATCTCTTGTACGTCGCCTAGACAGATAGCCAGATAGAAAGCTTAGATAAAAACTTAGAATCCGCGCTAGCGGGGCTCATAACCTGTTGGAAGGTACAGGCTACTGTTGTGGCAATAGACGTAGAACGACTTATATTTGTACTACTTTGGATACAAATCAACTAACTACGATGACTAAGTGATCCGTAGTGGATTGTAACTAAGGTAATATCTCATATTACAACATACTGTGCCATGTAATCTGGTCCTATCCTGCACGGATGTTCAAGGGGACGAGCTGGTATTTTTTATAATTTAATCAGTGGCCAATTGAGCTTTCTATCGCCCTTTTTCCATACTGACTTCTGCTTTGGGACAAGGTTCCCACGCTGACCGGCTGGTCGATACACGTGACGTTCCTGGGTCTTTCTCGGTTTACTCGGCTTTACACGGTTTACTCGGCTTTACTCGGTTTTACTCGGTTTTACTCGGTTTTACTCGGTTTAATTACCATATTGGGACACACGTGACACCTTGCGGAGGACTTACAAACTGTACCTTGCGTAATGTTCAGAGCCACAGTCATTAACGGATGTCAGCCGATGTGACTGTCTTAGGGTTAGCATCCTCTGGCCAAGTAAGAAATATAATATTTCATCGTTTTCGGAAAGGGCAATAAAACTGTGCATGATAAACCCTGTGTGTGGAGAAGCGCAAAAATGTTTTTTGATTTTAGGTGCCGAAAAGGTGTCTTACAGTGTAGTACAAATACCACCACCACCCTAAAACCAAAATCAAAAATCACGACCAACATAACCCACCGCGCCCCCAAACTCGCCCAAGTCCGCACTATGGTCGCCCCCAAACGCCTCCTCCCAGTGCTCCCCCTCCCAGTGATCCACGCCCCTCCCATCTGGGTGCATGACCGCCCTGACCTTGCCGATTTCCACGCCGCCCAGGTAGAAGTTCGGGGCCACGGGCTCCGCGAGCTCGCCGGCACCGGCAATGACCGCTGCCCGGGACTCGCGGAAGGCATTGAAGGCGGCGGGTGTCCAGTGCACGCGCATGAGCTTGAGTTGCCTGCCAGCGGGGAAAGGCGTGTGGGCGAGGTGCTCGAGGACGGGCACCGCATCGTGGAAGGTGTTTTCGCCCTCAAGGGCGAGGACGGCGAGGGCGGGCGGAGCGAGGATGCTGAGGACCGCCTGCACGTTGGAGGGGCAGAAGTAGGCGAGGCGGAGGGCGGTGAGGTGGGGGAGCGACACTGGCGGGGCGGACACGGCATTCCGCATAGTCCCGGAGTGCCGGAGGG
>JBAVTK010000368.1:0-2459 GCA_049696095.1 Aliidongia sp. | reverse complement strand
GATTCCCAGTCCATTCCAGATCCATTCCAGGTCCATTCCAGGTCCATTCCAGGTTCATTCCAGGTTCATTCCAGGTTCATTCCCAGTCCATTCCAGGTCCATTCCAGGTGGATTCCCACCTATTCCCGGTCCATTCCAGGTGGATTCCCACTCATTCCCAGTGCATTCCAGGTACATTCCAGGTGGATTCCAGGTGGATTCCCACTCATTCCCTGTGGATTCCAGGTGATTCCAGGTGGATTCCAGGTGGAGTCCCAGCAATTCCAGGTGGAGTCCCAGCAATTCCGTGTGGAGTCCACCTGGAATCCACATGGAATTGGCAGCAATACATTTGTTAACAGCACATTTGAAGTCATTTTTGACTATAATTATACAAATCAATTGAAGTCATTAATCATCTTCATCCTCATCTTCATCATCCGCATTCTCATCTTCATCATCCTCATCCTCATCTTCATCATCCTCGTTCTCATCTTCATCATCCTCATCTTCATCTTCATCATCCTCATCTTCATCTTCATCTTCATCTTCATCTTCATCTTCACTGTCTGCTGCCTCTGCCTTTTGCTTGTTGATGATATAAACTGTGTGAAGAAACAGCATAACATGTATCAACCAGTTGAAATTACCACGAGTCATTCTTTTCAGAATACTCTCAAATCCACCCAACCAGGCATTCAATTGTTCGCATGCCTACAATTTGAGTCATTGTTAAATTGAACTCATTGGCATTGAAAAACAACACACCTGAGTGTTGAAAGCTCACTTGTAGTGTGGTCGTCCATGTTTATCATGCACAACAAGAACAAGATTAGGTGCAGAGCCATTCAATGGAGCAGGGTTGCACCATTTCCGACAAATGTAGTCCGTTGTTCGATGGTTGACATAATGGTATGAATCAACAACAAATCGAGTTGTTTTCTTCCACATGTCCCAGCTTCCATTACTAATGCTAGTTCGTAGCACAAGACATGCCTTGTCAATGCAAATATTCAGCAAGTTGAGATTGTAGTTCATATTACAAGACCTGCCTTGTCAATGCAAATATAAGCAGGTCGAGATTCTTCTGTCGGATAGACCCTTTGTAAGAACTGCAAGATATTTGTAGGTGACTCAGCCTTGGCAAACTTGGTCCAGGCAATGATTACTCCACAAGGAGCACAGATCGTCTCCACACAGTAGAAACGAGGAGCTGAGAGAAAGTTTGCTCGTGGTCGTGGATGAGTGTCTTCATCATGTGGCTGCCCATCTCCAGTACCTATGGATATTCACGGTAAGATTTCTACAACAAAATGCAATCAGGGTTTCTACCTTCAGCCACCCATGGTAAATTCTCTGCTGGTCTTTGCAAAACTCAACGAAAGCCTTGAAGCCTTTGACGACCATGATGAATAAGATGACTATACCAACTCTCCTGATGTTGGCGACATGTTTGTGTACCAGTGATCTTCTGATTTGTGCAATTTCGAATTCGGCACAATGCTCCATAAGCAGTCTCATGGACTACACAAAACACACCTCCGCGTGCATTCAACAGTTCATTGGTGCAGTTATTATAAGGACAATGCTAACAAACATAGTTCAGATAATTTATATTCATAGATTTGGTACACCTACCTGGGGACCCATGACAATACCATCAAGTACTGCCATCGTGACTGGTGCATGATCAACATCCATCTCATCTGCTTCATCAGGATTGAGAGCATGTTGTTTGGCTTGAGCAGCATCTTGAACAGCCAAGTCAGCATCATCTCCAACAAGGACAGGCACATCTCTATTTTCATCCACACCAACCAATGCTGCAGGATCATGTCCAGAAATAGCATCAGCAGCTCCCTTGTAAGGTTGTGTGCATTCAGAGCACTGATGGTGATCTGCAGCTCTGATAATGCCATCTTCTCCCAGAACATTGAATGCCTCCTTTGTGACTTCATCAATTGAGAGACCATCCTGAACCTCCAAGTTGATATCAGACATAGTAGAGATAGTTCGGATGGACTCTTGGACAAATGTGTGCCAGATTTGTCGACGAGTGATATTTTTGACACCTACTTGGGAAAAGCTATTGCTCCAGAATTCGGCATATGCTGCAGATGATGCATGAAAGCTGTAGATTCCATTCATAACAGCCTTGGAAAAAATACGGTCCACCCAGATGTTTCGACTAACTTTGAGATACTTGGCAGAGTTGAGGTATACTCGGTTCCATCGATCTTGTTCTCCAACCTGTGGAGAACGTTCATAGTCTGATTGGTAGATTGTTTTGCAGTCAGGACATTTCCCAGTGAGAACATGAGTGTCTTTATGAATTGTCGTGCCTTTGATCAATGTGACTGATGGTACATCACTCCATTTTGTTGCCTGGAGCAAAGATCGTGGATTGCAGTCCATGGTTTCGCATTCCATGGTGGCTGGACAAATGATATGAGCTGGTTTGAGAGCATCATGTGAAATGG
>JBAVTK010000367.1:0-1532 GCA_049696095.1 Aliidongia sp. | reverse complement strand
AGCGGAATGCCGTCATCCTGGCGCATAACTACCAGACGCCGGAGATATTTCACGGTGTCGCCGATATCGTCGGCGACAGTCTGGCGTTGGCGCGTGAGGCGGCCAAGGCCGAGGCCGATATCATCGTGCTGGCCGGCGTGCATTTCATGGCCGAGACGGCGAAGCTGCTCAATCCTAGCCGCATGGTGCTGATCCCCGATGCCGGTGCCGGCTGTTCGCTTGCCGCCTCGATCACCGGGGCCGATGTGCGCTTGTTGAAACAGCGTTATCCGGGCGTGCCGGTCGTCGCGTATGTCAACACTTCGGCCGAGGTCAAGGCCGAGTGCGACATCTGCTGCACGTCCGGGAATGCCCGGAAAATCGTCGAATCGCTCGGCGTGCCGCGGGTCATCATGCTGCCCGACCGGTATCTCGCCAAGAATGTCGCGGCCGAGACCAAGGTGGAAATCATCGCCTGGGAGGGCGCCTGCGAGGTGCATGAGCGATTCACCCCGGCTGATATCGCCACGCTGCGCGAGACTCATCCCAATGTTGTTGTGCTGGCCCATCCGGAATGCCCGCCCGAGGTCGTGGCGGTCGCCGATTATGCCGGCTCGACCGCGGCGATGGTCGATTTCGTCGCCAAGCACCGGCCGGCACGAGTCGCCCTCGTGACCGAATGCTCGATGAGCGACAATGTCTCGGCACTTTATCCCGATGTCGAATTCGTCAAGCCGTGCAATCTTTGCCCGCATATGAAGCGGATCACGTTGCCCAAGATCCGCCATGCCTTGGAGACCCTGACCACGGAAGTGACGATCCCCGAGGCCATTGCCGAGCGTGCGCGCCGTTCGGTCGAACGGATGATCGCGATCGGCTGACCCAATCATGCAACCCGATCTCAAGCTGCTGGCCGGACGGCCGGTGATTGTCGGCGCCGGGCTTGCCGGATTGATGGCGGCGCTCGAACTGGCGCCGCGTCCGGTCGTGGTCGTCACCAAGGCCCCGCTCGGCGAAGGCTGCGCCAGCGCCTGGGCGCAAGGCGGTCTGGCCGCGGCGGTGGGCGCAGACGATTTGCCCGAGTTGCATCTGGGCGACACGCTCGCGGCCGGCGACGGGCTGTGCGACGAAGCGGCAGCCCGCCGAATAATCGAGGCCGGACCGGCCATCGTCGATCGGCTGGCGACATTGGGTGTGCGTTTCGGCCATGACGCCGCTGGCCGCTTCAAGCTCAAGCTTGAAGCGGCGCATTGCCGCCACCGCGTGCTCAATGCCGGCGGCGACGCGACCGGCGCCGAAATCATGCGTGCGGTGGTCGAGGCAGTGCGGCGCACGCCGTCGATCACGCTGCTGGAAGGCGTTGCCGCGCTTGATCTTGTAACGGGTGACGGCATCGAAGGCGTGATTGTGGCGACTGGTAGCGAGGTTGCGATGCTGCCGAGCCGCGCTGTGGTGTTGGCGACCGGCGGCTTGGGCGGTCTCTGGTGGCATACGACCAATCCGGCCGGCGCGCTGGGGCAGGGGGTCGCGATGGCGGCGCGGGCCGGGGCCGA
>JBAVTK010000366.1:0-1804 GCA_049696095.1 Aliidongia sp. | reverse complement strand
CCTCGACATGATTTTCCTCTATCGCCGGCCGATCCTGGATTATTGGTGCGAGACTGGCGAGGATCTCGTCGATATCGTGCGTCATGTCTTGATTCACGAGGTCGGCCATCATTTCGGCTTCAGCGATGAAGACATGGAACGGTTGGAAAATGAGGCGTGAGGTTTGCGCTGCGGCGATCAAGGCTGGGTCGATGTGCAGATAATCCTTGCACTGATCTTTCTCATTCCGGCGGGCGGGCCCAAGCAGTGCCAACCACGCCCGTGGCATCTCTTTGTCCACAAAAAATCCGTCGCATCGCTCATAACCGCGGTCCAAACCGAATCAGGGCGCGGACAGAATCGTAGATCAGGCGCCGAGGAAAATTTCTCGTTACGCTGCCTTTTGTGCCGCGCATCCTTCTCAAACATGATTCGCGCCACCATATGGGATGTGGTATGATGGTACACCTTTCAGAGGAACACCATGTCGATCTCGCCGACCAGCGCTCCCCCGCTACAGACTACGCCGCCGCGACTCGATACCCAGACGGTGGCGCAGATTCAGGCGCGTGCGCAGGTGGCGGTACCGCCGACGGCGGTGACCAGTACCGCCAAGCAGGATGGCGCCGCGGGCTTCGGTAATAAATCGCCCGGTGCAGCACCGCGCGGCGCGCCGGTCGGTCCGCGCGGCCGGTTGGTCGATATCAGGGCCTGAACGGGACGCTCAATTCTCCAGCCCGACCAGGCTGCGGGCAAAGCTGCGGGCCTCGAACGGACGCAGATCTTCGGCGGTTTCGCCGACCCCGATAAAATGCACCGGAATGCCGTATTTCTCGGCGAGGCTGACCAGCACGCCGCCGCGCGCGGTGCCGTCGAGCTTGGTCATGACCAGCCCGGTCACGCCGGCCATGTCGCGGAAGACCTCAGCCTGGGCATGGGCATTCTGCCCGATCGTCGCGTCGAGGATCAGCAGGACGGTGTGCGGTGCCGTCGGATCGGCCTTCTTTAGGACGCGTCCGATCTTTTGCAGCTCACCCATGAGATCGGTTCGGTTTTGCAGCCGTCCGGCCGTGTCGATCAGCAACAGATCGGCGCCGTCCGCCTTGGCCTCGTTGAGCGCGTCGAGCGCCAGCCCGGCGGCATCGGCCCCGGCCGGCCGCGTCGTCACCTTGCAGCCGGTTCGCTCACCCCAGATTTTCAACTGCTCCACGGCGGCAGCGCGGAACGTGTCGCCGGCCGCCAGTTGGACCTTCAGCCCGGCATCGCGATATTGCCGGGCGAGCTTGCCGATGGTCGTGGTCTTGCCGCTGCCATTGACACCGATCACCAGGATGACATGAGGGCGCTTCGCGGGGTCGAGCTTCAGCGGCTTCGCGATCGGCTCGATCAGTTCCAGAATGCAATCGGCCAATGCGGCCCGCACCTCGTCGGGCGAGACTTCCTGGCCAAAGCGGGTGCGGCGCAGATTGGCCGTCACCTCGGCGGCGATGCCGGTGCCCATGTCGGCCGAGATCAGCAGTTCCTCCAACTCGTCGAGCGTGGCGTCGTCGAGCCGGCGCCGGGTGAAGATGCCGGTGATGCCCTCGCTCAGTTTCGCGGAGGACCGGCTCAGGCCCCGTTTCAGCCTTTGCAGCCACGATCCTTCACTCACCCGATTTCTCCTCTCAAGATCGAATTCTCCAGCCCGGTCAGCGTCACGGTGACGATGGCTCCAGGCTCGACCGCGCAATCAAGCCGCACCGGCGCATAATGCGCGGTCCGGCCGATGCCGCCGCGTTCGACCAGAATATCGCGCCGTCGGCCGATCTGTGCCGCAAGGAAGCGT
>JBAVTK010000365.1:0-1678 GCA_049696095.1 Aliidongia sp. | reverse complement strand
CGCCTCGTCGCGACCGGCCATCCCTCGACGCCGGGCTATAACGACCCGGCCCATCCGGGCTTCGGGCGGGTGTCCCGCGCGGGTTAATCGGATCGGGCCACCGGCTAATTCAGATCGATCGCATGCCGCTTCAGGTCGGCCAGATCGCAATATTGCAGCGCGCCGGCATGGGTCGCGCGCAGCACCACGCGCGGCGCCTTGCCGACCTCCAGCGCCTCGCGCCAGCGTGGGGCGCACAGACACCAGCGATCGTCGGGATTGAGGCCGGGAAAGCCGAATTCCGGCATCGGCGTCGAGAGATCATTGCCCTTCGCCTTGCTGAAGGCCAGGAACTCGGCGGTCATCACGACGCAGACCGTGTGGCTGCCGACATCTTGCGGGCTGGTGTTGCAGCAGCCATCGCGGAAAAAGCCGGTCATCGGCTTGATCGAGCAGGTATCCAAGGGACCGCCGAGCACGTTACGTGCCGGCCGGCGACCGCCTCTTTCGTCATCTCTCGGCATGCTGCGTCTCCGTCTCCGTCCGGGGTCAGAATGCCTCGCTCGGCGGCGGCTGCCAAGAGCCGCCGCGATTGAAGCTTGCTTTATCGGGTAAGTAGTGGAAACTCCTAACCATCCGATGGAGGGCTGATCATGGCGATCCGAACGATCCTGGTACCGACCTGGGCACATGCCGACGCCGCCCCGCAGCTTGCAGCCGCCTACCTGGTCGCCGAGCGTCTTGGTGCTCATATCCAGGTGCTGTTCGTCCAACTCGACCCCAAGACGGCGTTGATGAACCTGCCCGAATTGATCGGTGGCGGCATTGATTTCGCCCGGATCGAGCGGGATAGCGACGTGGCGGCCGGACAGGCGCGCGAACAGTTCGATCTCTGGTGCGCTCGATTGGGCCTTGCGGCACTCCCGGCCGACTTTCCGCAAACCCAACCTTCGGCGGCCTGGTTGGAGGAAGTGGGCGATTTCGACCAACTGGTCGAGGAACATGGCCGGCTGAGCGATCTTATCGTCATTGCCAACAGCGACAGCCACGAAATGCTGGGCGGCCGTGCCTTTCAGCCTGCTCTGTTCGGCACCGGCCGGCCGACGCTGATCGTCGATAACGCGGCCGGATCGCTGCTCGATCACGTCCTGATTGCTTGGAACGGCAGTCTGGAAGCGAGTAATGCGGTTGGGCAATCGACCGATCTGCTGCGCGCCGCCGGCCGAGTCTCGGTCTATTCCGAGGGCAGCAGCCCCGAGGCGGTGTCGGCGCTGTTAGCCTATTTACGCCGGCACGGTGTGCGCTGCGACGGCGAACATGCGCCCGTGTCGGCCAGTTCGACCGGCGCTTCGATCCTGGCAACCGCCGAAGCAGCCGGCGTGACGCTGCTGGTTCGCGGTGCCTACACCCAAAGCCGGTTGCGCCAGGCAATTCTCGGCGGCACGACGCGGCATTTGCTGAGCCATGCCGGCATTCCGATCGTGATGGCACATTAAAACCGCCCTGCCCGGCAACACCGCGAGGCCCGCATGGGTATGGCGCGGCAATCCATCTGGCGCCAATAGAGCGCGTTTGGTAGAAGCAGCGCCATCATGTCCGCACCCGAAGCCATCGTCGCCAGCCGGAGAACCTTTGCGATCATCTCGCATCCGGATGCCGGCAAGACCACATTGACCGAGAAGCTGCTGCTGTTCGGCGG
>JBAVTK010000364.1:0-2703 GCA_049696095.1 Aliidongia sp. | reverse complement strand
TCAGAGCTGGCAGTGTTCTTCGATCGGCTGGTCGAACTGGTCGTACCGATCGAGCCATGGTTTCTGTGGCGCCCGCAGCTTCACGACGCGGCCGACGAAATGGTGCTCGAAGCGGCGGTGAACGGCCGAGCCGACGCGCTCGTCACCTTCAACCGACGCCATTTCCTTCCGGCGGCCGAGCATTTTGGACTACCCATATTGTTACCGGGCGAAACTCTGGGAAGATTGCGCAAATGAGCCAGCCGAACTCGACCTATCCGCTGCGCCTGCCGGCCTCGATCAAGGCCGAGGCAGAACGGCTGGCCGCTGAGGACGGCACCAGCCTGAACCAGTTCGTGGCAACCGCCGTAGCGGAGAAGCTGGCGGCATTGCGTACCGCCGCTTTCTTCACCGGACGGGCCGGCAAGGGCGACCGCGAGACGTTCCGCCGGCTGTTGACGCGGGCGGGCGGCGAGGCGCCGCGGCCGGGGGATGAAGCGCCTTGACGGGTGAGTGTGTTGCAGACTGCCCTTTGAATCCCAGGGAAATGTACGGAAAAGTCCAAGACAATCAATTTCACTGTCGCCGTAATCCGACCTCGCCCCCGGCGTCAGGCTGTTCCACCTGGAACTAGCCGCGGGCCGGTGCGGCACACTGCCTCTATTACACGGCAGACCGGTTGTCGGATGGGGCGGTCGGACCATCATCCTACGCGTGTTGCACGAGCATATGGAGCCGCGCTACAAGGTGGTCCGATCGCTCAAGGGTTTCGCCTAACGCGTTGCGGCCGGGTAGATATCAGCGCATCATCGGCCTGCCGGAGCGTTCTGATCTGCCAGGCACGGCAATAAAGCGGCCGGTTGAAAAAAATGTAAGCTGTCACCGTAATTCCTGGAAAATGCTATGCTGGCTGCCCGTGCCATGAAAAGTCATACTTTACGAAGGGTTCCGGTGACAGCGCGCTAATCTTCCCGTCGCCAACGGCGGTTACACAGAATCTTCAACAAGCATCGTATATCTCTTCCAACGTGATCGTAATGCCGGGAGGGTCCATGACGATCTTACCGGCAACGATGATTCGAGTGTCGATGCCATCCGCTGTTCGTCGATGATGGGTGATGACCCGCTTGGTCGCATGCACGATCAGGTAGTGAGCGACACTGGGCACCTGAAAATAGTCGATGAGCTTGGCCCCCGTGTCGGAGGCTACCGTCCCCGGTGACAGCACCTCGACGATAATTGTCGGGTTCGGTGCGGCGGTGGCATTGTCCGCCATGGGAGCCCCGCAATTCACGACGGCGTCCGGCTCGTAATCGCACTCGCCGGTCTCGATCGTCGCACCGTCGGGCAACGCCTGGCACGCGACACCCGCCGCCTTGATGGCATTGCGTAGGGCCAGCCAGACAGCGGCCTTGAGCCGAAGATGCGCGCCTCTTTCGGGCGCCATCGCGACGATCCGGCCGTCGATCCGCTCGTAACGGCCGGATACCTGCCGCTCGTACCACTGCCGAAACTCCTCGCGGGAGTAGATCCGTTCGGCCTCGACGGCCACAGCACCCCCCCATAGGCGGCCTCCATGCTCCTGGCAGCCTACTACAAACGCCGCTCGCTCACAAACCGCGGAAGTTCCACTTGTGCCCGAAGTGGTTTATTGCCGGATAGCGCCAGTGAGGCTCGTTTCTAATCCCCGCCATATTCCCTGAAGACGGCTTCATAATCTTGTACGCCATAGAAGAAGCGACCGATTTCGACATCGCCGGATGGGAGGATCTTGTACACTATGACAACCCGCTTTTCGAAACCGAAAACCCGAATTCCCGGCCGCAGATCATCGCGAGCACGGCCGCATTCCGGGAAAGTAAGCAGCGTTTCACATGAGGCTCGAATGCGGCGGATGTAGAGGATGGCGGTCTGCGGGCTGCCGCTACGTTCGGTAATGCCATGATAGAGTTCGGTCAGATCGGCTTCCGCCGCCGGCCGTAGAACGAGATTACGCGCGGGGCTTCGGCGGCGCGGCTGTTGCCTCGCTGTGCAGGGTTTCGAGACGGACGAACACATCGCCCGCCGGGCGGCTCGGGCTCGGATCGTCCCATGCTTCGTCGATCTTGGCCTTCAACGCCGCAGCACGCTCCTGGACCGTCATTTCGTAATCTTCCAGCAACCGCAAACCGGCCCGCACCACCTCGCTTGCATTCTGATAGCGTCCGCGCGCGATTTGATGCTGCACGAATTGCTCGAAATGATCGCCGATGCTGACGCTAGGCATGTCTGGCCCCTGGCATGAGGAAGAATATTAGATGATATTAGATAACATTTTTGAGGTTGATGAGCAAGAGAAAGCCGGGGATCGAGATTGGTGTCGACAAAATGTTGGCGAGCCATGAACCATTGCGACATCGCCGGCGATGTGATATCACTTTCCTATGAGGTTGGTGCTCGACACGGACGTGATTGTCGCGGCGATACGAAGCCCAGCCGGGGCATCGGCGGCGCTGTTGTTGGCGATTGACGATGGATTGGCGAAAATGCTGGCCACCGTACCGCTGTTTCTCGAATATGAAGCGGTCTGCCATCGGCCTGAGCATATGTTGGCGAGTGGGTTGCGGTCGTCAGAGCTGGCAGTGTTCTTCGATCGGCTGGTCGAACTGGTCGTACCGATCGAGCCATGGTTTCTGTGGCGCCCGCAGCTTCACGACGCGGCCGACGAAATGGTGCTCGAAGCGG
>JBAVTK010000363.1:0-10947 GCA_049696095.1 Aliidongia sp. | reverse complement strand
GGGTGCGGCTGGGCGATGGTGAATTCGTGATCCGGGCTTTGTTGCTGAAGGAGCCGGACAACGTCGCCAACCCGTTTACCCTCGGGCCGCATGTGCTGGTCTCGGCGGCGGGGCTGGCGGTGAGCGGGCTCGACCAGCCGGGTACGCTCAGTTCGGCGATCTATCGCCTGCGGCTGCCTGTCGGGGAAGATGCGAAAGCCTTGATCAAGGAGGCCGACCGGGCATTCCCCGATTCCGGCTGGCGCGCGCGCGATCCCAGCGAGGCAGCGCCCCAGGTACAGAATTTCGTGACGCGTGCCGCGATGTTTCTGGTGCTGGTCGGGTTGACTTCGCTGCTGGTCGGCGGCGTCGGGGTCGGCAATGCCGCTTCGGCCTATCTCGCGGGCAAGGTACCCGTCATCGCCACCCTCAAATCCTTGGGCGCGCCGATGCGGCTGATCTATCTGATCTATCTGCTGCAATTGCTGCTGCTGGCGTCGATGGCGATTTTGTGCGGCTTGGCGCTCGGGGCGGCGGCTCCGCTGCTGCTGCATGCCGCCGGTCCGCAATTGCCGGTCGAACCGCGTCTCGGGCTCTATCCGAAACCTCTCGCCGTCGCGGCTGGTTTCGGTTTGTTGACCGCCTTGGGCTTTTCGTTGTGGCCGCTCGCGCAATCGCGGCTGGTGTCACCGGCCACATTGTTCCGCAATCTGGTCGAGACCGAACGGTCCCGGCTCAGCTGGCGCGACTGGACGGCGACGGCCCTGGTCGCGGCCGCTCTCGGCGGGTTGGCGCTCGTGAACGCCGACGACAAGGCGATTGCCGCCGGCTTTCTGGCGGCAATCGCCGTCGCGTTGTTGGCCTTTCGGCTGGTCGGGTTTGGTGTGATGCGGGCTGCCGCGGCCCTGTCGGTCGGGCGACGCCCCTGGTTGCGCCTGGCGATCGCCAATCTGCATCGCCATGGAACGGCGACCCCGTCGGTCGTCTTGTCGATGGGGCTGGGCCTGACCGTGCTGGTCGCGGTCGGGCTGATCGAAAGCAGCCTGACGCGCGAGGTTGCCGAACGCCTGCCGGACGCCGCGCCGAGCTATTTCTTCATCGATATTCAGCCCAATCAGGTCGAGCCGTTCCGCACGCTCGTGGACTCGCTGCCCGGCACCTCGAAGCTCGATCTGGTGCCCAGTCTGCGCACCCGGATCGTCGCCCTGAACGGCACGGCGCCGCAAGAGCGTGCGATCGCGCCGGATGCCCGCTGGCTCGTGAAATCCGAGCGTGGTCTGACCTATGCTGCCGAGCCGCCGGGGGGTTCGCATGTCGTGGCCGGGACATGGTGGCCGGCGGATTATCGGGGGCCGCCGCTGATCTCGCTTGATGCCGAGCTTGCGGCGGGACTGCATCTGAAGCTCGACGACACCGTCACCTTCAATGTCGCCGGCCGGGAAATCACCGCCCATATCGCCAATTTCCGCAAGATCGACTGGACGACGCTCGGCATCAATTTCTTCACGATCTTCTCACCCGGCACACTGGAGGCGGCGCCGCAGACTGCCATCGCCACGGTCCGCGCCGATTCGCCGGAAACCGAGGCAAAGCTGGCGCGCATGGTGACCGAGACCTTTCCCAATATCTCCGCGATCCGAATCAAGGACGCCCTCGACACGCTCGCGCGGGTTCTGGGCGACATGGCGGCGGCGATCCGGGCGATCGCCGCCGTCACCATTTTGACCGGTGTGCTGGTTCTCTCCGGCGCGATCGCCGCGACCGGCCGGCGTCGGCGCTACGATGCCGCGATCCTAAAGGTGCTGGGTGCCACGCGGGCGGCGATCGCGCGCGGATTTTTGATCGAATACGGCATCTTGGGGACGATCACTGCGCTGATCGCCGCACTGCTCGGCACGGTAGCGGCCTGGCTGGTCGTCACGCAATTGTTGAAAGGCGAATGGAGTTTCGATGCCGGACGTGTTATCCTGACCATGATCGCAAGTGTCGCGACAACGCTGGTCATCTCCGTCATGCTTGATGCCTGGAGCGTGCTGGGTGTTCGGGCCGTGATGCAGCTCCGCAACGAATAAGCGCGGCGGTGCGACCGCCCGTCGATATTGAATTCGCCCCGTCTCTGCCAATATAGTGGGCGGCGTAGTCAACCTTTGAGGCGTAAGGGAATCCCATGTCATATGATTCGCAAAACCCCTGGACCGCACGGCGCGGCGGGGTCGCGACCCAGGGCGAGTACGATCTCGGCCTGCGGCAGTACATGCTTCGCGTGTATAACTACATGGCTTCGGGGTTGGCGGTGACCGGAATCGTCGCCTATCTTGCGGCCGATCTGGGAATTTACCAGCGGATCGCCCATACCCCGCTGGTGTGGCTGGTGATGTTGGCGCCGCTGGCCATGGTCTTCATTTTTTCGGCCGGCATTCATCGAATGAGTTTCGCCACGGCGCAGATGATCTATTGGGCCTATGCCGCGATGATGGGGCTGTCGCTCGGCTTCATTTTCCTGGCCTACACTCATACCAGCATCGCCATGACGTTCTTCATCACGGCATCGATGTTCGTCGGCATGAGCCTTTATGGCTACACCACCAAGGCCGATCTGACGAAGATGGGGTCGTTCATGATGATGGGCCTGTTCGGCATCATCATCGCCAGCATCGTGAACATATTCCTTGCTTCGTCGGCGATGAATTTTGCGATCTCGATTATCGGCGTCGTCGTGTTCACCGGCCTGACCGCATGGGACACCCAGCGGATCGCGCAGCAATATTATGCGCCGATGGTCGGTTCGGGCGATATGGTCGGCAAGGGCGCCTTGATGGGTGCGCTCCAGCTCTATCTCGATTTCCTCAATCTGTTCCTCATGTTGCTGCGCCTGTTCGGCAACAGCCGCAATTGAGGCCTTGATTTTTGTGTGAGCACCGCGGGTCAGGTACCCGCGGTGCTCATTTTCGTCCGGTCCCAGCCTGTGACTTTTTTGCCGAGTCGGCGGGGCAACTACCTCAAATGTCCGGCGAACCTCTTCCGACATCCGCCTGCTGCGGCGTAAGCTGAGGCAAGATTGCGCCTTGCGGCGTCCGCCCCACGCAAACCCCGTCTGATCCATGGAAATTTACCTGCCGATTGCCCAGGTCACCCAGGATGTTTTCGTCCTGCTCGGCATTGGTCTGGGCATGGGCTTTCTCTCCGGGATGTTCGGGGTCGGCGGCGGCTTTCTGTTGACGCCGCTCTTGATCTTTATCGGCATTCCCGAACCGGTCGCGGTCGCCTCCTCGGCCAATCAATTGGTCGGCGCGTCGCTCTCCGGCGTGGTCACGCATTGGCGGCGCGGCAATGTCGATTTCAAGATGGGCATCGTGTTGGTCACCGGCGGCATCTTCGGCTCGCTTGTCGGCGTTCAACTGTTCAGCCTGCTGCGCCGGCTGGGCCAGATCGATATCGTCATTTCGCTGAGCTACGTCATCCTGCTCAGCACGCTCGGCACCATGATGATGATCGAGAGTGTGGCCGCCCTGGTGCGCGCGCACCAGCCGGGCGCGCAGCCGCGTCGGCTGCATCAGCATGGCTGGTTCCATCGGCTGCCGCTCAAGATGCGGTTCCGGCGCTCCAAGCTCTATATCAGCGCGCTGCTGCCGCTCGGCCTGGGCTTCGGGATCGGGCTCCTTTCGGCGATTCTGGGGATCGGCGGCGGCTTTCTCGTCGTGCCGGCGATGATTTACATTCTAGGTATGCCGCCCAGCGTGGTGCCGGGTACGTCCCTGTTCCAGACGATCTTCATCACGGCGAGCGCCACGATCCTCCAGGCGGTGACGAATCAGACCGTCGATCTGTTGTTGGCACTGGTCATTCTGATCGGCGGCGTCGTCGGCGTGCAATATGGTGCCCGGTTCGGCGCGCGGGTGAGCGGTGAATATCTGCGTGTCATGCTGGCCGCGATCATTCTGGCCGTCGGCGCCAAGCTGCTGTTCGACCTGACCGTCCCGCCGGGGAATGTCTATTCGGTCCTGCCGAGGCTCGAATGAACCGCGCCCGTCGCATCGCTCTCGCGGCCGGTTGCCTGATCCTGTTCGCCGCGCCGGCGCGCGCGCAGCAAATGGTGGCCGATCTGACCGACCATCTGGTCGCGATCACGACCGGCTTCCACGGTGCCGCGGTCACTTTGTTCGGCGCGATCGAGGGCGGCGGCGATGTCGTCGTGGTGGTGCGCGGGCCGGAGCGGGAGACCGTGGTCCGGCGCAAGAGCCGCAATGCCGGCATCTGGCTCAATACCCGCAGTGTCGGCTTTGCCAATACCCCCGGCTTCTATCAAGTCCTGGCCACCAGGCCAATCGATCAGATCATGCCGGCCAATCTGCGCCAATTGAACGAGGTCGGTGTCGATACTTTGAAGCTGGCGCCGGTCGGCCGGTTCAGCCATGAAGAGGTCCCGGCCTTTCACGCCGCACTGATCGAAAGCTTGCAGGCCGAGGGGCTTTATGGCCGGGGCGTCGGACACGTCGAGATGCTGGGGGAAAAGCTGTTCCGCGCGACACTGGCCTTTCCGCCGAACGTCCCGATCGGCACTTATACCGTGCAGATCTATCTGATGCGCAAAGGCGACATGGTCGCCGCCCAAACCACACCGCTGGCGATTTCCCAGACCGGGCTGGAGGCTGACCTTAACCAATTTGCCGCGGATCAGGCGGTCCTTTACGGAGTGGTTGCGGTATTGGCCGCGGCCCTGGCAGGATGGAGTGCCACATTGCTGTTCCGGAAAGTCTGACGATGACCCAGACCCCGTTGCCGCCCGCCCCCGACCGTGTCTTCCTCGTCGTCGTCGATGAGTCGCCGGAGCTTCAGGTGGCGCTGCGCTATGCGTCGCTGCGCGCGCTCCATACCGGCGGGCGCGTCGCGCTCCTCCACGTCATCGAACCGGCCGACCGCCAGCAATGGCTCGCGATCGAGTCGTTGATGCGCGAGGAAAAGCGCCAGGAGGCCGAACGGATCACCGAAGGATTTGCCGCCGCGGTCGCCGCCCTGACCGGCAGCCTGCCGACGGTGCATATCCGCGAGGGCACGGTGCGCGACGAATTGCTGGCGCTGATCGACGAAGATCCGACGATTTCCATTCTGGTCCTCGCCGCCTCGACCGGCGAGACCGGCCCCGGTCCGTTGGTCAGTGCCTTGTCGTCGAAATATGTCGGCCGTCTGCGGGTGCCGATCACCATCGTGCCCGGCAAGCTCAGCGATGCCGAACTCGCTGCGCTGGCGTGACAGGGTTGATTTTGTCCTAATTCATGCCAACTTGCTGCAAACCGGCACCGCCGATCGCCGCGGCATGACCCGTATCGCAGATGAAAGACCGATGATGTTCATCCAGACCGAACAGACCCCGAACCCCGCGACGCTGAAATTTTTGCCCGGACATACGGTGATCCCCAGCGGCACCGCGAATTTCCCGAGCGCCGACTCGGCGGCACGCTCGCCGCTGGCGCAGAAGCTGTTCGCACTGGACGGGGTGACCGGGGTATTTTTCGGTGCCGATTTCGTCACCGTGACCAAAGCGGCCGAGATCGACTGGTACGCGCTGAAACCCGCCGTGCTGGGCGTGATCATGGACGTGTTCACGACCGGCGAGCCGGTGATGCTGGCCGACGCGGCGACCACCGGGGAATCTACGGCGCACGCCGATGACGACGATATCGTCAGCCAGATCAAGGAATTGATCGATACCCGCGTGCGCCCGGCCGTGGCCCAGGATGGCGGCGACATCATCTTCCACGGCTTCGAGGAAGGGATCGTCTATCTCCATATGCAGGGTGCCTGTTCAGGCTGTCCGAGTTCGACCGCCACGCTCAAATCAGGCATCGAAAACATGCTGCGGCATTATATCCCGGAAGTGAGCGAGGTTCGCGCGATCTGACGTGACGGCCCGTACCATAGGTTCATGATTGGCATGATTTGCCAACCTTTGGTTTAGGCTTGCAATCAGCGAGCGGCTGAGTCTAATAGGCGCCAGCGTAACAGTTGGAAAGCATCGCCATGCGCCTATGGCTTCTCGCGTCGGTCGCCCTGATCGGGGTTGGCCTGTCCATGTCGGCCTCGGCGCAAACGCCGCTACCGCCCGATCCCTATGCGGTGAAGGTCACCTGCAACGCCAATGGCCCCGCGGCCGATGCGGCGCTGAGTCCGCTGATGCCGTGCGACCGGACGTTCGAAGGCAGCAATCCGACCCCGGCCCAGATCCAGCAGAGCTTCGACACGTTTTCGTGGCAAAGCTTTGTCGCGCTGAATTGGCCGGCCGACGGGACGACCGTGATCGGCCAGGGCAAGGGTGCGGGCGGCGATGCGCCGGCGACATGGTCGGGCTGGGCCGACGCGCTCGCGGTGATGATGGCCCCCACTCCGCCGGCCTGGGGCGCTTCGGCGCCCGTGCCTGCGGCTTGCGCCGCTTTGGGCACGGGAACGGTGCTGAGCATGGTCGGCAAGACGCCGGATCTGCTGACGGCCGCCACCCAGCCCTTCGATACCGGCCCGCTGATCGATCAGAACGGTGCGTATGTCCGCTACCAGATCCTGATCAACAAGCCGATGTATGATTTCATCATCGCCAACAAGCTCAACACCAAGGCCGGTCAGGCCGCTTACAAGCCGACCTTCACACCGCCCAATGCCACGAAGCCGATGATGACCTTCCCCGGCGGGCAACAGGATGGGCCGGTCACCCCGGCCAAGCCTGTGGCGACGGCGCCCGGATATGAAGGGGCGGTGATGATCAAGCTGGCCTGGAAAATCATCGGGCCGGGCGATGATCTGGCGACATTCCATACGGTTACGGCCCTGGTCTATACCCAGGGTGCCACGCCGGCCCAGGATACTTGCCTCAAACAGACGGTCGGGTTGGTCGGCATGCATATCGGCAACAAGGTCCGCCGGTTCCCGCAATGGGTCTGGTCCACCTTCGAGCAGGTCCACAATGTGCCGCAGGCCCAGGATGTCGGCACGCTGAAAGCGGCGGACAAGTTCAATTTCTATCGCGTCGGCTGCGATGCCGCGACCTGTCCGGTGAATCAGCCACCGCCGCGGCCCTGGAATCCCGCGGTCCAGCCGTTCCCGAACCGCTATGCCAGCCAGATCACCCGGGTCATCGCCTTGGCGCAATCCTACAAGGATATGAACGCCAAGTGGCAGGCGCCGCTGGCCGGCACGGTCTGGGCCAATTACATGCTGATCGGGACGCAATGGCCGACGCAGGAGGACAATAAATCCAGCCCGACCGGCTTTCCCTTCCCGGTGTTCCTGGCCAATACCACCCTGGAAACCTACATCCAGGGCACCGTGCCGCAGAGCAGCAGCAGTTGCATCGCCTGCCACAACAACGCCGTCGATACTGCCGGCACGCCGTCCGACTTCACCTACATTCTGGAGCGTGCGGCGCATTGAGGCCGCTTACCTCAACCGATGGAGCGACAACAGCATGAGCCTCACGCCCAGTCCCGCACCCGATATGACCGGCTTCATCGCGCTGTCGTCGGTGTTGACCGGAATCGCCGCGACCACTCTCCTGCCATCCTTCCCGACCAACGATGTCCATCAGCAGATTCTGGACGCGGCCTGGGCGGATGATCCGGCCGCCTTGACGGAATTGCTCGCCGCCTTCACCGCGTCCACGCAGCGATATCCCAATGACCCGGCCATGGTACTGCGCACGCTGCTGGTCAGCGGCGATTCACCAATTGCTCTCATGGCCAAATCGATCATTCTCGCTTGGTATAGCGGCGCCTGGTACGCGACCGCCGGCCTCTATCCGGCCAAGACCCGATCGGTGCCGCGCGTGCTGTCCGCCGTCGCCTATGAGCAGGGCTATATGTGGAAGGTTGCGCAGGCCCACGCCATGGGCTCCGCCGATTATCCGTTCGGCTATTGGAACAGTCCACCACCATCGCTCCAGGATTATACCGGGCAGGAAGCGATCCAGCGAGGGCAGGGGCAATGACCACAACCACAGCGGCGCCCGCTTACGACGTCGTCATCGTCGGGGCCGGCTTTTCCGGGGCCATGATGGCCAAGCAGCTCGGGCTCGCCGGCAAGAAGGTCTTGATCCTGGAAGCGGGCGATGCCATGCCGCCCAACGTCAATGATTATCTGGAGCGGTTTTTTCTGGCACCCGCCAAGGTGCCGGAGGCGCCCTATACCCCCGATCTGTTCAGAGACCGCGCGACCTTCACCCTGACCGACCCGACCACGCTGAATGCGCCGCGCCCGACCGTGCTGACGCTCGATGCCGACAACTGGCAGAACCCGAAGCAGGCCTATCTGATTCAGACCGGCCCGCTCGCCTTCGCCAGCACCTATGAACGGATCAATGGCGGCACCGGACGGCACTGGCTTGGGACCAGTCTGCGCAACGTGCCGCATGATTTCAAGATGGCCAAAACCTATCAGGTCGAGGTCGATTGGCCGATCGGCTACGACGATCTGGAGGAATGGTACGGCAAGGCGGAATGGGAAATCGGCGTGTCCGCCGACAAGGCGGATCAGGACTATCTGGGTATCGCTTTTCCGAATGATTACCAGTATCCGATGCCAGCGCTGCCCAATTCGCTGGTCGATCAATATGTGGCCGCGGGCGTCGATGGCAAGATCCTCGACGGTACGGCACTGACTGTCAGCACGACGCCGGCCGGCCGCAATTCTCGGCCTTACCAGAACCGGCGGGCCTGCGGCGGCAATACCAATTGCATCCCGATCTGTCCGATTCAGGCGAAGTACGATCCCAGCATCACGCTGAACGCGGCGCTGCAAACCGGCAACGTCACGATCCAGTACAATACCGTCGCCGTTTCGGTCGATCTGGGCGACGACGACCGGAATGTCGGCGGGATCTCGTGGCTGCGCTATGACGGCCCGTCGGGCGCCGTGGTCGAGCGCGGCACCGCGACCGCAAAAATCTACGTCCTGGCAGCGCACGCCATCGAGACGCCGAAATTGCTGCTGATGTCGACCAATGCCGGCAAAAGGCTCAATGGCATGGCCAATTCCAGCGATCAGGTCGGCCGCAACCTGATGGATCATCCGCTCTATATGGTTTGGGGTCTGGCGCCGAGCCAGATCTATCCCTATCGCGGCCCGCTTTCGACCTCGGGGATCGAATCCTTGCGCGATGGCGATTTCCGCCGGTACCGTGCCAGCTTCCGCATCGAGATCGGCAACGAAGGCTGGAACTTCCCGGCGGGCGATCCCTATACCAGCCTGCTGGAGTTCGTGCTCGGCAGCGATACCGGCAAGGTCGGTCTGGCCGGGCAGGATTTGGTCGCGGCCCTGAATCAGCGCTACACACGGCAATTCCGGATGGCGTTTCTGGTGGAACAGACCCCAAATCCTGAGAACCGGGTGACGCTTTCCCCCGATTACACGGATCATCTGGGCCTGCCGCGCCCGCAGATCGCGTATAATCTATCGGATTACACCAAGGCCGGGTTCGAAGCCGCCCGCGCCGCGGCCGACCAGCTTTTCGCCTGGATGGGGGCCGAGCAGAAGACCGACCGCAATCCGCCCGACGGCCCGACCACCTTTGCCTATAACGGCCAAAAATACATCTACTACGGCGCCGGCCATGTCGTCGGCACCTGCCGCATGGGCGACGATCCGGCGACCTCGGTGGTGAATTCGGATCTGCAAAGCTGGGATCATCCCAATCTTTACATTCTGGGCAGCTCTGTCTTCCCGACAGTCGCCACGGCCAACCCCACTTTGACCATTACCGCGCTCGCCCTTCGCGCCGCACAGCAGGTGATCAGGCGCTTGAGGTAGGTGTTCGGCCCTTCAGCGTCGCCCGCGTGCCGTCACTGGCCAGAGTGCGACCAGCGTGTCGCCGTCCATGACATGATAATAATCATGCAAATTGACGGTCGGGTCGCAATGCGGGACGACGAATTCGACCCGGTCGCCCAGATGCGGCCGGGTGCCGGCATAGCTCAGCTTGCCGTGCTCGTCGCCGAAGAACTCGAACTGGCCGCCGGGATCGGTGCCGGCATGGATCGCCGGTTTCGGGCCGTCGGTGGCGAAGCATTTGAGGCCGCCATCGACCGTCACCCAATTTTCCGCATTGGTGCTGACCACGGCGGTCTGGACCAGCAAGGCGGTCTCGAACGGCGGGCGGTTCGTGCCGTCGGCCATGGCCGCCAGATAATCGACATCCATGAAGATGTATGACCCGGTCTGCATTTCGGTGAAGACCGCGCCGTCCGGATCGAGATCGAATGTCCCGGTCCCGACACCGGTCACGATGTCGAAGGCGAGGCCTTCGGCGCGCCCAGCCCTGAGCAGGGCGGCCAGATTGTCGCGCTGTGCCTTCGCTCTGGCTGTTCGCTCGGCACGATGAGGAATGTGCTGAAGATTGCCGGAATAGTGCTGGACACCTTTCAGCGCCAGATGCGCGCTGGCGTCGATCTGACGGGCCAGCGCCAGCGCCGCGGTCGCGTCGCGGCAGCCGGTGCGCTGGTGGCCGGCGGCGCAATCGACGAGCACGCCGAGCGGATGCGGCAAGGACGCGGCGAATTCATCGAGCGTCTGTACATTGTGCGGGTGATCGGCCACCACCATCAGGCCGCCCGGCCCGGCTTGCTGGGCCAGCGTGACCAGACGGGCGAGTTTGTTCTCGGTGACGAGGGGCGAAGTGATCAGAATGCCGGGAATCCCGGCCGCGACCATCACCTCAGCTTCGCCCAGCGTCGCGCACGAAATGCCGATTGCCCCGGCCGCGATCTGGCGCCGCGCAATCTCGTCGGATTTATGGGTCTTGGCGTGCGGTCGGAGCGCCACACCGCGCTCGGCGGCGAATTCCGCCATGCGCCGGATATTACGCTCGAACGCCGTCAACTCGATCAGCAGTGCCGGCGTGTCGAGCCGTGCCCGGCCGCCCGGCACGCCGATCAGATGTTCGCTCGGGTGGGTCATGGTGCGGTTCCGGTCAAGCGAATGAGATCGGGC
>JBAVTK010000362.1:0-6431 GCA_049696095.1 Aliidongia sp. | reverse complement strand
ACCGCAAGCCGAGCGCGGGAATTTGCGGTGAAATCGGGACGTGACGATATTTCACGATGGCGATAAATTCCACGCCATCACGCAAGGAGGGGCTTCATGCCGATCGACAAAGCGCGGTTGCGCGGCTGGTGGTGGTTCCGCCAAGGGCTCGACGGGTCGCTCGCCGGGAAAAGCTCGGCCGAGATTCTCCAGGCGTCCGGCTGGGCACGTTCGGTCGGCGGCGTCGGGCCATATCTCAGTCTGTTCGCACGCGGCCGGATCGGCCGGGCCGAGGCCGATACTGCCGTGGCGCGGTTGGAGATTCACGAATTGCCGGCGGCGCGCGGCTGTACCTATGTCGTGCCGGCGGCGGATTACGCGCTGGCACTGATGGTCGGGCGCCGATTCGAGGCGGCCGAAATGAAGATCGCGCAGAAGCTCGGCGTCACCGCGGCCGAGATCGATCGGCTGTGCGAGCAGGTACTGGCGGCGCTGGCGGCCGGCCCGCTCGATCCCGAGGGCATCCGGAGCCAGACCGGCGATGCAGCGCGCAGCCTGGGTGAAGCCGGCAAGAAAAAGGGCCTGACCACGACGTTGCCCTTGGCGCTCGGGCGGCTCCAGGCCGAAGGGGCGATCCGCCGGGTGCCGCAGAACGGCCGACTCGACCAGCAGCGCTATCTTTACGCAATCTGGGGCGATAATCCGCTTGCCGCCGCACCGCTGGACGAGGATGAGGCGTATCGCAGCCTTGCCCGATACTTCTTTCGCTGGATCGGCCCGGTCCGGCTCGCCGAATTCCAATGGTTCTCGGGGCTGGGGGCGACGGTCTGTCGGGCGATTGCCGCCGATCTCGGTCTCGTGCCGGCCGTGCCAGATGATGATTTCCTGTTGCTGCCGAATGATGCTGAGGCCTTTGCCGCTTTTCGGCCGGGGGCGATGCCCAGCTATGCGTTGGTCAGCAGCCTCGACGTCCTGTTCGCTGCCCGGCGCGACATTGATTGCCTGGTCGAGCCGGGCGATCGGGCCGCTGAGCGATTGAAGCTGTCCAGCGGTGTCCAGGATCTGCCGAGCCACGCGATCCTCGATCGCGGTCGGCTGATCGGATTGTGGGAATATGACCCGGCCGCACGGGAAATCGTCTGGCTGAGCTTTATCGACCGGAACGACGCCCTGGCGGCAGCGGCGCATGAGACCGAGACCTATATTCGCGATCAGTTGGGTGATGCGCGGTCGTTCAGTCTTGACAGTCCGAAAAGTCGAGTGGCGCGAATTGAGGCGCTGCGGGCAGCCGGTTATGACTCCCGGTGAAATCCGGCATTGCTCGATGGGTCTGCAGCGCGCGCGCGCTTATTTTCTGTGCGGCACTTGATCATGCCAAAGATGCTGATTGCACCCCAAAATAGCTCGATGCCCATCGATGGTGCATTGAAATCGAAACAAAGAGAGAACGCGATCAGCATTGCGCCGCAGAAATTCAACAGCGGATATTGCCAATCGGACGATGAGAGTACGCGGACCTGCGTCAGTATATAGGCTGTGATCAGGAGCAGCGCGCCGAGAAAACCTATGTAATCATAGTAATGAAAGGAGGGCATCATACTTCAACACTCAAAATATGCGTGCGCGCCGAATCGTCACCGTCATGACTTTCCATTCAGATTGTCATCGGTCGATCCGCGGATAAACTCGAAACCAAGCCTACCCGCCGATGAACGATATTCGATTACTCGAACGCCATGCCATAGATACGACTGCTCGCCGACGAATCTGTAGCGAATCGCTCGAAACTGAATGCAGCCCGCAAAGCATTTTTGTCGATTCCGAGAGACTTGCGGAGATCGCCGAGCGTGCGGTCCTGCATATTCTCCAAGGGGATGTTGTTGAGTTCGATCTTGTTGCGTTGACCGGCGACAAAGCCCAACTCGTAGATCGGAAGATCTTGACGACGGAAACGATACTCCTCGGGGTAGAGAGTCGACGAGGCCATTTTGTAGAGAAATTTCTGGAAAAATCCGATCGTCTTGGATGTGCCCATAGTATATCCAATGACGAACGCCTCATCCTCAACCAGCAACCCGCGGCCCAAGAGGATGTGGATCATATCGTGCCGCAGAAGGCTGCATTTTCCGGGCAACGGAAACCAGCTATCCGGATTTTCGAACATCCGGATGATAAACGGCGAATACGGCTTGAACTCCCCGATCGGCATTGCCTTATAGGCTTCGCCAAGCGTCTGATCGTCATTATCAAGGCTCGGATTCCACAGCTTCCATACGTCGGACATAATATACTTCTCCGTCTCGAAAATCTAATGCGGCTCGACATTTGTATTGACTAAAATAGAACCCACTCATGCGTATGCGTGGCTACCGATGCAAACGGCAATAAGGGCCCAACTGTATACAAAAGACTGTTACAGTTTTATTCGTCAAAAAATTTAGCCAATATGGCCGCCTGGAACTGATCCGATTGTGTTGCGGGCTATGTGGGCGACGCTAGCGCCTTCAATTTCGTCCCACCGTCGAATTCAGCAACTGAGTGGAATGATAATATCGGCATCTCCAGCGAATTGCAATGATATAAAAATGGGCCTGCCATGCCTAAATTGTAGGCAAAAAATGGAATGTGGTCGTCCCGGATCATCTAGGCGGCGGTCGCGTGGTCAAGCTCAATCCGCCTATGCGCCGGTTCCCCCGTGCGCCGATCTGCACTAATGTCGCGCCCATGTCCCTGTTTCCCGCCCCTCCGCCGCCCTATCTCGCGGACCTCAATCCGCCGCAGCGCCAGGCGGTCGAGACCCTTGATGGCCCGGTCTTGGTCCTTGCCGGGGCCGGCACCGGCAAGACGCGCGCGCTGACCGCGCGGCTTGCCCATATTTTAACCCTGCACCGGGCGTTTCCCAGCCAGATCCTGGCCGTGACCTTCACCAACAAAGCGGCGCGCGAGATGCGCGACCGGCTGGAACGGCTGGTCGGTGCGGCCGTCGAGGGCATGTGGCTTGGCACGTTCCATGCGCTCGCCGCCCGGATTTTGCGCCGCCATGCCGAGGCGGTCGGCCTCAAATCGAATTTCACGATCCTCGATACCGATGATCAGATCCGTCTGATCAAGCAACTGCTTCAGGCCGAGAATATCGACGACAAGCGCTGGCCGGCGCGCGCCGTGCTGGGCGCGATCGAGCGCTGGAAGGATCGCGGCCTGACGCCGGACAAGGTCGATCCGGGCGAGGCGGGCGATTTCGCCGGCGGCCGGCTGGCGCAGCTTTATCGGCACTATCAGGAGCGGCTTCGCGTGCTCAACGCCGCAGATTTCGGCGATCTGCTGCTGCACAATCTGACGATTTTTCTCGGACAGCCGGCGATCCTGGCGGAGTATCAGCGCAAATTCCGCTATCTGCTAGTCGATGAATATCAAGATACCAACGTCTCGCAATATCTCTGGCTGCGGCTCCTGGCCCAACAGCACAAGAATCTGTGCTGCGTCGGCGACGATGATCAGTCGATCTATGGCTGGCGTGGCGCCGAAGTCGGCAACATCCTGAAATTCGAGCAGGATTTCCCCGGTGCCACGGTAATCCGGCTCGAGCAGAACTATCGCTCGACTCCGGAAATCCTGGCCGCGGCCGGGTATCTGATCGCGCATAATCGCGGGCGCCTGGGCAAGACGCTGTGGACCGCTGCGGCGGCCGGCGACAAGGTTAGCCTCAAAGGCGTGTGGGACAGCCAGGAAGAGGCGCGCTGGATCGGCGACGAGATCGAGGCCGAGCAGCGCCGCGGCACGGCGCTGGCCCAGATCGCCGTGCTGATCCGCGCCGGTTTTCAGACCCGCGAATTCGAAGAGCGCTTCATCACCCTGGGCCTGCCCTATCGCGTCATCGGCGGCGCACGGTTCTACGAGCGCCAGGAAATCCGCGATGCGCTGGCCTATCTGCGGCTGGTCCACCAGCCGGACGATGATCTGGCGTTCGAGCGCATCGTCAATGTGCCGCGGCGCGGCATCGGCACGGCGAGCCTGCAAGCGCTGCATGGGGCAGGGCGTGAGGCGCAAATCTCGCTGACTGAGGCAGCGCGGCGGCTCATTGCCGACAATGCGCTGAAGCCGGCGGCGCGCAAGGCGATCGGGTTGCTGATCCGCGATCTTGACCGCTGGCGCGACCAGGCGGGACATCTGCCGCATCCGCAATTGGCGCAGATCCTGCTCGACGAATCGGGCTACACCGCGATGTGGCAGGCCGACAAATCGCCCGAGGCGCCGGGCAGGCTGGAAAATCTGCGCGAGTTGGTCGTGGCGATGGCGGAGTTCGATACGCTGGCCGGGTTCCTTGATCATGTCAGCCTGGTCATGGACAATGCCGCCGATGCGCAAGCCGATCAGGTCAGTTTGATGACCTTGCACGGCGCCAAGGGGCTGGAATTCGATGTCGTGTTCCTGCCCGGTTGGGAGGAAGGCCTGTTCCCGCATCAGCGCGCGCTCGATGAATCGGGCGAGGCCGGACTCGAAGAGGAACGACGCCTGGCCTATGTCGGCCTGACCCGCGCCCGCCGCCGCGCAGCGATCAGCTATGCCGCGAATCGCCGAATGTACGGGCAATGGCAGAGTGCCATGCCGTCCCGCTTCATCGGCGAACTGCCCACGGCGCAGATCGAGACCGATCTGGCGCGCGGCATGTATGGCGCCGCAGCACCGGCCGGGCGCGGCACCGCCTTCGATGTCGAGACCGTGCCGTTTCGCGGCTTTCGCCGTCCGCACGGCGATGGTCCGGTGATTGCCGGTCGCGCGGTACCGGTCGAAGGTGAGAGCCTGCGCAAGACCGGCGGTTTCAAACCGGGCGACCGGGTGTTCCACGAGAAATTCGGCGCCGGCACGATCCACGCGGTCGAGGACAACAAACTCGGCATCTATTTCGATCAGGCCGGCGACAAGAAGGTCATGGACAGCTTTGTCCGCAAGGCCTGACGTGCAGAAAGGAAAACCAGAAATGATCCCGGCCTCGACCCGCCGCTCCGGCGAACCTTTGTGGCGGATGGCGATCGAAGCGCCGGACGAGCGGCTGGCCGACGTGTTTTCCGCCGTGCTCGATCTGACCGGGGCCGCGATCACCGCGTTCGAGACGACACCGAAAGGCCCGTGGCTGGTCCAGGGCTTCGTCCAGGGCAAGCCCGACCGGGCGACGCTCGAAGCCGGCCTGGCATTGGCCGCGATGGCCTTCGATGCGGCGGAGCCGGCGCTGGATCTGGAGCAATTGGCCGATATCGATTGGCTGCGGCGCAACCAGGAAAGCTTTCCGCCGATGCGGATCGGCCGCTATCATATCTATGGCAGCCATGTCGCGACTCGCGTACCGCCGGGTGCCGTCGGGCTGCTGATCGACGCTGCCACCGCGTTCGGCACCGGCGAACACGCCACGACCCATGGCTGCCTTCAGGCGCTCGATCAACTGGTCCGGCGCGGCCGGCGTCGGCGCATTCTCGATATGGGCACCGGCACCGGCATTCTGGCGATCGCGGCGGCCAAAAGCTGGCGCGTGCCGGTGCTGGCCTGCGACATCGACCGCAATTCGGTCAAGGTCGCGGCGGAAAACGGCCTGCTGAACGATGTGTCAGGCCTGATCACTTTCCGGCCGAGCGACGGCTACACCGCGCCCGAGGTTCGGGCCGCAGCACCCTATGATCTGATCTTCGCCAACATCCTGGCGAAACCCCTGGTCGCGATGGCGCCGGACCTGGCGCGCAATCTGGCGCCCGGCGGGATCGCGATTCTGTCGGGGTTGCTGGCCGGGCAGGAGGCATTCGTCCGCGCGGCGCACCGGGAACAGGGGCTGGTGTTCCGGGAACGGATCGCGAAGAATGGATGGCATACGCTGGTGTTTGGGAAGGTGGTTCGGTAGTGCCTCAATGAAGATCTCTCGGCTGCTGACCGCTGCCAAGCTCTTTTAAAGATGAACCCCCATGCTCAGATACATCCTTTTGTAATCCTCGCGCCAGAGCAGCCATTCCTCGATCCGCTCTGGCGCCAGGCGCTGCCGCAGGGCCGCCAGCACCGTCTCGTCGTCGGGGTCGGCCGGGAAATTTGCCATCGGGTCGATCTCGCCGGCCAGCCACGCCTCGTTCAGCGCGTTGTTGTATAAACCGGCCTCGATCTTTTGCGTCACGCCCTTGCCGCCGGAATCGGTGCGGCTGGTCGAGATGGCGGTGTGGCGGATTGCTTCCTGGTCGAGGCTGCAAAACGAGATGGGGCGCCGTTGCAGGATCTGTTCGTTGACATAGGTCAGCGCCCGGCCGAGCACATGGCCCTCATCATCCCAATAGGGTGTGCCGGCATAGGCGGCGACCCAGTATTTCGTCCGGAAGATCGATTGGGCGAGCGGGAAGATCTTGTAGATCTCACCGAGGTCCAGCGCGCGCACCGGCAGCATGTAATATTGCAGGTGCCGGCCATGGTCGATCGGCACC
>JBAVTK010000361.1:0-3209 GCA_049696095.1 Aliidongia sp. | reverse complement strand
GCCTTTCTTGCCTGCCTCTTCCGCCGACGCTGGTCGGCCCATCCTCGACCGCCGGAACCCTGCCGTTCGCCGGAGACCTTTGCGTTCTCCCGAGAAAGCTGAAAGAATCGACATGCTCACACGGTCGGCCGGTTGACCGGGGCATCACCTCTGTCGGAACCCGCTTGCACGATGCCGCTCCCCACCCGCCGGAACCGGAGTCCAACGACCAATCGCGATAGCCCCGGCCGCGGACTGTATCGCCAGCCGCGGCTGTTGCTGCGCTTCGAGCGGCGGCAATGGTATCGCCTGACCCCGCCGATGCGCGCCTTATGCTGGGCCGCGGCGGCGGCGCTTACCTTCTCGCTCATGGGGCTGCTGGCCAAAGATCTGGGACAACGCTACAGCCCGATCGAAGTCGCGTTCTTCCGATCGAGTTTCGGTCTGCTGCCGCTGCTGCCGATTTTCCTGGCGAACGGCTTCGGCGCGCTGCGCACCGCGCGGCCGATGCAGCATCTGTTTCGCGGTTTGGTTGGCGTCACCGGTATGTTTCTCGGCTTTTACGCGGTGGCGCGGCTGCCGCTGGCGACCTCGACCGCGATCAGCTTCACCGCACCGCTCTATATGATCTTCATGGCGGTGCTGTTCTTGGGCGAGCAAGTGCGCTGGCGGCGCTGGAGCGCGACTGTGGTCGGGTTCATCGGGGTGGTGGTGATCGTCCGCCCGTTCGACGGAACGATCAATTCGGCCGAGCTCCTGGCGCTGGCCAGCGCGTTCATTTCCTCGATCGCCATCACGCTGGTGAAGAAACTGAGCGGGACCGAGCCTTCGGTCACCATCGTGTTCTATCTGTCGCTGATCGCCACCACCTGCTCGGCCATCCCCACCTATTTCGTCTGGCAGACACCCGGCGGGCTCGATCTGCTGCGGTTTCTGCTGACCGGGCTGGCCGGCGGCACCGGGCAGATCCTGATTACCCAGGCCTATTTCGAGGGCGAGGCGACCATGGTGGCGCCGGTCGATTATCTGCGTCTGCTCTTTGCGATTCTGTTCGGGTATCTCGAATTTGGCGAAGTGCCGACGCGCTATACGATGATCGGCAGCGCGGTGATCATCGGCTCGACGCTTTATATCGCCCACCGCGAACGCCAATTGCGCCACCCGCCGCCGCGCGGGGTGCAGATCGCGCTAAAGACACATTGAGACAAGCTCAGGAGAACCGAATGGTCCTTGGAAATTGGCGCACAGGCGCCGTCGCCGCTTTGCTGGCCCTCATCCTGGCGAGCGGCCCGGCGGACGCCGCGCCCCCCCTCTTTCCCGAGCGCTGGATCGCCGCCACCAACGGCCCGGAACCGGAACTCCAGGTCCAGCGCTACGACCCCGACACCTTCATCCTGCGCCAATCGATCGAAACCAATTTCGAGGGACCGTTTCTCTATCTGCTGTTCGGCCGGGACCGGGTCTTGCTGCTCGACACCGGGGCGGGCGGCCTCAAGATCCAGCCGACAATCGACCAGATCATCCAGCAGTGGCTGGCCGAAAAACACCGCACCTCGATCCCACTCGTCGTCGCGCATTCCCACGCCCATGGCGATCACGTCGCCGGTGATGACGAGTTCGCCAACCGCGCCAACGTCACGGTGGTCGGCCATACCCCGGATGAGGTGGCGGCATTCTTCCAGATCAAAAACTGGCCGGTGGACATCGCCCGGTTCGATCTGGGCGGCCGCGCGCTTAACATCATCCCGACACCGGGCCATCAGCGCGCCCACATCATGATCTTCGATCCGCGCACGCGCTTCCTTTTGACCGGCGACGAGCTTTATGCCGGCCGGCTGTATTTCCCACCGAAGGAACTGGCGACGTACCGCGCCAGCATCGATCGGGCGGTGGCCTTCACCCGGTCGCGCGATGTGTCATGGCTGATGGGCGCGCACATCGAAATGACCCGGACGCCCGGTCAGGACTACCCGATGGAGGCACCGGCCCATCCCGATGAGCATGCGCTGGAACTGCCTTATGCCCGGTTGCTCGAACTCCAGGCAGCACTGCGTGGGATGGGCGACGAGCCGAGGCGCGATGTGCATGACGATTTCATCGTGTATCCGACGAAGAATTGACGGTAGTCATTGTCGCGTAGATCGGGCGGCGATGCCAGCGGATGATCGGTCACGCCGCGTGCGGCGTGACCGTTTGGGCGATCTCGGCACCATGCTTTCGCAGAGTAACCTCCAGATCATAGTGAGCCTGTAGATTGAGCCAAGACTGCGGGTCGGTCCCGAAATACAAGCCGAGACGTACCGCTGTATCGGCGGTGATCGCCCGATCACCGGACAAGATCGCCGTCAGACGGTTGGGTGGTACGCCCATCTCCCTGGCGGCACGATACGGCGTGATGCCCATTGGCTCCAGCCAATCCTCCCGCAGAATCTCACCCGGATGAATGGGATCAAGCTGCGGAAACGAGGTGTCAGCAACGTCCGTAAGATCGATACTATTGAAATCAGAACGATTGATAGACATGATTATATTCACCTATTAGCAGGAATAAATTATGGCCGCCGATTTCTGGCTACATCGGTCTATCCCTTGATAAATGGTGGTCTCCATCTGAATATGCAGCAAAATATTATGCGTTCTCTCAGTGATAGTCACAAAACTCCACGCGATAAGCGTGACCGTCCTTCCATATGAAACAGATTCTCCATTGTTTGTTCACCCGGATCGAGTGCTGACCGGCACGATCGTCGTCAAGGGCCTCCAAATGGTTGCCGGGTGGTACCCGGAGATCATCGAGCGTCGTTGCGGCATTGCGCTGCTTTAGCTTCCTGACGGCCCTACGAACAAGGTCAGAGCGCCCCCCCTTTGGGGGTAACCCCATGAAAGAGAGCAAGAGTCGTCTTGTCGTGAAATTCCTGAATCATCTTGGAATCCTACCGTATTATCGCACATGCGCGAAGTGTGAGGGAATTTATCTAGTGCGCCGAGTCGTTCATAATGCGGGGTACAACCTTTTCAATTTCACGCGCGTCATCGGTTTTGAAGCGCCAGTCGGCTTTGGCGTGCTTGCTGTTGCGGTCACGCTCCCAGGCTTCGACCTCCCGCTTGAGCTTTTCCTGATCGGGGATTCGTCGGTCGAGACACTGGCACGACAGAACGCTGAGTTCGGCTTCGGCCATATCGAGCCAACTGCCGTGTTTGGGCGTGTAGTGCCACTCGAACCGTTCCAC
>JBAVTK010000360.1:0-2973 GCA_049696095.1 Aliidongia sp. | reverse complement strand
GCCGATTGGCTGCGGCGAATGCGACCAGCGTTAAGCCAGAGCCTTCTCGGCCCGCGCGATCGCGGCGCGGATCAAATCATGCGCCTCGGCCGGCTCGGCCCATCGTTTGACCCGAACCCATTTGCCTTTTTCCAGATCCTTGTAATGGGCGAAGAAATGCTCGATCTGGTCAATCAGAATCTGCGGCAGATCGCGGAACGAGCTGACCGACGAATAGAAGGGATGCAGCTTATCGACCGGCACGGCCAAGATCTTTTCGTCGATGCCGCTTTCATCCTCCATCAGCAAGGCGCCGATCGGGCGCGAGCGCATTATCACGCCGGGCACCACGGGGGTCGGGATCACCACCATGCAATCGGTCGGATCGCCATCCTCGCTCAGCGTGTGCGGGATGAAGCCGTAATTGGCCGGATAGATCATTGAGGTGTGCAGGAAGCGATCGACATAGAGCGCGCCCGAACCCTTATCCAGCTCGTATTTGACCGGGGCGCCGCCCTGCGGAATCTCGATGATGACGTTGACCTCGTGCGGCGGATTCTCGCCGATCGGAATTTTGCTGATATCCATGGCATCCTCGACGCAACGTTTATGGGGTGCGCCCGCGCATCAGCACGAGCAGCAGGACAAGTGAGGGCAATACCAGCGCCGCCGACAGAACGAAAAACATTGTCCAGCCGAACAGATCGACGACATAGCCGCCGGCCGAACCGAGAAATCGATAAGCGAAGCCGAACAGTGCCGACAAGAGCGCATATTGCGTTGCGGTATAGGCGCGGCTGCATAGCCCGGACAGGAACGCCACGAATGCCGCCCCGCACAGGCCGGCCGTCATCTGCTCCACGCCGATGGTCAGGAACAGGACAGACACATCACGACCGGCCCAAAGCTGCAGCACATAGGTCAGGTTCGCAAAAATCTGCATGACCCCGCCCACCAGCAAGGCCCGCATCACCCCCAGGCGATAGACCAGAAGACCGCCGATCGAAACGCCGCTGAGCGAGGCGACGATGCCGAACAATTTGCTGACATTGGCATATTCGACCTTGGTGAAGCCCAGCCAGATATAGAAGCTGGGTGCCATCTCGCCGGCGACCGCGTCGCCGAACCGATAGAGCGGCACGAACAGCAACAGCAGCAGCCAATTTTCATGTCGCATCACGAAATCGGTGAATGGCGCCAATAGGGTCGAGCGGAGCCAATCGCCGACCGGGCGCGGCACGGCAGCCGGTTCCGGGCAGCACAAGGCGGCGATGCCGCCGATTGGCACCAGTGCCGCCATTACCATATAGCTCGCCTGCCAGCCGAGGCTCGATGCCAGATAGAGCGCCCCGGCGCCGGCCGCGATCAGGCCGAAGCGATAGCCGATCTGCGTGACCGCGGCCCCGGCGCCCTGTTCCGCCGCAGCCAGTAGCTCGATGCGATAGGCATCGATCACGATATCTTGGCTGGCCGACAGAAACGCGACCGCGACCGCCCAGAACGCCGTCGCGCGCAGGTCGCGGACCGGATCGCTCGATCCCAATCCCAGAATCGCGCCGATCAGCGCCAGCTGAATCACAACGAGCCAAGACCGGCGGCGGCCGAGCCGGCCGAGCAGCGGAATCGGCAGGCGATCGACCAGCGGCGCCCACAAGAATTTGAAGGAGTAGGATAGGCCGACCAGGCTGAAAAGCCCGATTGCGGTGAAGGAAAGCTGGGCTTCGCTCAACCTGATCTTGAGCGTAGCGCCGGACAGAAACAGGGGCAACCCACTGGAAAACCCCATCAGCAGCACGATCAGAATGCGTGGCTGAAGATAGATCGCCAGCAATTCGCCGACGCCCGGCTTGTTGTCGGGCGTCGGTTCCGCACAATCTTCGCGGTCGTTCAGGATGCGATACTGCCCGTGTCGGCCGCGACCTGAAGCTTGACGATATGATCGGGATCGTCGACCGTGCCGCTGCGGCTTTCGCCCTTCTTGATCGCGTCGATATGCTCCATGCCCGAGGTCACACGACCCCAGACCGAATATTGCCGGTCGAGGTGCGGCGAGGGCGCCAACATGATGAAGAATTGGCTGTCGGCCGAATTCGGGTCGCTGGTCCGCGCCATTGAGCAGATTCCACGGACATGACGCTCGCCGGAGAATTCGGCCTTGAGCTTCTTGCCCGAGCCGCCCGTGCCGGTGCCGTTCGGACAGCCGGTCTGGACCATGAAGCCATCGATCACACGGTGAAAGGCCAGGCCGTCATAATAGCCCTGGCGTGCCAGTTCCTTGATCCGGGCGACATGGACAGGCGCCAGATCGGGCAGCAGCTCGATCACCACCCGCCCAGCCGGCACATCGAGGTAGAGACTGTTTTCGAGATCGGCGGTCATGCGCGGTTCTCCTTTCCTGAAGGGGGGCGGTTACTTCTTGCCAACATCGGCCGCGACCTGCATCCGGACGATGTGATCGGGATCGGTGACCTTGCCGTTATTGCCGGAATCACCCTTCTTGATGGCATCGACGAATTCCATGCCGGACGTGACTTGACCCCAGATGGTGTATTTGCCGTCCAGGCTGGGGCTGTCGCCCAGCATGATGAAGAATTGGCTGTCGGCCGAATCGGGCGAGGCCGAGCGAGCCATCGAGACGATGCCGCGGACATGATGCTCGCCGGAAAATTCCGCCTTGAGCTTTTCACCGGAGCCGCCGGCACCTGTGCCGGTCGGATCACCGCCCTGCACCATGAAGCCATCGATCACGCGGTGGAACACCAGACCATCATAGAACCCGCGCCGCGCCAGCTCCTTGATCCGCTTGACGTGATTGGGTGCCAGATCGGGGCGCATCTGAATGACGACGCGCCCGGCCGGCAGATCGAGATAGAGCGTGTTTTCCAGATCGGCCGCTCGGGCTGCCTGTCCGGTCATGAACAGCGCTGTGATCAGCGCCAACAGCCGTAGAACTTTCTTCATCATCGACACCGCTATAGAACGAGGAATGAGCGG
>JBAVTK010000359.1:0-2903 GCA_049696095.1 Aliidongia sp. | reverse complement strand
GATCGAGGCCGAAGCGAGCGCAATGGGGCTGCCGAGCGCCATCACCACGACCTTTCAGGGCACCGCGCAGGCCTTTCAAACCTCGCTCAAGAGCGAGCCTTATCTCATTCTGGCGGCGCTGGTCGCGGTCTACATCATTCTCGGCATGCTCTATGAGAGTTATATCCATCCCCTGACCATTCTCTCGACCCTGCCTTCGGCCGGGGTCGGTGCGCTCCTGATGCTGATGGCGTTTCATTTCGACCTGTCGGTCATCGCGCTCATCGGCATCATTCTACTGATCGGCATCGTCAAGAAGAACGGCATCATGATGGTGGATTTCGCGATCCAGGCGGAACGCGAGCAAGGTCTCAGTTCACGAGACTCGATCCGCCAGGCCTGTCTGCTGCGCTTTCGGCCGATCATGATGACCACGATGGCGGCCTTGCTCGGGGCCTTGCCGCTGATGCTCGAACGGGGCACCGGTTCGGAACTGCGCCAGCCGCTCGGCTATACCATGGTCGGCGGGCTGGTGCTGAGCCAGATCCTGACCTTGTTCACGACGCCGGTGGTTTACCTCTATCTTGACCGGGTCAATCTTTGGCTCAGCAAGGGCCACGAAGTGGCGGCCCGGCATCATCATGATCATGGGGCGGCGATCGAGCCGGGCGCGGCCGATTGATGAGGGGGGCGAGGCGATGACATGAAAGTCTTGCTGGTCGAAGACAATGAACGCGTCGCGAACTTCGTCGTCAAGGGTCTGCGTGAAGCCGGTCACACCGTCGATCATGCCGACAATGGGCGCGACGGCATGTTCATGGCGGTCAGCGAACCCTATGACACGATCGTCATGGATCGGATGCTGCCGGGTCAGATCGACGGCCTCGCCATCATCGAAGCCCTGCGCAAGACCGGCGACCTCACCCCCGTGCTGATCCTGAGCGCGCTCAGCGATGTCGATGAGCGCATCCGCGGACTTCGAAGCGGCGGCGACGATTATCTGACCAAGCCCTTCGCCTTCGGCGAGTTGCTGGCGCGGCTCGACGCGCTGATCCGACGCTCTCAGGGCAGCTCGACCGAAACCACGCTCACGGTCGGCGATCTGCGGATGGATCTGCTGTCGCGCAAGGTGACGCGCGGCGAGCGCACGCTCACCTTGCAGAATCGCGAATTCAAGCTGCTTGAATATCTGATGCGCCATGTCGATCAGGTCGTGACCCGGACCATGCTGCTGGAAAGCGTCTGGGATTATCATTTTGACCCGCAGACCAATGTCGTCGATGTCCATATCAGCAATCTGCGCCAGAAGATTGAATTGACCGGCGAGCGGCCGTTGCTGCGCACAGTGCGCAATGCCGGCTATATGATGAGCGCTGGCGACTGAGATGCGCTCGTCGGCTTATATGCTGGCGATTTTCTATGTCGCCCTCGGGCTGGTGACGCTCGCACTATTTGCAGCACCGCTTTGGTATGCCTGGCGCGTCACGATCGAGGAGGGCCGCACAGAAATCCTTCAGGAGGACGCCGAGCGCTTCGCCACGGTGTTTCGTCAGCAAGGACCGGATGGTTTGGCGGCCTTCATCGGCGAGCGCGTGCGCATGCAGATCGCGGCCGAGCGGCTGCTGCTGCTGGCCGACCCCGCTTTGACGCCGCTGGCCGGCAATCTGTCCGCATGGCCGTCCGAAATTCCGCAATTGCCGGGTGCCGATACCGTCACCATGCTGCGCAACGGTCATCCGGGCTTGGTGCGCGTGGTGCGGACCGTGTTGCCCGGCGGCTATCATCTGCTGGTCGGGCGCGATCGCGACCTGTTCGAACCGCTCGAACAGCGGTTCTGGTATGGGTTGGCGGCCGCGATTGGCGTGCTCTCGATCGTCGGCATGTGCGGCGGCATTCTGATCCGGCATGCTGTGCTGTCGCGCATGGACAGTATCAGCCGGACGGTTTCGGGAATTATCCAAAGCGATCTGGGCCAGAGGCTGCCGACCGGTGCCAGTCAGGATGAATTCAGCACCCTGTCGCACACCATCAACCGGATGCTGGATCAGATCGAGCAATTGGTCCATGGCGTGCGCAATGTGTCGAATGCCATCGCGCATGATCTGCGCACGCCGCTGGCGGAATTGCGGTCGCGCCTGGAGGAACTAAGCGTGACCCGCCCGCCGCCAGGGGAATGCTTCGCCGAAATCGAGGCGGCGGTGGCCGATGTCGATCGGGTCATCGGCATCTTCAATGCGCTGCTGCGGCTGGCCGAGATCGATACCGGCGCCCGCCGCTCCGGTTTTGTCGAACTTGATGCCGACGAGTTGGCCGCCAAGGCGGTCGAGTTCTATTTGCCGGCGGCCGAATTGAAGGGCATCACCCTGTCGTTTCACGGCCAGGGCAGGTTGGCGATCCGTGGCGATCCCGTTCTGCTCGCGCAGGCCATCGCCAATCTCATCGACAATGCCCTGAAATTCACCCCGGGAGACGGCAATATCTCGGTCGAGACCCGGCATTGCGAGAATGGCACGGTCGAACTCATCGTCGCCGATGACGGTCCGGGCATTCCCGATTTGGAAAAGCCCAGAGTCGCCGAGCGGTTCTATCGCAGCGACGCCAGTCGCGGCCTGCCCGGTGTCGGTCTCGGCCTCAGCCTGGTCGGCGCGGTGGCCAAGCTTCACGGCGGTTCGCTTGAACTCGCCGACAATCATCCAGGTTTGCGGGCAGGACTGATTTTGGATGCCGGCGCAGGTGCGTCGGCATGATCGCCGCAATCCAGCATTTCCGCTGACGTATCGCCGGACCGGGTGTCGCAGCCGCGCCCTGGGTAGTTTCCGACGCTGGGACGGCAACCGCCGTCTGGCTAGGATCCCCCGTAGAGGCGTCGCTCACCGGGGCTAGAGCCCGATGCGTTCAGGTCGAAACGACCTAAAATCATCTTG
>JBAVTK010000358.1:0-1628 GCA_049696095.1 Aliidongia sp. | reverse complement strand
AAGTCTGATGGCACGCTCTCGCACAACAAGCTCGTTGGCGAAGGGCTGATCCCGAAGACAGACTCGTGGGCGTATCTGCTAAATTGGGCGCGTGAGAAAGCGCGTCGATCGCCGACTGTCATGATCTTCGAGAACACGAGCATGGCGAAGCTCGCCGACGAAGCGCGTGGCTACGGTCTGCATGTGATCGGCAACGGCTCATTCTGTCACAAGCTCGAAGAGAAGCGGCTGTGGGGCTTCAAAGTCGCCGAAGAAGCTGGCGCGACGCTGCCGCCGTACGAAGCGTTTTCGACGATCACCGACGCGATGAAGTTCGCTGGTACGCTCGGTGATACGGCGACGTTCTGGAAGACCGATCAGTACCTCGATGCCGACTCAACGCACGGCGCCAGTAACGGCGAAGAGATGGTCGCGTATCTCGCTGGCGTGCGCGTCGCGTACGGTGATCGCATGTCGTGCATCATTCAAAAGAAGATGGAGGGCGTGCCGATCTCCACCGCGCGCTGGTGGAACGGTCGCTCGTGGTCAGGACCGTGGACCGGGGACATCGAGCATAAGAAGGCATGGAACGACGAGCTGGGTCCATCCACAGGCTGTTCATTCGATGCGGTGTGGTTCTATGACGATGAACCGGCGATCGCGAAAGCGCTCGGATGGGATGGGCTCGCGGAGCAGTTCGTAAAGTACGAAGCACCGCCGGGCATCTACGACATGAACGCGATCGCTGGTGAAGACGGCAACGCGTACTTTCTCGAATGGACGCCGCGCTTCGGTTGGGACTGCACAGTCACGTCGTTCGAGCTGCTCAAAGGCGAGCTGGGAAAGTTCTTTTGGTCGCTCGTAACCGGCACGGCGAACGGACCTGATGTAACGAGCGAGCTTGCGTATTCGATTCGTCTCGGCGTACCGCCGTATCCGTGGGAGCATTGGTCGCCGATGCAGGGCGACAAGCACATGTTCAAAGCGATGCCGCTGTACTCGCTCGATCTCGATGACGACAAGTTCATTCCGTATCAGCTCTCACGCGATGATGAGATCGGTTTGTCGATCGGAAGCCCTGATGGTTTGCTCGGGCTCGCTGTTGGCAAGGGCCGTCGGCTGAGTGCGATTCATGACGATCTCGTTGAATGGATTCAGGATCACAAGAGCGGCATCCCCGGCCTGTCGGCGCGCACCGACGGGGCCAAGGTCGTTGCGAAAGACGCGAAGGCAATCAACGACGTCGGCGCGTTCACTGTCCCCGAGGGCCTCACGAAGTAGACGAACACCCGTTCGAGAAGGTAGACTAGCAGGATGATGCAGCAGCCGGAGAACCCCCTCGCGGGGCTCACT
The DNA here is from genome assembly GCA_049696095.1 of Aliidongia sp. Lineage (GTDB taxonomy): Bacteria > Pseudomonadota > Alphaproteobacteria > ATCC43930 > CGMCC-115725 > JAXDMU01. Next base: position 296 of record JBAVTK010000358.1, on the reverse strand, counting down.
TCATCGCCGAATCCGGCCGGAGGTCAGAGCGGTGGTCTACAGGTCGCGAAGCTGATCGCCGCGATCCCTCAGCTCATTCAACAGCGCAAGCAGCGTCAGATCATGGACGAGCTTCAGCGGGTCGCAGCAGGCAATCAACAGCTTGACGTCTACCGGAAGATGGTCGCGGCCGATCCCAAAGTGCTCGATCAGAACCCGGCGATCGCGCAGGCCATCATGAAGATCGGCTCGACCAGCGGCATCAAAATCCCGCTGATGGGCGCCGATCCGAACGCTCCGGCTGGTCAGGGCTCCCC
>JBAVTK010000357.1:0-4809 GCA_049696095.1 Aliidongia sp. | reverse complement strand
CGCGTAATCTCCACAGCGCTCATCCGACACATCCTCCGACCGAATCAGAGCATCGAATCGAAATCAGCCCGCCTTGGCATGCCCCCAAGAGGCAACCCCCAGAGTCAGCAGTTCCGAAGGCTGGTATTACTCGTACTGCGCCGCTCTCGCGGCATGACCCAGGGCGAGATGGCCGATCTATGCGGCCTCAGCACCCAGCAATTCCTTAAATATGAACACGGCGTCGCCCGTTTTCCGGCCGACAAGATGTGGCTGGTTGCTGCCCTGCGGGAGTTGCGCGAGCGGGACAACCACATCGCGGTGCGGCTGCGCGCGTCGTTTGCGACCTGGGCGCCGATCGATGAGGTTCGTAAACTCCGGCGCCAGGCCTCGACCCTGGCGCAGCGGATCGAGGCCTGGGGCAATTGCCGCGCCACCGCGGTGGCAGGCGACCCGCTCGAAGCGGTCTTGAGTTCCGTGCCCGGCCTCTCGGCCGGTTCTACGGGCACGCCGATGCTGGCGCCGCTCGGCGATGCGATGGCGCTGCTGCCCTGGTCGCGCACCGCCTCGCCCTGGAATCAGGGCAGCGTGCTGTTCCGCCTGCCCCATGGCGCGCTCTGGCCCTATGATCCGTCCGGCGGGTCGAAGCGCCCGCTGGTGCTGGATCTGTTCGTCGCCCCGCCCGGTGCCGGCAAATCGGTGCTGGCCAACACGATCAATCTCGGCCTCTGCCTGAGCCCGGCCGTGCTTGGCACAAAGGGCGCCCGGCTGCCGCTGATCGGCAAGGCCGATATCGGTCCCTCGGCCCAAGGCTTCGTCCGCCTGGTCCAGGAAGCGCTGGGACCGGCCCGTCGGCACGAGGCGATTTTTGCCACGATGCAGTTTGCGCCGGGCTTCGAGGTCAATATCTTCGACCTCCAGGTCGGCTGCGCGTACCCGTTGCCGCTCGAACGCGCCTTCCTCAACAATTTCCTGACACTGGCGACCCTGCCGCCCGATCAGACCACGCCGTTCGAGGGGATGACGCAGTTGATCGGGCTGGTGATCGACGAAGCCTATCGCCTCGCCACCGAAGTCCCCGGCGGCTCGCCCAAACGCTATCGGCCGGGGACCGAGCCCCAAATCGATGAAGCGATCCGACAGCATGGCATCCTGCTCGATCCGGACGAACTGCATTGGCGCGACGTGGTGACGGCGCTCTGCCAATGCGGCGATTATCGGCTGGCCGAGATCGCCCAGCGCCATGCCGTGCCGTTGCTTCAGGATCTGGTCAGTGCCGGGCGGACCGACCAGATCCGCGACATGTTCGACAATCTCAAGATCGCCGTCACCGCCGAGGATATCGGCACGCTGTTCGAGCGCTATATCTACGATTTCATCCGCAAATTCCCGACGCTCAATCATCCGACCCGGCTGGACTTCGGCTCGGCACGGATCATCGTGCTCGATCTGGCCCAGGTGGCACCGACCGGCTCGGCCGGGGCCAACCGGCAGACCGAGATGATGTACATGCTGGCCCGCCACATCCTGGCCCGGAACTTCTTCCTGATCCCGGATTATCTGAGCCATGTACCCGAACCGGTGCGCCCCTATCACCGGGTGCGGTTCCAGGAGATGGTCGAGACGGTCAAGCGCCTGGACTATGACGAATGGCACCGCACCGAGAACAGCCCGCAAGTCCAGGCCCAGGCCGAACTCGATGCGCGCGAGGGGCGCAAGCACAACGTCCAGCTGGGCTTCTCCAGCCAACGCTTGAAGGATATGAGCGAGGCGCTGATCAATATGTCGACCGGGCGCTTCGTGCTGCGAGCCGGCGACGAGCGTCAGGCCGAAGAAATCATCCAGCGCTTCGACCTCTCCGAAGCCGGCGCCGCAATCGTGCGCTATGGCCTCAACGGGCCGGGGCCAGCCGGCGCACCGTTCCTCGCCATTCTCGAAGCGGCCGGGGCGCGCTACGAGGTCAAGCTGGTGAATTCGCTCGGGCCGATCGAACTCTGGGCGCTCAGCACCACGCCGGGCGACACCGCCTTGCGCAACCGGCTCTATGCGAGGATCGGCTTCAGCGAGGCGCTGCGGCGGCTGGCCAAGATCTTTCCGGCCGGATCGGCCCTGCCAGAGATCGAGCGGCGCAAGAGCGCGCGCCTCGACCAGGGCGCGGTCGAGGCCCAGGCCGATGCCGGGGTCATCGACGAAATCGCGGGCGAGTTGCTCGACGGCCGAGGCATCGGGCTGAAGCTTCGGCCTTATGAGGCCGATCCGATAGACTCATCGGATTGTCTCGCTCAGCCGAGCGAGCCCGTCTAATTTGCCGCAAGACGCTCGGCCAGCATGAGAAGCGGGCCGATTGCGGCGTCGAACTCGATTCCGTCGCCATAGACCATGTCGCGCCGGAACACCGCGTAACGGGCGGCATATTCGACGGAACCGGCCAGACTCTCGACGGCCCGCAAGGTCTCCCGAACCGGATCGTCCCGATATGCCGGGAACTGATGACCATACGCCTCGACATCGTCGAGCATGATCTCACGCGCAAGATTGACGATCTCGCCCGAGTCGCACTGTGCCTGGATGATATAGAGGTCATAGAGATGACGGACGAGAGTCGTATCGCGGGGACCGCCGGCATCGGCCAGTTCGGCACCGACGCGGCGCGTAAGTGCCACGAATTTCTCCGCCGCCGTTTCGACAATCGACACGCATTCGATCGCGGGCACTTCCGGCGGGCGTTTGAATGCCTCGGCGATAAAGGAGGTCACCGGCCGCTGAATGGCCGGGCGACGCAGCGGCCAGACCGCCGTCTCGATCTGAATCTCTGGTCGGAGAACACCCTGTCCCGCCGCAATAGGGGCATAAGGCAGCCGGTAGATCGTATAGTTGCTGCCATTCCCGGAGTTCCGATGCGCCTTGTTCGCCGGGTCGAAGAGGAAGCCGGCCGAAAGAAGAGCATCCGTGATCCTGTCGCGCAGCCGACGGAGTGCCGAGCGGGGCAAGGTACTGTCGGTGACGATTTTCAGGTCGATATCCTCGGACATTCGCCGGATCAGTTTATGGGCGCGAGCCAGGGCCGTGCCGCCACCAAACACGAGCCGGAACGGCGTGGTGTCGGCGCCGCCGATTGCCGCGAGCGCCTTGACAACATACCAATCCTTTTCGACAAGCGCCGGACTCGGCAATCCGAAATGCCGCTGGACTTCGAGAAGGTCCTGGAGTGTGGGGTTATCGTTCAAGCACCAACTCCGTCTTGCCGTCTCGCAGGCGGCGCGAGAAACGCCCCTTCACCCGCACGACCGGATTGACCGGGATCTGGGTTGACCGTCCTTCGTTATAGGCTGTCTCCGCCTCGGTTGGCTCCCACTGCACCCCGAGTTTCGTCAGCGCCTGACGGGCGGCGCCGATGAAACCGTTCGGGCTGTAGAGAAGCGGTTCACCAGAAAGACGCGAGAGGATCGCGCGACCATAGACGCCATAGCCGAGGCGCACGAGGCGACCGTCGCGCACGAGACCGCGCAGCGCCCGCAACACTTGGTCCTCGCCACCGAGATCACGGAATTCGCGCGGCAGGAAGACATCGTCGCGCTTGCGTGCGATCCGGCCTTCAATCCTTTCGCGCAATGTCTTTTGCCGCCGCATGAACCAGCCCCTCTGTGCCCAGCAAAAACCCGACATGGATGATATACAAAAACCCGACACCGGTCAATCGATATATGAAAATCAACCAATTGTTATAAAATGGTATTTCATAGAATTCCTGCCAATCATCATAGGCGTCAATCAACCAGCATATGCACTGGTGCAACGTGGCCACCGTGTCGTGGCCCCCGTTACGACGGCCCCACGGGATCGAACAGCGATGGGTCGCGCAGCGTCTTCGGCTCGGCGCATCGCTCGCGGCGAAATGCCAGGATGCCGCACCGGAGATTGGGCTTACCGTCGTCCGGCTGGAATCGGGCCGATAAGGCCGATGCCATCTCGAAATGCGCCGCCATAATAATTTCCCCGCCACTTGCGTGACCGGTCCATAGCCTGACCGGGAACAAGAGGAGGCGACAGATGCGAGTTCTGCTCATCGAGCCGGTCCTGGCCCTGACGGGCCTGATCCTCCTGGCCGGATGTGCCGCCGATCCGAAGGTGCCGGCCGGCGTCGATACGACCGGGATGCCGAATACCGAACTGGCGCTGCAAGAAAGCCTTCGTCAGGTCGATGCCGCGATGGCGGCACTGGACACGAAGGCTCCCGCCCCGGTCGCATGGAGCGACAATCCGGTCGTGCCAGCAGAGCTGCAAAAGATCGTGACCTTTGCCTGGCAGGGGCCGCTCGACGGTGCGGTCCGGCAACTTGCCGCGAGCATCGGCTACACGGTCAAAATCAGCGGGCCACAACATTCGGCCGCCCTGGCGGTCGGCATTGATTCCGGGCCGAAGCCGATCGTCGAACTGTTCCGCGATCTCGGCACGGCGGCCGGCGATCGTGCCACGGTCGAGCTCGATCCGTTGCATCATCGGGTTGAGGTGACCCATCATGTTTAAGCGGAGTGCTTGGTTGCTGGCCGCGACCTGCCTCGCCGGTTTGGTCTCGACGTCGGTCGGGCCCGGGCAGGGGGCGCTCGTCGCGAGCCCGGTCCCGCCAATTCCGACCGCCGGGCAGATCGACCAGAGCAGCGCGGCGCTGGCCAATCCGCTGAACCAGCCGATCACCGGCGCCGCCCGGCAGCCACAAGTGACCGGCGGCGAGACGCCGCCGTCGCTCGAACAATTGCAGGCGACCCGGCCGGGCGATGAACAAAGCGATGGCCTCGATCGCGGCCGGGGAGATCAGTTGCACCAATCGGC
>JBAVTK010000356.1:0-9781 GCA_049696095.1 Aliidongia sp. | reverse complement strand
GTGCATTTTTTTCTCCCATGGCGATAGGAAGAGTGCGTCGACCGACAGCGGCATCACCAATAATGTCACGAAATTCTTGTACTGACATAGTTATTGTTACTATAAAAAACATTTCCAATACCCACAGCCATATACTTTTACAGGATATTCCAGAGATATAAGCCACCACAAAGTACTGAGAACACACCCCAAGGCAAGCTATAAGAGTCTTTAAGGCGCAATTTTTGCTACATGATGTATAACTATACAGCAATACTAATATAATCCAAAGAGATGAATAAATAATAACATTAAGCACAATACCTACAATGACAAAAACGCACGTGATAATCCAAGCACGTCGACGAGCCCCATCGAGAGATATTACTCCAGATGGAATTGGTCGCTCTGGTTTATTGTGTTTATCCTCCTCAATACCAAATATTTGCGTGTGTACCTCAAGTGAATATATAAGAAAAAAAGAATATATTATAACTTTTATTAAATTAATCACACTTTCTCTCAGGGGCAGACTTTGATTTACAGCTAAACCAATACTAAGCACGCCAAGAGCGATGATTGATACCCAGACATTTTTTCGTATGAATTTCCATGAGACAAAAACTTCGAAATAAATAAATTTCATTGCGATACGGACAACCGACAGGATAGATAACTTACAATCATGAATAAAATTCAACATGCCAGCCTCACGCGCTTGTCATCTGGTAAAAACATACAGTATCGTTGAAACGAAATGCAATAGCAAATGTCATAAGGATGAAATTCTCTCAGTAAACACCCAACATTGTAGAGTTACGAGTTGCAATGACAGCCTATAGTTAAGTTGCGATAGCAGCTTACTATTCTAAAGTTACGGTGATATTTTAGTTACCGTGACGGCTTGCTTTTCTATACCGCCCAGTCTTCGGGATTACGGCGGTTGGGGCGTGGATAGGTGTGGCCTCCTATCCTCGAAGCCGAATATCGCTGTCACCAACACAGCCTGGCCATGCCATTTCATGCTGGTAGTGTTGGAGTGATAAACGTGGGGATTGCGGAGTGATCAGACATGAGCGCTCTACTCAGCCGTTTTCCTCCGGTCATCGCCATTGCAGCAGCAGCGCTGGCTTTCGGGCTGATGACCCTAGAAGGCGACGGGATGCCTGGCGGCGTCATTTTCTTCATAATGCCGGTCGCCGCGTCCCGTATCTCTATCCCGTTCCGGTTGCGAACGAAGAAATCCGCCCGGTCAGCGAGCGACCGGGCGGGGATTCTTCCGCGACTTTGCACTCCTGATGATCTTACTGGCCGCACTCGTCATGGTCTTTGGCCCGGTCACGCTTGGCGGCGAGGGCATGCCTCAGTGGCTTAATATCCTCATATTGCTGGTCGCCGGATTGTGCATCACGGTAACGAAGAGGATGCAACGGACCAAATCGGGTTACGGTGACAAGTTACTTTTTTTCTACCGTGCTCGCGTTCTCCGTTCGTCTCATTCACTGCCCTCGTTTGGCTGCTATGAAAATGAAGGGAATAAATTTAGACATATCAGAGGGATAACTATTTTCATCACCTCTAGCGCACTGACCGCGGCGGTGCTAAACGTCTCTTCTGTTCTGTGTCGGCGCTACTTATCCCGCTCGATTTGGCTTCGGTTCGTTGTCGCAGAAGCCAACCTTTCGAACACACATCTCACGCGTTTTGACAGCCGGACGACAAATCGAAGATCACCGGCTGATGCTCGCCTTCATCGCGCGCAACGCGGCTTCGGGTTCACGGTCGACGATCTCCAGCAGGGCAAAAGCGGGGCCGGGCTGATTTTGATCGCGCGGGCGAACACATCCTGGCTCATGCCGAGTCGCTGCCGCATCGTCTTTACATCGGGTACCGAAACTTCGACATTGTGTGTTGTGGCCCATGATGTGTCGCCTTGGGCATAGGCAAGTGCATCTTCGAGGCCCTCGCGGATCTTGTCGAAAGCCGAACCGGTCATTCTGGTTCCTTCCGATAGGTTTTGACGATCAACGCGGCCGTCACCCTATCGACCAAGCCCCCATCAACTCCGCCACTCCAGCACCCGCGGCTTGATCGGATTGACGAACGGCCGACCTTCCTCCTTCGCCCGCACGAACTCGTTCTTCAGCCTGAGGTACCAGCGCGCCTGAACGTCCGGGTCGCCCATCAGCAGCAATTGCGGATTATGCTTCAGCCCTAATTGCTGGCGCGAGATGACGTCACGGTCCTGGGCCAGGAAGGCGTTGACGAAAGGCCAGAACAGCGGCTTGAACGGGGTGAACCAGGGCTGGGTCCAGAACACCGAGTGATTGATTTCGGTGGTCGTCGCGGTGACCGGGGTGATGGTGGTCAGGTGGCACATGACATGTTTGCCGGCCTTGATGTGCTCATAGCGCACGCCGGGCAGGCGGAACACGATCTCGGTCTCGCGCTCCGGCCCGAGCAGGCGATAGGCGCGGGAATTCGACGAGGGCGGATGGCGCTTCATGGTGAAGCCCCAATCCGAGGTGACGAACTCCTTGGCCTTGTTGCGGATCGAGCGGGTCGAGCGCCAGAACCACGCCTTGTGGACGAAGGTCGCGTGCGACGGATCGACCAGCCCGATCACCGCATGATCGATGCTGCCGTCGAACATCATGGTCTTGACCATCCTGGGCACCTGGCCCTCCAGCTCGGGCAGCACCGGCACGGGCGGTGCCGTCTCTGGATTAGTACCGAAGAAGATCCAGATGCCGCCCTGAACCTCCTCGGCCGGATAAGATTTGACGCAGACCTTGTTCAGATCCGGCACTTGCTTGTCGACGAGCGACGGGATGGCGGTGCAGGTGCCGGCGGCATTGAAGCGCCAGCCGTGATAACAGCACTCGACCTCGCGCCCGTCGAATTTGCCGAAGCGCAGCGGAATGCCGCGATGCGGACATATGTCGAGCAGCGCGAAGACCTTGCCGTCCTGGTCGCGGCCGATCAGGATCGGCTCGTCGAGCAGGGTCTTGGCGATGGTCTTGCCGCGCTTCAGCCGATAGCTCGGCAAGGCATAATACCAGACATCGCGCAAAGGCGGGGTGCTGCCGGAATCCAAGAAACCATTCCTCGTCAAGGGCGCCCGGCCGGGCGCTGCCGAAATTGGGCGCGAGAGTACAAGCTGTGCGGCGGGAGGGGAAGAGCCAAGCGCCCGCCGCACCGGTTGCAGCTTGATCGCGCGGCGGCTTCAGAGTACCCAGAATGTGACCATGCGCTTGTTCCGGCACTTCTCTCCCTTTCCCGGCGATGCCCGCGGCGCCGTGATGGCGCTCGGTAATTTCGACGGCGTGCATCGCGGCCATCAGTCGGTGATTGCCCGCTGCGGCGTGCTCGCGCAAGCGGAACACCGTCCGCACGGTGTGGTCACCTTCGAGCCGCATCCGCGCGCGCTGTTCCGGCCGGGGGATCCGCCGTTCCGGCTGACGCCGCTTCGCGTCAAGGCGCATCTGCTGGAGGCGCTGGGCGTCGATCTGCTGGTCAATCTGCATTTCGATGCCGCCTTCGCCCAGCGCAGTGCCGAGAATTTCGTGACCGAGGTGCTGCATCACGGGCTCGGCGTCGGCCATGTCGTGATCGGTTATGATTTTGTCTTCGGCCAGGGCCGGGCCGGGAATCCCGCTTTGCTGCAAAAGCTCGGCCATGAATTGGGCTTCGGCGTCACCATCGTCGATCCGGTCGCGGGCGACACGGGCGCGGTGTTTTCCGCCACGAGGATTCGCGAGCACCTGATCGCGGGCGCGCCCAAGGCGGCGGCCGAATTGCTCGGGCGGGCCTGGGAGATCGATGGCCGGATCGAGCATGGCGATCAGCGCGGCCGCACCATCGGCTTTCCGACCGCCAATCTCGGCCTCGGTGATTATCTCCGCCCGGCACCGGGCGTCTATGCCGTGCAGGCCGGAATCGAGCGGCAGGGCACGGTCGAATGGCATGATGCAGTCGCCAATCTCGGCACGCGGCCGACGGTGAGTGGCACGGATCTGCGCCTCGAAGTGCATCTGCTGGATTTTGCCGGCGATCTCTATGGCCAGCATTTGCGCGCGGCGCTGATCGATTGGATTCGCGCAGAACGGAAATTTGCCGGGCTTGACGAATTAAAGGCGCAGATCGCCCAGGATGCGGCCACGGCGCGCGCGATTCACGCGGCCGACCGCGCAGCGGTTTAGCGTTTCGCGCGGAACCGGGCAGACGCCGGGAAATCTGGCCGCGCGCACGTTCGCCTTGTGTTCCAGAGGCAGTTTCGATACCGTCAATCAGGTATCGGTCTGCGGGGGGCGATTGTGCTGGCGATCATCGAGGTGGCATCTTCGGGTCTTGGCGTGGACAGCTATCCGATTGCGGTCGCCTGGCGGCTGTTGCGCACCGGGCCGGAGCATCATTTGCTGATCCGGCCGATCGCTGGCTGGCGCGGCTGGCAGCGCGATGCCGAGCTGGTCCATAGGCTGACGCGCCAGACGCTGCTGGAATCCGGGCGGCCGGTCGATGAGGTCGTGTCGGCGCTCCACCGCGATCTGGGGCAGGCCACGGTCTTCTCCGATACGGTCGGGCTTGATCAGGTCTGGCTCGACCGGCTGTTTGCCGCGGTGCCGGGCAGTCGCAGCCTATCGCTGCGCCGTTATTCCGAATTGTTCGCCGGGGTGGCGCCGCGCGATCTCGAGCAGGCGATCGATAATGCGGCGATCGAGCCCTCGCCCCATGTGCTGGTCACCGATCTGCGCCGTCGCGTGTTGGTGGCCGAACGCTATCTGACCGAAATGTCGCGCGCATCGGCCCGGCGCTGACCGGCCGGATCCGGCCAAACAATTCGGCGAGCTTGCCGAGCGGGCCGGTTCGCGGCCGGCGCATCAGGGTGCGGGCGAATTCGTACAAAGCGGTATCGAGCCGATTGACCTCGCGGATAATCGCGCGATCGGCGGCATCGACCGGCGTTCTGGTGCCGAATGCCTGAAGCGTTTCCGGGGCGACCGATAGCGCGATATCCGGCCAATCGAGCAAGCGCCCCAAACCGACGAGCGAGCTGTCGAGCGTTTCACCGAAACCGATGAAGGCACATTGCCGCAGGCGGCGCTTGGCGCGCGCCAAATCGAGGATGGTTGCCGGCTTGGCAGCGACATACTCCCCCAGCACATCATTGACACTGACGCCCTGGCGGTCGGCCTCGATCTGCAAGAGGCGCATGTCACTGCGGGAAAAGCAGCGGGCGAGCGCCAGGGTCAGCACGTTGGGGGTGAAGGCGGCTGGATCGCGTACGAAATCGCCCAATCCGGCCTTGGAGCGGATCAGCCTATGCAGCTTGTGGCCGCGATCGGCCAAACGCTCGCGATATTGCCGGGCGGCCCGCTCGACCGGATCGGTCAAGAACGTCACCGGTGCGACCGGAGCGCCGACGAAGCTTGCCAGCGGCCAGAAGAAATAGCCGTGAAACGCCGAATATTCCTGGAGCGCCGCTGCCGGCAGCGCAAACAGCCCGTCATAATTCCAGGCCGGGCAAATCTCGCTCGGCCGGTAAAAGCCTTGCAGGATCTGACTGGCGAGATCGACATCGCCCGACCAAGGCAGGGTCATGTAATACACACGCTGCGGAATCGCGGTGGGTGGCGCGCTGCGCAGGACGATCGGTGCGGCGGTCGCTGATTGCGCCGTCGGCGCGGCACGTTGAATTTGCGCCCATTGTCGTTCGAACAGCGCCTTGCCATGGGCGTAGATGGCCAGGTCATGCTCATGCCGGTCGGCAAGATCTCGCAACACGCCGTCCGGTAGATCGGCGCGATCGAGTGGCGCGGCCTTGGTCGCATTCAGAATGTCGACCGGCCCAGAACAGCTTTGGCCGAAATGGTGGTCGAGCAGCGACGCGGTCTTGGCCATTTCCTCCTGCAGGCTGACCAGCACGCAACGATCCAGCACCGCCTTGGCAATTTCGGCGTGGCGCGTCCGGGCGCTGGTGTGAAAGGTCTCCTCATCGAACAGAGCATCGATCGAGCCGGTTGCGAACCCCCGCCATTCGGCGCGACGCCGCACGGCTTCGGGATCGAATTCGGTCCCGAGCGCCAGTGCGAGACTGTTCGGGGCGAAGAGCCGTCGATCGCGCAGATAGGCACCGAAATCCGCGGTGTCGGCGACGGCTTGGTGCAGCGGATGCGTCGGACTCGACACTATGTAGCGATATTGCGAGATCGCCCGCTCGAACGGATGGCGCAACAGCGTCAGGACACGCAGCGGACCGGGGACGAAGTGGCGGATGTGATTGTTGAAATGGCCGTGGAACAGGCGATAGCGCTCACGCTCCGCAGCCGGGGCGGCCAGCAATGCGTCGAAGCTGGTATGGGGACAAATCGCATCGGGCTCGAAAAATTTCGGCAATAGCCCATACGCCATCGTACAACCGGCAGTTTTCGGTATATGGAGAAAGTAATATCGAACATTGTTGAGCATCGAGTCGCTCGTTTATCCTGGATTGTGGCACTATTTTGATCGAAAAATACCATCACCCCGATGGTGTGCAGCTTTCTCCTTCTTACAACACAGAAATACCGGTTCTCACCGGTCAAATTTGATTTTTCGCCAAAATGGTTAGGTTGCGGTATCAAAATAAGCGAAATGAGGTGACATACTTACTATGGTAATGAATTCGTACCGCCGCGGATCAGTCAGGCCGATTTTATGAACGCAATCGCCAAGCGACTCCGGCTGGGCTAGGCTGGAGCCGCCATGTCGCCCCTCATCTCGCTACGGCGGCGCGTCAACGCGCTGCTCGATCACAATCTTCCACCGACCCGAGCGAGCCGGGCGGTCGGCGGTGCCATCGTCATCCTGATCGTGATCAATGTCGCTTCCGTGATTCTGGAATCGGTCGAGCCGATTCGCCTGGATTACGAGCCGATCCTCTGGTGGATCGAACAGATCGCGACGATTGTCTTTACGGCCGAATATCTGTTGCGGATCTGGAGTGCCGTCGATCGCGTGAATGGCCGCTTTCGCCATCCGCTCTGGGGCCGGGTGGCTTATGCGACGCAATTCTTTTCGATGATCGATCTGGTCGCGATCCTGCCGGGCATTCTCGGCCTGTTTGGTGCCGGCGATCTGCGTGTGCTTCGGCTGATGCGATTGATGCGATTGCTCAAGCTCAGCCGCCATTCGACCACGTTCAGCCTGCTCTGGTCGGTGTTCCGCGAGGAGGCCGGCGCGATCGGCGCGATCCTTTTTACCTTGGTCTTGACGCTGATCATCAGCGCCTCGCTGATGTACATGATCGAAGGCGAGGCGCAGCCGGCGGTATTCAGCTCGATTCCGGCCGCCATGTGGTGGGGGATCGAGACGCTGACCACGGTCGGCTATGGCGACATGGTGCCGGTCACGCCGCTCGGCAAGATTGTCGGCGGCTTGGTCTCCGTCACCGGCATCGGCACGCTGGCGCTGTTTTCCGGCGTGCTGACCGTCAGTTTCATGGAGCAGCTAAGATTGCGGCGCCAGAAACTGCGCCAACTGGTCGATAGCGATCTTGCGACCGGGCGGATTACCACGGCCAATCAGCGGGCGATCGAAGCCATGGGCAAGAAACTCGGCATGTCGCAAGACGAAACGCAAGAGATCATCGTCGAGGAAGTGCATGGTCACGCGACGGCCTGCCCGCATTGCGGTCATCCCTGGTCGCCGCGCGAAATGGCACAGTAAAGCCGGTGTCTCGCGGCGCAAGATGATTTCGGGCCGCATCACCCGAATCATCTTGCGCCAGTTTAGCGCGATTCAGGCTAATTTCCGAAGCCGTCGCGCCCTACGGCGCCGCCTTTGCCCAATTGGCGACCAGATTGGCTGCATTCACCGAGCCAAGGCCGGTCGGGAAATCCCAGCCGGCATGGGCCGCGAATGCCGGTGCGTCGGCCCGGTCGGAAACAGACTGCACGCCGAACTTGCCCGCAGGGTCGAAGCAGTCAAACGGCGGTGCGCAGGGCTGGGCATCCTGGTTGATCGTCACATCATTGAAGACACAAGCCGTGCCGACCGAGGCGCCCAGATTGGCATTGCAGCCGGCATTTCCGGCCGTGCCATATTCCTGCATCGCCAGTTTATAATAGACCGGATTGGGGTTGCCCTGCCGCGCGCCCATCTTCTGATTCACCAGTGCCTGAATGCCGGCGAGAATCGGTGTAGCGAATGAGGTGCCCCCCGCCCCCGGCCAATTGGCCGGATTGGACGTGGGCGTACAGGGTGCGCCCATATTATTCGTGTCCGAAAAACAGAAAACATAGAAGTGATTCCACACGCCGTCGGCCGCGAACATCGCGACATCGGGAATGTCGCGCACGCCATCGGCCGGATTGCCGAGGACGCCTTGCTGCCAGCTTGGCTTCGGATTGCCTCGGCAGCCGCCGCTCACTACGCCCGTGATGATGGGATTGCCAGTGAAGCAGCCGCTCGGCCCGCCTTCGCCGCCACCCAGCGACAGAAATTGGCTGCCGGCGCGGCTGTTGCAGAAGCCGTTCGTGCCGAAGGTCGTCGTCGTGCCACCGAAAAATTGGGCGAGCAGGGTACTGCCGCAAGTATCGTTCCAAGCCATCTCCGGCACATAAGATTTCGCGCTGGCGAAAGCCGCGCTGTTCGAGTTCGACCAGAATTGCGCGTTCGTTCCGGAAAAAGTGTCGGAGAAATCGGTGCCGCCGACCGCGACATTGAACTGGCTGCTGGCCCAGCCATTGACGCCGATGCCGAAACTCGTTCCGTTGCCGCCCGTGGCGCAATCGGTCGGTCCAAGATCGCCGGTCGCGACAAATACCGAAATGCCCTCGGCGACCGCTTGCTCATAGAGCGAGGTGAAGGCCGCATTGAAAGCCGCGCCATTCTCGGCCTCGCAATTGCCGAAGCTGATGCTGATGATCGGCGGAGGGTTTGCGCCATTCACCAAATTCTCGACGACGATGAACACGCCAGGCAAAAACTGGGTATTGTCGCAGGCCGCCAACTCGATCGTGGCGTTCGGCGCGGCAGCGCTCGACCATTCGACATCGAGCGTCGTTTCGACATCGTCTCCATCGGCATTCACGCCTGGATCACTGCATGCACTGCCGGCGACGGCCGGATGGGTGACGATGAGATTGCCATTGGGAAAATTGGCGGTCAGCCCCATCACGTGGCGAAAATTCGTGAAATCGGAATCGGCGAAAAGATCTGAATCCTCGGCCACGGCGATCGTCTGGCCGAGGCCCGTGATGCCCGACTGATAGACCGGCGTGATGTGATAGATCGTCTGAAGATCGCCGGCCGCAACAGGAAAACAGGTTCCACCCATGCAGTTCGAGTTTGTGGTCGTGAAGGCCGGGTGACGGAAGACCTTGTTGCGCGGGCGGAAATCATTGAGCGAGGTAACGCCGACGACGACCGGGGCCAATGCCGCCGGGATCGCCGGATCATTGATGTTCGCGATATGGAGCTGACCCTGCGCTTCGAGATAATGGATCTCGGTATGGAACGTCTCGGCGATCTGGGTGGCGGTGCCGGAAAAATCAATCACCAGGCGGTTGGGTGCGACGCTGTTTACGGTGAAACCATGGCTCGTGAGCCAGCTTTCGACCATCGCGAGATCCGCCGGATCAGCGCCGAATCGGGCGCCGAACTCTTCCGCGGTCAGCCAATGGTGATAATTCGGTGAAGCGGGATCTTGCAGGCTTTCGACGAAGGCGGCGGCGGTCTGCTCGTCGGCCGACGAGCGATTGAGCTGAAGCTGCATATGGTCGAGCGGCAGAAACGCGGGCACAATCCCCCGGTCAATTCC
>JBAVTK010000355.1:0-2795 GCA_049696095.1 Aliidongia sp. | reverse complement strand
GTCATCGAGCGTGGCGGCAACAAATCCGGCTGTGCACAGAATGCTCAGGCAATCGCCGACGATGCCGGTCGAGGCGCGCGCCTGCCGCGCCAACGACCGCAGCCGCGCCGTGCCGCCGCGCCGGATCTGCGCCGAAAGGGCTTCGAGGAGGCGCAAAGCCAATTCGAGATCGGTGGTTTCGGGGGCGTCGCCCAACGCCTCGTCGATCCCCCAGAGCGGGACCGCGGCGGCGATTTCGGCACCGAACAGCACGACGGCCCAAGAGAGATACATCCACAGCAGAAAAATCGGAATGACCGCGAGCGCGCCATAGATCGGCTCGTAGGAATTATAATGATCGATGAACAGGGTGAAACCACCCCGGCAGATCTCCAGCAGCAGGCCGGCGACAACGCCGCCCAGCAACCCGTCGCGCCAGCGCACCGAGCAATGCGGGATGAGGCAATAGAACAAAGTCAGCCCCAGGCTTTGCAGCACGACCGGCACGGCCCAGGCGACCAATGCCGGCAATCGGCCGAGAATCGGCAGCGCCGCATCGTCCACCCCCCACTCGGCCGCAGTGAGATGCAAACTGGTCGAGATCGAGAAGGCGGCCCCGAAGATCAGCGGGCCGAAGGTCAGCAAGGTCCAGTAGATCGTGATGCGGGCAATCCAGCCGCGTGGCGCGTGAACCCGCCAGATCGCATCGAGCCGCGCTTCGATCGTTGCCAGCAGCATGATCGCCGTAACGGCCAGCACCACCACGCCCAGCGCCGTGGTCTTACCGGCACTGGCGGCGAATGTCGCGATATAGCCTTCGACCGTGCCGCCGATGCGCGGCACAAAGGCGTCGAACACGAAGGACAGGACTTCGCCGCGCACCTTGTCGAAAATCGGAAAGGCCGAAAACACCGCAAGGCTGATCGCCAGCAACGGCACGAGCGAGACCAGCGTCGTGTAGCTCAAGGCCCCGGCCGCGGCGAGGCAGCCATCATCGTTGCAGCGGTTCAGCACATAGAAGCCGAACCGGACGAACCGGCTCAGCGATTGGCGCGCGAAGAAAACGGCGCGGGAGGCGGCGCTGGTCATGGTCATCGGCGGCGGCCTCCTCGGTTTGCAACCCGGCCGCGCCACGGCCAAGGCCGGCGGCTGGCCCGCAATCACCAGGCGATCATCATACAACGCCTGGCCCGAACGGTTCGTTCTTTGTTGTGCCGGCTGCGCTCGCGGATGAAGCTTGCCACGGGCAGGACGGGATTGGTGAGCCGCGCGATCGACGCTCGTTCATGGTGCGGCACTTGACGAACTGGGCAATCCGAGGCCCAAGATACTCGCCAAAGAGTTATCTCCCTGCTATCCCGCGACATTTAAGATTTCACGTGACTTTCGATAATCGGGCGGAGCGCAACGTCATGAAGCTTGGGTCGAGGTTTTGGAGGCGAACCGCTCAAAGTTTCGTCGGAATCATGGTTCTTGCCGGGTTTTCCGGCCTATGGCTTGCTGGCGAGCATTCGATCTACGATCGGCTTCTTACGCTCTGGGGCGTTCTCCCGTTCCGGCTGCCTTTCCTTGATGCCGCCGGATCGCTCGCTGCTTGGGATTGTGCCCGCCAAGGCGTGGATGTCATCGTCGTGGATCCGTGCGATATTTTGCAGCGTGCCTACAATTATTCGCCCTTCTGGATGACAATCGATTGGATTCCGCTCGGCTTGGTCGATCGGGTCTGGGTCGGTCTGGTTCTGAATCTTGTCTTCCTGATGTCGCTTGCCGCCCTGCCGCCCCCCCTGTCGCGCGGCGAGACGATGCTGCGGATCGCCGCAATTGTCTCGACCATGGTGGTTTTTGCAGTTGAACGAGCAAATCCCGATATCTTGCTCTTCGTCATGACCCTGGTCAGCATCGATCTGTTGCGCCGATCTTTCGCCGCGAGAATGCTCGGGCAATCGATAATTTTTCTCATGGGATTGATAAAATACTATCCATTCATCGTTTCTTTTCTTATAATAAAAGAAAGATTTCGTGTGCTTATATTTTTTTCCGTCATCTATCTTTTCGGTCTATTTCTTTTTGTCTATTTATACCTTGACCAAATCTTAGAGAATATTTTCAATCTTCCAGGAGGCAGCCCGTTCGTCGACATGATCGGCGCACAAAATCTGCCGCTCGGATTGTTGGCGACGCTCGCGACGCCCACGGAGCCGGTGGCGGATACGGTGGCTCATATGATTGCGCTGATGATCGCCGTGCTGGTGGTCATCGTTTGGATGATGGCCAAGCTCTGGCAGACGTCAGATGTATTCGGCATGCTTCGACGGCTCGACGAACCGCGTCGGCTTGCTCTGTTCGCTGGCGCGCTACTGCTGTCGGGCTGTTTTTTCGCCGGTCAGAGCATCGGTTATCGTGGCATATTTCTGTTGCTGATTCTGCCGGGGCTGTACGCGCTCGGGCGCGACAAGACGGCCGGACCAGTTGGTCATGCGGCATGGCTGGCGGCGATCGGCATCCCGCCTTTGATGTGGGCCGAGCCGATTCGGCTTTGGATTCATCTCGCGATCACCGGCGACTATCCGCCGCCGGGCTTTCGCTCGCTATTGGTGCTCGATCAGCCGCTGGATTTCCTGGTGTGGCTGGTTCGCGAGGTGGCGTGGTGGCTCCTTGTTGCCCTTCTCATCACGCTCTTGGTCGCCTATCTCGCCGACAGGGTTTCATCCTGGCTCGGCCTGCCGGAACGATCGCCCAAACAGACACCGCAATCGATCGGCGGCGCGACCACGGCCTCGGCACGCGCCCGAACCTAGAGCCCGATGCATTCAGGT
>JBAVTK010000354.1:0-1773 GCA_049696095.1 Aliidongia sp. | reverse complement strand
CACGGGAGTGAATATTCGCCGTTTGGCAGACACTCTTCCGGTGCGCGATTGAATGCGGAATATAGCCCCGGCTTCCGAGAGGCTGTGCAAGCCACAGGACTTTGGCCGTGCATGTGATTTCGCCGCCCGGACGGCTGTCTGTGCCCAATGTATGTGCCTGTGTCGAGTTTGCAGTGTCTCGGCTTCGAAGCCAATTCGCGCGTCTGGCAAAGGACACAGCGATCGTGGGACTGCCGCTCAATCGCGGCGCGGAAGAGTGTCTTCCGAATAGGAGGTATTCGCTTCCATCTCGACTGATCTTATTTCCGGCTCAGCGGCGCCAAGGTATGCGGGGCCGTCGAGCGCATTGCGGTGTTTGCTGACGCGGCTCGCCACGGGCACCTGTACTGACGTAGAGGAGGTGAAGTCATGGCCTACAGAACGATCAATCCCGCCACAGGTAAAGTCGTCAAGACGTGTGACGATATTTCCGATGCAGCGCTCAGCGAGGCGATGGACGTCGCCCAAGCCTGCTACGAGAATGATTGGCCCCTCAGGTCGATCGCGCAACGTGCTGATGTCATTCACGCGGCAGCAGAACTCATGCGGCGAAATAGGGATCGCCTGGCCAGCCTCGCGACGCTGGATCACTGAAGCCAAAGGAGAGGTCACGCTCTCAGCAGACATCTTCGACTATTACGCCAGGATGGCCGAAACCTTCCTCAAGCCGCAGCCTATTCCAGATGTGCCGAACGCCACGATCGAGACGTTCTCGCTGGGGATCATTCTCGGCGTCGAGCCATGGAACTTCCCATATTATCAAGTTGCCCGCGTAGCAGCGCCGCAACTGATGGCCGGCAATGTGCTTGTCATCAAGCATGCGCCCAATGTGCCGCAGTCGGCGCTGGCGTTCGCCCAGATGCTTGAGGAAGCAGGCGCTCCGAAGGGAGCGTATACAAATATATTCGCGAACACAGATCAGGTCGGTCGGCTGATCGAGGACACACGCGTTCGCGGCGTCACCGTGACCGGTAGCGAGCGCGCCGGAGCGTCGATTGCCGAACGCGCCGGGCGCAAGCTCAAGAAGTCGGTCCTGGAACTCGGCGGCGGCGATCCGCTCGTCATTCTTGAGGACGCTCCGTTTGAGGCTACGCTGGACAACGCGATGTGGGGTCGCATGAACACCACAGGTCAAAGCTGTACCGCCTCCAAGCGGGTGATCGTCATCGGCAAGGAACGCGGCAAGCAGTTTCTCGAAGGGCTTAGGACTCGGATGTCATCCCTGCGGGCGGGCGACCCGGCCGACCCCGACACGACCCTCGGCCCGGTCTCGTCGGAGAACGTGATGACCGGCCTCTTGAAACAGATCGAGATTGCTAAGGCAGGCGGCGCGAAGGTTGTCACCGGCGGTGGCCGCATCGATCAGCCCGGCTTCTATCTCGAGCCGACGATTCTGACTGACATTGCCGAGGACAACCCGATCTACACGCAGGAACTCTTCGGCCCCGTTCTCTCGTTCTATGTCGTCGGATCTGAGGGGGAAGCCATCAAGGTCGCGAACGCAACGTCGTTCGGACTGGGTGCGTCCGTCTTCACGGCAAACCTTGAGCGCGGCAAGGCGGTTGCGCGACGCATCGAGAGCGGCATGGTTTACGTCAATCGTCCGGTCTGGAGCACACCCGAGTTGCCGTTCGGCGGCGTCAAGAACTCGGGCTACGGCAGAGAACTGTCCGAGCTTGGCATCGGCGAATTCGTCAACCGTAAGCTGATTAACGTCTCTGCCGCGGGCTCTCC
>JBAVTK010000353.1:0-18093 GCA_049696095.1 Aliidongia sp. | reverse complement strand
GTCTTGGTCGCGGCGAGCTTTTCCATGGCGGCGGCATTTTCGCGCATCGCTTGGGCAACCTTATTCCACTCGGCTTCCTCGGTGCCGGAGATCTTCAGTTCGGAGTGCAGATTGGTGATCCGCTGCTCGACGGTCTCGGCCTGGGTGTTGGCATCTTCCGTACCGCCCTGCTGGGCGACGGCCTGTGGTGCCGGAGCCGCGGCATCGGCGGCCCAGGCTGTCGCCATCGGTAGAGCGAGAAACGACGCACCCAACAGCGCCGAAATCGCAACGGAACGGGCGAGGGCTGTGGGCCGGACGACCCGACGGGAGAATGTTGACATAAAGAAATCCTCTCTGGATTTTTGCTGACGGAAGAATATGGTGCTTCGTTGCATCCAATAGACGCAGCTAGCGATCATAAAGCTGGTCAATTATTCTATGGTTGTCAGCCCACGGAAAATACTCATGAAGTGTATTTTTCTTATAGGTATCACAATTATTGGCATCTCTGGGAAGAAATAAAAAAATGTTACGGACATAATTTTATATAATCTGAGGAATTGTTCATCAGTCTCGAAAAGATTGATATTTTTTCTGTAGGATTTCGATGAAAACATTCAGCAAAAATGAGGCTGAGCGGGTGTGGTAACGGCCGTGAAATCGTGATAAGATTTTTCTATGCTTCCCCAATGGCCGCATTTCGAAAGCAAGACACAATGGCAGAAGGCCCGTCGCGATCGGCCAACCCGCCCCGCCTTCAATCGGGCCGCCATCCGACGCTTGTGCGCGGGCCGCCGAACGGATCCGATACCCCGCCGGAGCAGCGCGCGAAGGGCGAGAAATTGTTGCTCTCAAACGAAGAATTACAATCGCTTAATCAAGAACTCTCGACACAGAACGCTCGCCTGCGCGAGGCGCACGGCCAACAGCGGGCGATCGCCGACGATTTGCAGGGCATCCTCTACAGCACCGGGATGGCAACGTTGGTGCTTGACCGAGACTTCAATATCCGCTTCTTCACCCCGGCGACGAAATTATTATTCGGTATTCTGGCGGGCGATATCGGGCGGCCATTGGCCGATCTGAGACCGTTGGCGCCGGATGAAGCGTTATTGAGCGACGCCCAGACCGTTCTGCGCGCTGCGGTGCCGATCGAGCGGGAAATCGAAGCGCCGGGTGGCGTCTGGTATCTGCGGCGGATATTGCCGTACCGCCTCCAACCCGGTGAGGTTGGCGGCGTCGTGGTCACCTTTAGCGATATTACCGAGTGGAAGCGGTCGGCGGACGCGCTGGGCGCGGCCAAGCGCCAGGCCGAACTGGCCAATCTGGCGAAGTCGCGCTTTCTCGCCGCTGCCAGTCACGATTTGCGCCAGCCGCTCCAAACGCTCGCTCTGTTGCAGGGTTTGCTCGCGAAATCCGTCGAAGGCGAGCGCGCGCGCAAGCTGGTGGGACGGATCGACGAGACGCTGCGTGTCATGACGGGCATGCTGAACACGCTGCTCGACATGAATCAGATCGAGGCCGGGACGGTTCAGGTTACGCCGGTCGGATTTCGCATCAATGATTTGCTCGACCGGCTCCGCGAGGAGTTCACCTATCACGCGCATTCACAACGGCTGGACTTGCGCATCGTCTCTTGTGGGCTTTCGGTCGAAACCGACCCACGTTTGCTCGAACAAATGCTTCGCAACCTTTTGTCCAATGCCGTGAAATACACCAAACGCGGCGGCGTGCTGCTCGGTTGCCGACGGCGTGCCGACAGGCTGCGCATCGAGGTCTGGGATACGGGGGTCGGCATTCCCGAGAGCGAGCATGAGGCGATCTTCGAGGAGTATCATCAGCTCGACAATTCCGCACGCAACCGAAGCCGAGGCCTCGGTCTCGGTTTGGCCATCGTGCGACGTTTGGGCACTCTTCTCGGGCATCGCATCGCCGTCGACTCACGTCCCGGCAAGGGCTCGGTCTTCAGCGTCGAGGTGCCGTTGCTGACCAACCGAGCGGCGGTGCCGCCGATCCGTCAGCACGAGGTCATGCCGCCGGCGGTCGAATCGCCGCATCGCTTCGGTGTCGTGCTGGTGGTCGAGGACGATCCGGAATTGCGCGAATTGCTTGTGCTCTCACTCAGAGGCGAGGGGCATCATGTGGTGCAGGCATCCGACGGGCTCGTTGCCCTCGAATGGCTGACGCAATCGGCCATGCGTCCCGACATCGTGCTGGCCGACTTCAATCTGCCGCATGGGCTGAACGGGATCCAATTGGTCGTCCAACTGCGACAGAGTTTGCGGTACGAGATTCCGGTGATCATCCTGACCGGCGACATCTCGACCGACACCTTGCGGGATATTGCCCTCAAGAATTGTGTGCAGCTCAACAAGCCGGTGAGACTGAGCGAATTGAAGGAGACGATTCAACGGCTGATCCCGGCATCGCCCGCCGCGGCCGGCGTCCCGGTGCCGGAGGCGGCCGACGCGGATGGCAATCGCGGTTTGCCCGTCGTTTTCGTGGTCGATGACAACAGCCATGTTCGTGACGGTATTCGCGGCGCTCTGGAAGCGGCGGGCCGGCTTGTCGAGGACTATCCCGACTGCGAATCCTTCCTCAATGCCTATCGTCCGGGACGCGAGGCTTGCCTGCTCATCGATGCTTCCCTGCCGGGGATGAGCGGGCTCGAATTGCTCCAGCATCTGCAAGAGGCGGGCGACCCGCTGCCGTCGATCATGATCACCGGCAACAGCGATGTGCCGATGGCCGTCCAGGTCATGAAGGCCGGTGCTCTCGATTTCATCGAAAAGCCGATCAGTCACGACGAATTGCTCGCTAGTGTCGAGCGGGCGCTCGAACAGTCGCGCGGTGCGACCAAACTTTCGGCCTGGCGGGCGGATGCCGCCGAACATGTCGCAGGCCTGACGTCGCGGCAGCGCGAGATCATGGATCTGGTTCTGGCCGGCTATCCCAGCAAGAACATCGCGGCCGATCTCGGCATCAGCCAACGCACGGTCGAAAATCATCGGGCCGCGATCATGCGGAAGACCGGCTCGAAATCGCTGCCGGCCTTGGCCCGTTTGGCACTTGCCGCGGCTTCGACCGATCCGACCGTCGATCCCGAGTTGGGTCACTGAGAGCCGCCCGGTCAGCCGGAGCGTTTTCCAACCAGGCTGATGCCGATGCCGTGAGTATATTCCGACACTGCCGGCACGCTATTCTCGACCTTACATAAAGACCGATCTCCATGAACATTCGGCTGTCCAATGAAACGGCCTGGGTAATTCAATGGTATGAACGACGACCATCAACTCGGCGGTTCGTAAAAGTATCGGCCAGAGCCAGCCGCGTTCATGGTGGTCCAGATCGACATTGCGTGGCGCCGTATCCGGGAGTCCTTGTCATGGGCCTTATTCTTCTTATCGTGCTGCTATTCTTCATCGTCGGTGCCTGGCCGCGATGGCCGCACAGTTCAAATTGGGGTTACTACCCCAGCGGCGGACTCGGTTTGGTCCTGATCATCGTCGTCGTCTTGCTGCTCGCCGGACGGATCTGATCTGCGCGCCCACGAGAGGGCGTCAGAAATCGCTCACACAAAGGAATCTACCATGTCCACTCGACTCATATCGGCCTTTATGCTCCTTGCGTTCCTGGCTGTGGTGCCGCTGCTCGGGGCCTGCCACACCACCGCCGGCGTTGGCGAGGATATTTCGAAGACCGGCAGCACCATTGAGCACAGCGCGGATCGGGCGGCTCCTTGATCGCCGGATACAACAGGCTTGTCTCGGTGCAATCTCTCGATTTGTTTGGTAAAGGGAGCGATGGGGATCATAATCGCACGGTCGCCGCGTAGGTGAGGAACGCTATCATCACCGAAGATCCTGAGATTCGGCCACGGCCCGATCACGCAGGTATTGGGACCGGGTGGGTCGCCTTTGGCACCAGCGTGCGGGGCGTTCATCATCTGCGGAGTGGGCAACGGAATCAGGATGCCATCGCTTGGTCGCATGCGGAGGATGCGCCCGGCCAGCCAGTCGTGGTCGCCGTGGCCGATGGCCATGGCAGTGCCCCGCACCCGCGCAGCGGCGAGGGAGCGCGCGTGGCGGTCGAGATTGCCGTTGCTCTGTTGGGAGATTGGTTGCGCACGGCGCCGCAGACCGATGCGGGGGAGGGGCTGCCGCAACGCATTGGCGCGGCGTGGCGGCGCTCGGTCGAGCAGCATCTGGCCGAGCATCCGTTGGCGGGTCGGCCGACGCTTGCCGAGTCTGAGATTTATGAGCTTTACGGTACGACCTTGTTGGTGGCCGGCGCGTACCGCGGATCTGTCTTCTGCCTGCAAATCGGCGATGGCGATATTTTAGCGCTGATGGCGGACGGCACGCTGTTCAAGCCATTGGCCGAGTCCCTGGACTGTATCGAAAACCTGACCGACTCGCTGTGCCAGGAGGACGCGGTCGATCGGTTCCGCCTCGCCCGGATCGACGGCAATGTGGAATTGCTGCTGCTGGCGACCGACGGTTATGGCAATTCCTATGAGAATGACGCCGATTTCGAGGAGATCGGACCGGATTATCTCGCGCTGTTGCACCGGGTCGGCGTTGACCGGGCCGCGGCCGGGCTGCCGGGCTGGCTGGCGGAAGTGACGCGCACGGGCAGCGGCGACGATATCACCCTCGGGTTGCTCTGGATGCAGCCCCGATAGACGAACGGCCGCTTTCCCCCGGAGCGCGACAGCCCCGCCCTAAACTATTGCAGTAGAGCAGGGCTCAGATTTTGGGTGATTTCACCCAAAATCATCTTGCCCCAGGAGAAGCGGTCGACCGGGGGGCACTCAGCCGCTATGTGCCGCCTTGGCCCGGCTTTCCAACTCTGCCATGGGGACGTCCTCGATATGGGTGGCGACATGCCATTGATGGCCGAACGGGTCTTCGAGCGTGGCTGTGCGATCACCATAGAATTGATCGGCCAAAGCGCGTTTCACAACGGCGCCTTGGGTTACCGCGCGATCGACGGTCGTATCGACATTCGTGACATAGAGCATCAGCGTGACTGGCGAGCCGCCGACGCGGCCGGGGCTGCGGGCGCCCTGTTCGGGCGATTCGTCGGCAAGCATAATCACCGAATCGCCGATTTGCAGTTCGGCGTGGCCGATTTTGCCGTTGGGCGTCGGGAAACGGAACCGCTCGGTCGCACCGAACGCGGCCTTGTAAAATTCGATCGCACGCGCCGCGCCATCAATGATCAGATAGGGCGTGATCGCATGATATCCATCGGGGATCGGCTTAACGTTGGCCATGGTGTCAATCCTCCTGCCTGATGTGATCTGGCTCAGATTGAGCGCCCGGAAGGCGAGCGTAGTCCAGTGTTCATTTATCGCACTGGCGGGGTCGCGCCTGGCGCGCGTGATCGCTCGATGCCATCTACCGCAACGGTTGGGAAATCAGGCGATCGGCAAAAAAACGCCCGCCGGTGAGGCGGGCGTTTGCGATGGGACTAGTCCCCGTGATGCTCAGTTGAGGCGCGCTTCGGCCACTTTGCGGATCAGGAAGTCGCGGAACACGGCGATACGCTTGGACGGCCGCAGTTCTTCCGGATAGACGAAATACGCCTCGACCGTCGGCCCGCTCAATTCCGGCAGGACGCGGACGAATTCGCTGGTTTCCTGGAGCATGTAATTCGGGATCGAGCCGATGCCCAGGCCGCTTTGGACGGCGCGGTAGATGCCGTTGACATTATTGACCTTGAGGATCGGCCGGCGCTCGGCACCCGGCTTGGCGCCCGCTTCGAGCAGCCAATTGATCGTGGCGGCCGGCGGCCGCGCATCGTCGCCATAGACGATCAGACGATGCTCGTCGAGATCCTCGGCCCGCGTCGGTGTCCCGTGCTTCTTCAAATATTCCGGGGCCGCGAAGGCATAGGAACGCACGGTCAGCAGATGGCGCTGCACCAGATCGGGCTGGCGCGGCGGGGTCATCCGGATCGCCACATCGGCCTCGCGCATCGACAGATCAAGTTCCCCATCATCGACCAGCAGCGACAGGGTGATTTCCGGATAGAGTTCGAGGAATTCCTTGATTCGCGGCGTGAGCCAGGCCGAACCGAAGGCGACCGTGGTTGTCACCTTGAGCGGGCCTTTCGGTCGATCCTTCGATTCCGACAGCATCGCCTCGGTCATCGACAGCTTGGCGAAAACATCGCGCGCGGTGCGATACAGCAATTCGCCTTGCTCGGTCAGGATCAGGCCGCGGGCGTGTCGATGAAATAGCGGCACTTGCAGACTCTCTTCGAGCCCGCTGATTTGCCGGCTGACCGCCGATTGGCTCAAGTTCAGCGCGTCACCCGCATGAGTGAAGCTGCCGGCCTCGGCCACAGCATGAAAGACGCGCAGCTTGTCCCAGTCCATCCCCTATCCCCTATCCGGGTCTCCCCGGTTCAAAAATGCCTGCTACCGCCTACTCGGCGGCGCGCAGCGCGTGCGCGGCTTCATGGGCCGCCAGAAATTTTTCCGCCTCGAGAGCCGCCATGCAGCCCATTCCGGCCGCCGTGACCGCCTGACGGAATACCTTGTCTTTCACATCCCCCGCGGCAAACACCCCCGGTATCATTGTCGCGGTCGAGTCGGGTGCCGTAATGATATAGCCTTCTTCGTCAAGCTTCAGCTGGTTTTTGAACAATTCTGTGACAGGATTATGGCCGATTGCGATAAATAAACCATCGACCGGCAGGATTTCCGTCTCGCCACTGACCACGTTCTTCAATCGAATTGCGGTGACATGCGGTGGCCCGGCTTCACCCAGGACTTCGTCGATCACACTATTCCAGATCACTTTGATCTTCGGATGGTTGAACAGCCGCGTTTGCAGAATGCGTTCGGCACGGAAACTCGTCCGACGATGGATAACCGTGACCGATCGGGCGTGGTTGGTCAGATAAAGCGCTTCCTCAACCGCGGTATTGCCGCCGCCGACGATCGCGACATCTTTGCCGCGAAAGAAGAACCCATCGCACGTTGCGCAGGCCGACACGCCGAAGCCGCGGTATTTCTCTTCGCTCGCCAGCCCCAACCAGCGCGCCTGGGCGCCGGTCGCGATAATCACGGTGTCGGCGGTATAGAGATCACCGCTATCGGTCGTGGCGGTGAAAGGCCGCTGCTGTAAATCGATCGCGGTGACGATATCGAAGACGGTTTTTGTCCCGACATGCTCGGCCTGTTTTTGCATTTGCTCCATCAGCCAAGGGCCCTGGATGATGTCGGCAAAGCCCGGATAATTTTCGACATCGGTCGTGATGGTCAGTTGTCCGCCCGGCTGAAGCCCTTGAATGAGCGTCGGTTCGAGATTGGCGCGCGCGGCATAGATCGCCGCAGTGTATCCCGCCGGTCCGGCGCCGATGATCAAGACTTTGCTGTGGTGACGCTCTGCCATGGTATTCCCGTCCGCAGGTCGAGGGTGACCTGAAATTTCATCGGTACACAGTAGTTAAATTGGGTGCTCGGATGCAAGCTACAACAGCTTGTGTCGCCTTGTCGTCAGAACCCGAACATATGGTCAAGGCTGAAACGACCCCCGGCCCCTTGCAGCCCGTGATAGCCGAATAGGCGGCAGGTGGTGTCGCGGATCACAACGTAGCCCCCCGCCGCCTCATTGCGTGCCGACTCGTCGAAAATCTCGGATACCCGCCAGAAAAGCGATCCATTGCAGGCGATTTCGACCCGATGCCGTGCGACATCGGCGCCGTGCCGGTTCCGCAGAACGAGGTCGGTCGAGGATTTTGCGTGCCACGGCGTCGAGGCCGGATAGATCAGATGGCACAGCGTGTCGAACGGTGCGGCACCCAGCCGCAGGAACAGCCGGGTCGAAAGCCCCGGCGGCCGACCGGCATAGGCCTGCGGCTCATCGCGATAGGTCAGCACGGTATTGAACAGATGCGCACCGAAGCTCGATTCGGCGGCATGGCCGCTCTGGCGGTGCTCGTAGCGAAACAACGCGTGCAGCCAGCCATCGGCTTCGGTCCCGGCATCCCAGTCGTAAGTCAGTTCGACATGCCCGAAAGCCGGGGTGGCCGACATCATCTCGTCGAGGTCGAGTGCCACCGAATCGCGCCGTGCGAGCCGACCGAAGCTCTGCCGTCCGATCTCGCTTCCATGCGCATCATAGGCAGTGGCGGCGATCGGCAGCGTCTGCTGGGTCGTCGCCATCGGGGTCGGCAACACCAAGCTGCGCCATTCGGCCATCGGCAGGATCGGCGCCGGCAGGATGTAGCCCTTGCCCATCAAGGCGAGGCCGGGCAAATCGGGATTGGGTTTGAGGTCGATCCGCTCGACATTCGGGTGCGCGATGCGGCACCGCGCGCCGCGGACCACTTCATAGCGTGGCCGGACCAGATGGCGGCCGGCGGTGATTTCGATCTGTTGCGGCCAGCGCGCCAGGGGCAGCAGCGTAGCGACATCGAGTGCCACGGTCGCGAAGGGCGCGACGCTTGCGGCAAAGGCGACGGCCCGCGTGTCGCCCATCAGATTGAGCGCGATCCCGCCGGCAGGGATCGGCAAGGGCAGGCTATTTTGCACCCAGAGCACGACCCGCTCATCGTCGCGCGGCGCCGGCAGCCCGGCATAGAAATCGGCCGGCCAGGCATTGGCGTCGTGGGTGCAGCTCAGGCTCGGGCCGGAGTCCTCGAAGGTGTCAAGGGCGTATTTCACGACATCATGCCCGGCAGCGCCAACGACATGGATGAAAAGTTGGCCGGTAAACGGGCCGAGGCCGAAACGCGCACGGATCTCGCGGCTGTCGAGCGTAACGACCGCGCCGTCATCGCCCAGCGCCTCGCGCCAGCGCGCCAGCACCGCGCCATCGGCGCCGAACAGGGTAAGGGCCAAGCTGGTCTGTTTCGCGCCATAGCCGCGCCAGTAATTGGTCGTGACCAGCCTGGTATGGTGGCCGTCGGCATCGCGGAAAAACGCGAAATTGGTCGCGAAATTGAGCGGGTCGAGATAGGTGCGCGGATTGGTCAGCAAGCTCGGATCGAGCCGCATCGCATCGAGAGTGACGATTTGCGAGCCGGCCGGCACGAGATGCGCGATGTGCTGGACCAGCTTGTCGGCGTCGAAACCCACAACGAACACCAGATCGGCGGCGCTGTCGGCCAGCGCGGTGATCGGCTCGGCCGGTCGGCCCAGATGCGATTTGCCGATTTCGGTCACGGCCTGAACATAGATTCCGATGATCGGGACGGCGCCCAGATCATGGCAAGCAGCGAAGCCGTCGAGGAATCCCAGCGGATCGTAGACCGCGACTCGTCTACCGGCTGAGAGCCGCGCCACCAGGCTTGCCGCCTGGTTTGCGGCCGCCGGATGGGTAATCGCCTTGAAGAAGCTGTTGCCCCCCTTGAGCGACGAAAAGGTTTCGATCTTGAGCGCCATGGAGTCCGCGAATTGCTCTGGTGAGGGTCATGAAGGACATGGCTATGCCGCCGGTTGCCCTGGGAACCGGCTTATAGCATGCCTGGCAAGGCGAGGCGACATGCCGAAAAAGAGCCGTGCGGGAGACTCTTTTCATCCGCACTTAACATTGATGAAGTTGTGGTGAGACCGATGGGATTCGAACCCATGACCACACGATTAAAAGTCGCGTGCTCTACCAGCTGAGCTACGGTCTCATGCGCTAAAAAGCGGCCAGAACATAGGCAGTATCGGGGAGTGCGGTCAATCGTTGCCGTCTGGGGGCTGCCGTGCGGTAGGCGTTAGGGCAGCGATGCGTCGCGGGCGAAGCGTTCTTTCAGGCGGGCCACGATGCGCGGCGAGACGAAGTGACTGACATCGCCGCCAAGTTGGCCGATTTCCTTGACGAAGCGCGACGAAATGAACTGATAGCGGTCGGACGCCATCAGGAACACGGTCTCGACCGTGGGGTTGAGCCGGGCGTTCATACCCGCCATTTGGAACTCATATTCGAAATCCGACACGGCGCGCAGGCCGCGGATGATGACCGACGCACCGACCTCGACGGCAAACTTCGTCAGCAGCGTCTCGAACGGCCTGACCTCGATGCGCGCGGCCATCGCCGGCTCGGCCATCGCCTGGATCTCGCTCAGCACCAGATCGACCCGCTCTTCGGTCGAGAAAAGCGGGCCTTTGCCGGCGTTGCGGGCGATACCAACCACCAGCCGATCGACGAGCCGGGCGGCACGCATGATCACGTCCATATGACCGTTGGTGATCGGATCGAAGGTTCCGGGATAGACGCCGATGCGGAGCTGCGTGGTCATTCGGGTTTCTCCTGCGTCGGCCGATCGGCGTCCAAGGCTAATGCACGGTACTGTCGGGCGGCACGCCGTCGCCCGTGATGGGGGCGTCCGGTCCGTCTTCCCCGTCGCTTTCGCCATTCTCGCCCGGATCCCGCAATGTCGCGACTGAAACGACACGTTCTTCCTCGGCCGAAACGCGGAACACGACCACGCCCGCGGTGCCGCGCGCTGCGATGCGGATATCATGCACCGGGCAGCGTATGACCTGGCCCTGATCGGTCACCAAGACGATCTCGTCGCGATGCTGGACCGGAAAGACTGCGACCACGGCATCGCCGCGTCGCCCCAGATTCATGTTGTCCACGCCCTGTCCGCCGCGTCCGGTGATGCGGAAGCGGAAGGCCGAGGTGCGTACGCCGAAGCCCTTGCTGGTCACGCTCAGCAGGAATTCCTCGATCGCCTCTAACTCGGCGAAGCGCGCGTCGTCGATCTCGACCAATTCGCTGCCGGACGGTGCATCACCGTCATCGCCGGCTCCGGCCTCGGCCATCGGTGTCTCGACCGTCTCGTCGGATTCGCTACCATTCTGGCGGCGACGCTTGCCAGCGAGGCTGAGATAGGCGTCGCGCTCGGCGATGTCGAGTTCGACATGGTTGAGGATCGACATGGAAATCACCTTGTCGTCGCCGAGCAGCCGGATGCCGCGCACGCCGACCGAGCTGCGCCCGGAAAAGACGCGCACATCGGTCACCGGAAACCGGATGCATTTGCCGTTGCGTGTCGCCAGCAGCACATCCTGGGTGTCGCTGCAACTGGCGACGCCGATCAGCGTGTCGTCGGCATCCTCGTCCTCGAACTTCATGGCGATCTTGCCATTGGCCATGACATTGGCGAAATCGCCCAGCGAATTGCGCCGGACATTGCCTTTGGCTGTCGCGAACATCACGGTGAGATCGGCCCAGCTCGACTCGTCCTCGGGCAAGGGCAGGATCGCCGAGATCCCTTCGCCCGGCTGCATGTTGGGCAGCAGATTGACGATCGCCTTGCCGCGCGATTGCGGGGTGGCCAACGGCAGGCGCCAGACCTTGATCTTGTAGGCGCGGCCTGAGGTGGTGAAGAACAGCACCGGCGTATGGGTCGAAGCGACGAAGAGCTGACTGACCGAATCCTCGTCGCGCATCGCCATGCCGCTGCGGCCCCGGCCGCCGCGGCGTTGAGCGCGATATGTGGAGACCGGCACCCGCTTGATGGCGCCGGCCAGGCTCACGGTCACGACCATATCTTCGCGCTGGATCAGCGCCTCGATATCGGATTCGAATTCGAGTTCCTGGATCGTGGTGCGGCGCGGATCGGCGAAACGGTCCTTCACTGCCTGCAACTCGGCCCGCATAATGCCGAATTTCCGGTCTTGCGAGCGCAATATGTCGAGCAGATCGATGATCTGCGCGCCGATTTCGCGCAGTTCGTCGGCGATCTTGTCGCGTTCCAGCCCGGTCAAGCCCTGCAAGCGCAATTGCAGGATGGCGCGGCCTTGGGCTTCCGAGAGGCGATAGGTGCCGTCGGCCGCGACTTCATGGCCCGGCTCGTCGATCAGGCCGATCAGTGCTGCGACATCGGCCGCCGGCCAATCGCGCCCGGTCAAGCCGGCCAACGCCTCGGCCGGATCGCCGGCATGGCGGATGAGCCGGATGATCTCGTCGATATTGGCAACGGCGACGGCGAGACCGGCCAGGATATGGGCGCGGTCGCGCGCCTTGCCCAGTTCGAAAATGGCGCGACGGGTGATGACCTCGATTCGAAAATCGACGAAGGCTGCGATGATCTCGCGCAGAGTCATCAGCGCCGGGCGGCCGCCATTGATCGCCAGCATATTGACGCCGAAGCTGGTTTGCAGCGGCGTGTGGCGGAACAGTTGATTCAGCACGACATCGGGAGCGGCGTCGCGCTTCAGCTCGATCACGACGCGCACGCCGTCGCGATCGGATTCGTCGCGCAGATCGGAAATCCCTTCGACCAGCTTGTCGCGCACCACTTCGGCGATGCGCTCCAAGAGCCGCGCCTTGTTCACCTGATAGGGAATTTCCGAGACGACGATCGCGTCGCGGTCTTTGCGGATTTCCTCAATGGTGTGGCGACAGCGCATGACGACGGAACCGCGGCCGGTCTGATAGGCGGCGCGGATGCCGCTTTTGCCCATGATGAGGCCACCGGTCGGGAAATCCGGCCCCGGCAGCACCTCGTTCAGCTCGTCGATCGTGATGTCGGGATTGTCGATATAGGCAAAGGTCGCGTCGATCACCTCGCCCAGATTATGCGGCGGGATATTCGTGGCCATGCCGACCGCGATGCCCGAGGCGCCATTGACCAGCAGATTGGGAAACCGCGCCGGCAGCACCGAGGGCTCCGACAGGGTTTCGTCGTAGTTCGGCACCATATCGACGGTCTTCTTGTCGATATCCTCAAGCAGACTGTCGCTGACCCGGGCGAGCCGCGCCTCGGTATAGCGCATCGCCGCCGGCGGGTCGCCGTCCATCGAGCCGAAATTGCCCTGGCCTTGAACCAGCATCAGGCGCATCGAGAAATCCTGCGCCATGCGGACCATCGCATCGTAGATCGCCGAATCGCCATGGGGATGGAAATTACCCATGACCTCGCCGACCGCCTTGGCCGATTTGCGGAACGCCCGGTTCCAGTCGTTCCCGGCCTCCTTCATGGCATAGAGGATGCGGCGATGAACCGGCTTCAGCCCGTCGCGGACGTCGGGCAGGGCGCGGCTCACGATCACGCTCATCGCGTAATCGAGATAGGAACGCTGCATCTCGTCTTCGATGGTGACGGGGGTGATGTCGAACGATTCGGGTGTCGGCGGCTGAGTGACCAAGGTATCGGAACAATCAATAGACGAAGGGTCGCCCTCGTTCGGACCGCATGACGCTCCGACCGGGCGGGCCGGACCCTAGCAAAATATCGACCTCGCAACAATGCACCGAGGTGGCATCGGTGCCCCCCATCTTCATGCGGCCGCTATGACCCTCATCACGGCCATCGACTCGGCGAATTAAGACTTCTGCAAGAGAGAGCGCCGAATCTGACATTTTGCACTCCCGCGTCAAGGCTCGACCGCTATGGCTCGTAATTGTCCCCATCTCGACCTGACGCTGCCCGACATCTCGCAGCAGGTCGCCGAGCTTTGTGCGGAATTTCCGCAATATGACTATGATGACATTATGCGGGCTTGCACCCTGGTCGAGCATGTTCTGGCACGGCTGCGCGACGAGAGTAGGCATCGATGGTGCTGAGGCGTCGGTTCGGCCCGACATCGGCAAGTGGTGGGACGGGGCTGTTGGTTATGCGGGCTTGGTTGGAACGGTTTGATCGGCACCGTCCGGAGCAGCGACAATCCGCCCACTCGGCGGAGTG
The DNA here is from genome assembly GCA_049696095.1 of Aliidongia sp. Lineage (GTDB taxonomy): Bacteria > Pseudomonadota > Alphaproteobacteria > ATCC43930 > CGMCC-115725 > JAXDMU01. The sequence continues at coordinate 4,467 of JBAVTK010000353.1, read as the reverse complement.
CCGGAAAGCTCGGCCAGCGCCACGCGCAGTTCGTCGATCAGTTCGGCCCCGTATTCGCCGGTCTTCAGTTTTACGAGGAGCGCCCGCGCGGCGGCCGACACACGCTGTGCTCCGAGATTCCCAGCCATTCCCTCAAGGATATGACCGAGAGCGACCGCATCCTCGGGCCTCCCCGTGGCGATCAAACCGGCCAGTTCGTCCGCGGCGCTATGATATCGGTCACAAAAATCGCGATAGACACGTTCCAGCAATGTTCGGTCGCGGCCCAATCTTCTCATGGCGTCGCGCATGTCGATCCCCGGCAAGGTCTGCGCTTCGACCATCGCGTGGACGGTGCTGATCAGCAGCTCGGGCTCGACCGGCTTGGACAGATGCTCATTCATGCCGATTTCGCGACAACGCCGTTTCTCTTCCTCCAGCGCATGCGCCGTGACTGCGATAATCGGTAGCCAGGTCAAGCCAAGATCAATACGAATTGCCCGAGTCGCGGCGTATCCGTCCATCTCCGGCATCTGTAGATCCATCAGCACGACATCGAACATACTTGCCTGTAGACGATTGACGGCTTCCAATCCATTGGCGGCAATCGATGCAATCGCGCCCGCGCTCGTCATAATGCCTTGGGCGATAGCTTGATTTAAGGGGTTATCCTCGACGATCAAAACTCGAACACCCGCAAGCCGCGGGATCGGTTTCTCGGAAGGCTTCCCGGCACCGACATCGCGGCTTCGACGCGCCGGATGCGATCTCAGTTCGAAACCGAGGGTGAAGGAAAAAATGCTGCCTTGTCCAACGGTGCTATCGACGACGATCGACCCGCCCATCGCCTCGACCAGGCGCTTGCAGATGATCAAGCCAAGCCCAATGCCGCCATGGCGCCGCTTCATCGAGCCGTCACCCTGCGAAAATGCCTGAAACAGCTTGTCTTGCTGCTCCAACGACATGCCGATTCCCCAATCGCGCACGCTGAATCGAAGCGCAATACGGGCCTCGGAGCGTTCGATTTCATCGATCGTCACAAGGATTCTGCCGTGCTCGCTGAATTTGATGCTATTCGCGATGATATTTCGCAGCACTTGAGAAAGTCTGTGCGGGTCGCCGGTCATTACCTTGGGTAGGTTGGGGGATTGCTGGACAACGAGTTCGAGGCCGCGCTGTTCGGCCGCAGTGCCAAGCATTACTTGAAGCGAATCGGTTAACTCGCTCAGGCTGAAATCGAGATGTTTTATCTCCAAATCGCCATCCTCGATTTTCGAGAACTCCAATATATCGTCGATGACCCCAAGCAATGCTTTCGTTGAGCCGACAATTTTCGTCAGGGTCTCGCCTAGTGCCGGGTCGCGGCAAGAGGCCAGCGCGAGATGGCTAAGACCAACCACCGCATTCATCGGCGTGCGGATTTCGTGGCTCACATTGGCAAGAAATTCGTTTTTGGCACGGTTGGCCGCTTTCGCCGCGTCGCGCGCATCCGCCAGTGCCGCCTCGGCCCGTTTTTGCTCGGTGGCATCGATGAGGAATGCCACAACAGCCGAACGCCCTTCCCAGCTCGTTGGGCGCATATCGGCTTGGCACCAAATCTCGGTCCCGTCCGGCCGGCACACGCGAAAGTCGTGTGGTGCCGCCGTGGTGCCGGTTTGCCGAAATTGTGCCATGCGCGCTCGGGTGTCAGTATCCAATTGCGCCTCGATCGTTTCGAGCGCCAGCAAATCATCCGGCCGGGCATAGCCGAACATTGTCGCTGCGGTTTGATTAGCCAGCCGAACCTGGCCTGACGCGTCGAGGATGATGATGCCCTGCGGGGCGGACTCGACCATTTCGCGGAAGAGGCGTTCCTGTCCGACCAGTCGCTCATGGGACCGGCCGGCGTCCATTCGCTGCCGGTCAGACCGCCATGCCAACCAAATGACGGTGCCGAGCAACAACGCCAGCGCGACCGCGCCGATGACCGGTTCTCCAAACCACCACCCGATCAACCCACCAATGAAAGTGGCGGTGGCGGCCAGTACAGACACGGCCAGACATCGGACGGAGTCGAGCGTCATGGCGCCCGGTCACAAGGCTGAGTGAGCGACGTCACCACAGACGACACTGCATCACGACGCATACCCCACTAACGAACCCCTACCAATTGGCCGGGTTGCGATATATGTGCGGGCGCCTATAGATTGAAGCCATTGCTCATGACGTTGGCGGACAGAGAGATGGCATCGCACGACGCTTTGCGTATTATCGGCCTTACCAAGAGCTTCGACAAGCCCGCCGTGCGCGGTATCTCTCTAAGCTTGTCGCCTGGCGAATTCTACGGCTTGCTGGGACCGAACGGCGCCGGCAAGACGACGACGCTGCGTATGATCGTCGGGCTGTTGCCGCCCGATTCCGGCACCATCGAAATCTTCGGAATCGACGCATTGTCCAACCCGATCGCGGCGCGTCAGATGATTGCTTGGCTGCCCGACGAGCCGATGCTGTACGACAAGTTGACACCGCTCGAATATCTCGAATTTATCGCCGGTTTGTGGCGCATTGATGCGCGCCACGCCCAAACCCAGGCCCAATTCCTGTTGGAGGCGCTCGATTTGTGGCCGCATCGGCATGAGCGCTGCGAGGATTTCTCGCGCGGTATGAGACAGAAGGCGGCGCTCGCCGGCGCGCTGATTCATGACCCAAAGCTGCTGCTGCTCGACGAGCCTCTGACCGGGCTGGACGCCGCAATCGCCCGACAGGTCAAAAACCTCCTGCATGATCGCGCCCGCAACGGCTGTACGATCATCTTGACCACGCATATTTTGGACGTGGCCGAACGATTGGTCGATCGTATCGGCATTATCCAGGGTGGTGAATTGCGGGCAGAGGGCAGCTTGAACGAGCTGCGGGCACAATCTGGTCGGCCCGGATCGAGTTTGGAGGATATTTTCCTGCATCTGGTCGCAGATAACGATTCGGTTCCGGTGTGACCGGCGGGATAGCGTCGATCGCCTGGCTGTTCCGCTGGGAGATCAGGCTGCAATGGCGATCCATCGGCCGGCGCCGGCGCACCAGCGCTGTCATCGCGAGCCTGCTGATCGTCTGGCAATTGCTTGCCTTATTCGTCGCATTCGCCATCGACCATGCCGACTTGCCGGCCTTGCCGCCGTCCGTGATCCTGGCGGTGTTGAGCGGTGCCCTGTTCTTTCTGGCGCTCGGGATGGTCTCGACCGCGCTCGATGCGGCAATTCAGGCGATCTACGCCCGCGGCGATATGGATTTGCTTCTGTCGTCGCCGTTTCCGCGCTACGCCGTCATTCTGGTGCGGTTGACCGTGATCGCCACCAATGTCTGCCTCGGTGGTGCGCTGTTGGCGCTGCCGCTGGCCAATGCCTTCATCTTGCTCGGGCATCGTGCTTGGCTCGCGGCCTATATCGTCATTCCGTGCCTGGGATTGCTCGCGACCTCATTCGGGCTGATCTTGGCGATCTCGCTGTTCCGGCTGCTGGGCGCGCGGCTGACCCGGCTGGTGGCGCAGATCTTGTCGGCATTGCTCGGCATAACTTTTGCGCTGACGGCACAGATCCCCAACCTGATCCACGTCTCCGATCCGACGGATGTGCCGCGCATGACGCTGCTCGCCGGGTTCTTGCCCCCGCCGGACAGTTGGCTGTGGTGGCCCGCCCGCGGTGCCGTCGGCGACAACCGAGCGTTGGCCGGGTTGATCACCGTCAGCGTCCTCTGCTTCATCGTCACGGCGCTGACTCTCGCCGAACGCTTTATTGCCAGCGCCACCGCGGCTGCGGGCGTCGGTTCCGGCACGCGGTCTCGCGTCGCATCGGAACGTCCGTTCCGGACCGAGCCGCTGGCGGCGTTGCGACGCAAGGAAATTCGCGTGCTGCTTCGCGATCCGTGGTTATTGACCCAGATCGCGCGACAGCTTGTCTTCCTGCTGCCGCTGACGCTGATCGTCTGGCAGACCCGAACCGGGGGGAGTTCCGGACGATGGCTCGTCCTGGTCATGACCGCTGGCTACATGGCGGGTGGCTTGACCTGGCTTACTCTGTCGGGCGAGGACGCGGTCGATCTCCTGGCCTCCGCGCCGCTATCCGCCGGTGCGATTCTACGGGCCAAGATCCAAGCGGCGTTATTGCCGGTGGCTCTGTTCATGGTGATACCGCTGTGCGTGGCGGCATGGTTCAGCCTGTGGCTCGGCTTTTCGTTGGCGCTATGCTGTGTCGGCAGTGCACTCTGCTGTGCTGTGTTGAATTATGTCTATCGCGCGCCGGCAAAGCGCAATCAATTCGCCCGACGCGGCTCGGACAATTTCGTGCGGTCGCTCGTCGAAATGCTGATCGGCACGACCTGGTCTTTTACGGCATTTTTACTGATTCAGCGCAGCCTTTGGACGGTCGTCCCGGCGGCCGCGGCCTTGCTGCTCTTGTATCGTGTCCTGCGTCGGTCGAACTGGAAACGCCCGTCACTATCGGGCGAGGCCTGAAG